>WFNS01000040.1 GCA_015488495.1 Gammaproteobacteria bacterium | reverse complement strand
GCGGCCGCTCAAAACCAGTCCCCGGTGGCCGAGATCGTCCCGCCGGTCATCGAGGCCGTCCTTCCCGACCCGGTGCCCGCTTCGAGCAAGCGCCAGACGGTGATCCTGCGTGGCAGCGGCTTCGGGCCCGGAAGCCGTGTCACCGTGGGGTGGACGGGACGCGTCAAGGAGCTGGCCCCGGAGCAGGTGGAGGTCACGAGCCCCGAGGAGATGCGGATCGCCATTGTCACTGGCCGCGCAGCGGACACCTGGACCGTGCGGGTGACCAATCCCGATGGTGCGAGTTCCCGGATAGTCGAGTTCCAGGTAGCGCCGACGAAGGCGGAACTGGAGGCATCGCCGGCCGGGTCCTCCGCAGCGGGCGGCGAGAAAGCGGGGCTCCATCGCGAGGCGTGGTTGCTGGCCCAGGATCCGGCCCACTACACGGTACAGCTGATGGGGGCCGGGAAAGAATCCGATGTGCTGGCGTTCGTCGAGCAGCACCGGTTGCAGGGAGATCTGGCCTATTTTCGCGGTGTGAGCCAGGGCAAGGATTGGTACTCCCTGGTGACGGGTGTCTATCCCGATTTCAAGTCGGCCAACGAGGCGGCGGCGCGACTGGCCAAGAGATTCGAGGATGTCTCGCCCTGGGTGCGCCAGATCGGAAACATCCGCATCTCTCTGGCGGACCTGGCGGCGGTCAAGGAGCAGAAAGCGGCTTTCCACCGGGAGCCCAAAGGGTTGCGGGACATCGAATGGCTGCGCCGCCAGAATCCCCGCCATTACACGTTGCAGCTCCTGGCCGGTACGGAGAAACGCAGCATCGAGGCGTTCCTGCGCCGGCACGGTCCGGCGGACGGTGCGGTCTATTTCCGGACCAGGCGGGGGGGCAAGGACTGGTATGCATTGATCTACAACAGCTACCCCACCAAGAGTGCGGCCCTGGCCGCGCTCGAGAGGTTGCCGAGCGCCTGGCGCAAGCATCGCCCCTGGATGCGCAGTTTCGGCAGTATCCAGAAAGAGCTCGCGCAATCCGAGTGACGCCGTAGCGACGACTTCTTCGTGCGCGCCCCTTTCGGTGTTCCAGTCGGGAGAATGCCACATCCGCCCGGTTTTCCGGCGGATGTGGCGCAACGGCGCTCATTGATGGGGAAAGCCGTCGGTAGTATAATTTCCTGCTATTTTGCCTGCCAAGGTTGGGGTTTGGGCAGGCAGTTCCCCCTTAGGTGATACGGTTTAGAACAAGGCATGAATTCAGAGAACATCGGATCCCCGGGTCTATATCGTCCCTCCTTCGAAAAGGACAGCTGCGGTTTCGGTCTGATCGCTCACATGGATGGCGAGCCCAGCCACTGGCTGGTGCAGACCGCCATCGACGCCTTGGCGCGGCTCACCCATCGCGGCGCCGTGGCGGCAGACGGCAAGACCGGTGATGGTTGCGGCCTGCTCATGAAGATGCCCGACTGTTTCATGCGGGCGGTGGCGGACGAGGCGGGGATCCGGTTGGCCGAACGTTATGCCACCGGCATCGTCTTTCTCAGCCGTCAGGCGGAGCTGGCCGAGCGGGCCGGTTCCCGGCTGGAGCAGGAGCTCGCCGCGGAAGGGCTGGAAGTGGCCGGCTGGCGCACCGTTCCCACTGACGATTCCGCCTGTGGCGAAGAGGCGTTGAAGAGCCTTCCGCTGTTCCGTCAGATCTTCGTCAACGCGCCGCAGGGAATGGACGAGATCCGTTTCGAGCGTCATCTCTATGTGGCCCGGCGCCGTACCGAAAAGGCCATCGGCTCCGGGGACGAGACCTTCTATGTCCCCAGCCTCTCTTCCCGGGTGTTCTCCTACAAGGGGCTGGTGATGCCGGCCAATCTGCCGGTCTTCTACCGCGATCTCAACGATTCGCGGCTGGAGTCGGCGCTGTGTGTCTTTCACCAGCGTTTTTCCACCAACACCTGGCCCGAGTGGCGGCTGGCGCAGCCCTTCCGTTATCTGGCCCACAATGGCGAGATCAACACCATTCAGGGGAACCGCAACTGGTCCGTGGCCCGGGGCCACAAGTTCAAGACGCCCCACATCCCCATGCCGGACGTGTTGCCGCTGGTCTCCATGAGCGGTTCCGACTCCAGCAGCCTGGACAACATGCTGGAGGCGTTGCTGGCAGGCGGCATGGACATCTTTCGGGCCATGCGGTTGCTGATTCCTCCCGCCTGGCAGAACGTGGAGACCATGGATCCGGATCTGCGTGCCTTCTACGAGTACAACTCCATGCACATGGAGCCGTGGGACGGCCCGGCCGGCATCGTGCTCACCGACGGGCGTTACGCCGCCTGTGTGCTGGATCGCAACGGTCTGCGTCCGGCGCGCTGGGTGGTCACCCGGGATCGCCATATCACCCTCGCCTCCGAGGTGGGGGTCTATGACTATGCCCCCGGGGACGTGGTGGCCAAGGGGCGGCTCGGTCCCGGTCAGATGCTGGCCGCCGATACCGCCACCGGTGAGCTGCTGTTGCCGGAACAGATCGACGAGCGGCTCAAGCAACGCCATCCCTACAAGAGCTGGCTGAACCGCCATATCCGGCGTCTCCGATCGGAGCTGGAGAGTGAGGAACAGTGCATCCAGCCGATGCCCCGGGAACGCTTCGAGGTATGCCAGAAGCTGTTCCAGGTCAGCTTCGAGGAGCGGGATCAGGTACTGCGGGTACTGGCGGAGTCGGGGCAGGAGGCAATCGGCTCCATGGGAGACGACACCCCGGTGGCGGTGCTCTCCCGCCGGGTGCGCTCTCTCTACGACTATTTCCGTCAGCAGTTCGCGCAGGTGACCAACCCCCCCATCGACCCCATCCGTGAACAGATCGTGATGTCGCTGGAGAGCTGCTTCGGGCGGGAGAAGAATCTGTTCGAGGAGACCGAAGATCATGCCGCCCGGCTGCTGGTGGATTCGCCGGTGCTGTCGGCGAGCAAGTTCCAGCAGTTGCAGGATCTGGACGATCCCGATTACGCCTGCTGGCGTATCGATCTCGACTATCCCGCCAAGGGGAATCTCCGGGAAGCCCTGCAGCGCATATGTGACCAGGCGGTGGCAGCGGTGAAGGGTGGCAAGGTGGTGTTGATCCTCTCGGATCGGCAGGTGGCCCCTGACAGGGTCCCGGTTCATGCCCTGCTGGCCACCGGTGCAGTGCACCACAAGCTGATTCAGGAGGGGCTGCGTTGTGATGCCAACATCGTGGTGGAGACCGCCACCGCCCGCAATCCACACGAGTTCGCAGTGCTGATCGGCTACGGAGCCACCGCCATCTATCCCTGGCTGGCCTATGAGTGCCTGCTGGATCTGCAGCGGACCGGAGAGATCAAGGGGCCGGGCTGCGGTGAGCTGATGCACAACTACCGCAAAGGAATCAACAAGGGGCTCTACAAGATCATCTCCAAGATGGGAATCTCCACCATCGCCAGCTATCGGGGGGCTCAGCTGTTCGAATCGGTTGGGCTGCACGACGAGGTGGTGGAGCTCTGTTTCAGGGGGACCACCAACCGCCTGCAAGGCAGCCGTTTCGAGGATCTGGAACGGGATCAACGGCAATTGATGCGTGAGGCCTGGGACCCCCGCCGCCCGATAACCCAGGGCGGGTTGCTCAAATACATCCACGGCGGCGAGGACCACGCCTACAATCCCGACGTGGTGCGCGCCTTGCGCCATGCGGTGACCACCGGTCGCTACGAGGATTACCGCGAGTTCGCCCGGCTGGTGAACGAGCGTCCGGTACTCGCCTTCCGCGACATGATGCGATTGCGCAAGGCGGAGACACCGATCAGCCTGGATGAGGTAGAGCCGGTGGAGTCCATCGTCCAGCGTTTCGACTCCGCCGCCATGTCGCTGGGGGCACTCTCCCCGGAGGCCCACGAGACCCTCGCCGAGGCGATGAACCGTCTGGGCGGCCGCTCCAACTCCGGGGAAGGGGGTGAGGATCCGGCCCGCTACGGCACCATCAAACGCTCCAAGATCAAGCAGGTGGCCTCCGGCCGCTTCGGAGTGACACCGGCCTATCTCTCCAGCGCCGAAGTCATCCAGATCAAGATTGCGCAGGGGGCCAAGCCCGGTGAGGGGGGGCAGCTGCCGGGTGGCAAGGTGAACGAGTTGATTGCCGAGCTGCGCTATTGCAAGCCGGGTGTCTCCCTGATCTCGCCGCCACCGCACCACGACATCTATTCCATCGAGGATCTGGCACAGCTCATCTTCGATCTCAAACAGGTGAATCCCGAGGCGCTGGTCTCGGTCAAGCTGGTGGCCGAGGCGGGCGTGGGCACCATCGCCGCTGGAGTGGCCAAGGCCTATGCCGATCTCATCACCATCTCCGGCCACGATGGTGGTACCGGCGCCAGCCCGCTCACCTCGGTGAAGTATGCCGGTTCCCCGTGGGAACTGGGGCTTACCGAGACCCATCAGATCCTGCGCGCCAACAACCTGCGTGACAAGGTCCGGGTACAGGCCGATGGCGGTCTCAAGACCGGGCTGGATGTGGTCAAGGCCGCGCTGCTGGGGGCAGAGAGTTTCGGGTTCGGCACCGCGCCCATGATAGCCATGGGCTGCAAGTACCTGCGTATCTGTCACCTCAACAACTGTGCCACCGGCGTGGCCACCCAGCACGAGGTGTTGCGCATGGAGCACTATATCGGCAAGGTGGAGATGGTCATGAACTATATCCGCTTCGTCGCCGAGGAGGTGCGTGAACTGCTGGCCCAGCTGGGTTACCGGCGGCTGGAGGAGATCATCGGCCGCACCGATCTGCTGGAACGGCTGCCGGGCGCCACGCCCAAGCAGCAGAAGCTGGATCTCTCTCCCATCCTGAGTGATGGCGGTGTGCCGGAGGAGAAACCCCGCTACTGCACGGAGCCGCGCAACGAACCCTTCGACAAGGGCGAACTGGCGGAACAGATGGTGCGGGAGATACTGCCGGCCATCGAGGAGAAACGCGGGGGTACCTTCCGTTATCGTTTGAAGAACATCCATCGCTCCATCGGCGCACGTCTGTCGGGAGAGATCGCCCGTCGTCACGGCAACCTGGGAATGGAAGACGCTCCCGTCACACTCCGCCTGCAAGGGACCGCCGGCCAGAGCTTCGGGGTCTGGAATGCCGGCGGACTGCACATGTACCTGGAAGGGGATGCCAACGATTACGTCGGCAAGGGGATGGCCGGGGGCAAGCTGGTCATCCATCCGCCTGCCGACAGCCGTTTCAACAGCCACGAGACCGCAATCATCGGCAACACCTGTCTCTATGGGGCCACCGGTGGCCATCTGTTCGCCGCTGGTCTGGCCGGTGAGCGTTTCGCCGTGCGCAACTCCGGTGCCTGCGCAGTGGTGGAAGGAGTGGGGGACCATGGTTGTGAATACATGACCGGCGGGGTGGTCGTGGTGCTGGGACGGACCGGGCTCAACTTCGGAGCCGGAATGACCGGAGGTTTCGCCTATGTGCTGGATCGGGACAACACCTTCGTGGATCACTACAACCATGAGCTGATCGATATTCACCGCATCACCACGGAGAACATGGGCGCCTACCGTGACCACTTGCAGGAGCTGATCCAGCGCTTCGTGGAGGAGACCGGCAGTACCTACGGGCGGGAGATTCTGGCGCAGTTCCCGGATCTGGCAGGCAGGTTCTGGCTGGTGAAACCGAAGGCGTTGAAGCTGGCCTCGCTGATCGCCGATCTGCGCAATGCTGCGGCTTGACAATTGATGACTGGATGACGGAGTAATGGGAAATATCTTTCAGTTTCTCCAGGTACCTCGCACACTGCCGGAAAAGAAGGCAGCGCAGGAGCGGATCAAGAACTATTGCGAGATCTACGGGAGGTTCGATCCAAAAAATGCCGCCGTACAGGCGGATCGCTGCCTCGAATGCGGCAATCCCTATTGTGAGTGGCGTTGCCCGGTGCACAACTACATTCCGAACTGGCTCAAGCTGGTGGCGGAGGGCAACATCATCGAGGCGGCGGAGCTTTCCAACCGCACCAACAGTCTGCCGGAGATCTGCGGCCGGGTCTGTCCCCAGGATCGTCTCTGCGAGGGCGCCTGTACCCTGAACGACGGTTTCGGCGCCGTGACCATCGGTGCGGTGGAGAGTTTCATCACCGACACGGCCCTGGGCGAGGGGTGGCGCCCCGATCTCTCCAAGGTGAAAGAGAGCGGCAAGCGGGTGGCCATCGTTGGGGCCGGGCCGGCCGGGCTGGGTTGCGCCGACGTGCTGGTGCGCCACGGCGTGAAGCCGGTGGTCTATGATCGGCATCCCGAGATTGGGGGACTGCTCACCTTCGGCATTCCGGAGTTCAAGCTGGAAAAATCGGTAGTGAGGCGGCGTGGTGAACTGCTGCGGGAGATGGGCGTGGAGTTCGTGCTCAATACCGAAGTGGGCAAGGACATCCTGTTCCAGCAGCTTCTCGAGGAATATGATGCGGTATTCCTGGGTATGGGAACCTACGAGTATATGCGGGGTGGCTTTCCGGGGGAGGACCTTCCGGGAGTCCATTCGGCACTTCCCTATCTGATCTCCAATATCAACCGCTGTCTGGGGTTGGAGAAGGACGAGTCGGAGTTCATCAATATGTACGGCAAACGGGTGGTGGTGCTCGGCGGGGGCGACACCGCCATGGACTGCACCCGCACCGCCATTCGCCAGGGGGCGCTGAGCGTGGTGTGCGCCTATCGTCGTGACGAGGCCAACATGCCCGGCTCCCGGCGTGAAGTGACCAATGCCAAGGAGGAGGGGGTGAACTTCATGTGGAACCGGCAGCCGGTGGAGATCGTCGGCAGCGGTCGGGTGGAGGGGGTCAAGGTGGTCACCACCGAGCTGGGCGAACCGGACGAGAAAGGGCGCCGGCGTCCCCAGCCGGTACCCGGTTCGGAAGAGGTGATCCCCGCCGACGCGGTGGTGGTGGCGTTTGGTTTCCGGCCCAGTCCACCGGAGTGGCTGCACCAGTTCGAGGTGGAGACCGACGAGCGGGGCCGGGTAAAGGCTGCCGAGGGGCAAACCTATCCATTTCAGACCGCCAACCCGAAGATCTTCGCCGGTGGCGACATGGTGCGCGGTTCCGATCTGGTGGTGACCGCCGTGCATGAGGGCCGGGAGGCGGCGCGAGGCATTCTGGACTATCTGGAGATCTGATGGAACCACTCGAGAACGATCGTTTTCTGCGCGCCCTGCTGCGCGAGCCCGTGGACAGGACGCCGGTCTGGATGATGCGTCAGGCGGGGCGTTATCTGCCGGAGTATCGCGCCACCCGGGAGCGGGCCGGGAGTTTCATGGCGCTGTGCAAATCGCCGGAGCTGGCCTGTGAGGTCACATTACAGCCCCTGGAGCGTTTCCCGCTGGATGCCGCCATCCTGTTCTCCGACATTCTCACCATTCCGGATGCCATGGGCCTGGGGCTCTATTTCGCCGAGGGAGAAGGTCCCCGGTTCGAACGGCCGTTGCGAACTGCGGCAGAGATCGATCGGCTGGGTGTACCCGATCCGGAGCAGGAGCTCGGCTATGTCATCGATGCGGTGCGTACCATCCGCCGCGAGCTGCGCGGCCGGGTGCCGCTGATCGGTTTTTCCGGCAGCCCCTGGACACTCTCCACCTACATGGTCGAAGGGGGTTCCAGCAAGGAGTATGCGCACGTCAAGGGGATGATGTTCGACCGTCCCGAGCTGATGCACAAACTGCTGGATACCATCGCCCGTTCGGTGACCAGCTATCTCAATGCCCAGATTGCCGCCGGAGCGCAAGCGGTGATGATCTTCGACACCTGGGGTGGCATCCTCACCCCCCGTGACTATCGGGAGTTCTCCCTGCGCTACATGGAGCAGATCGTGGCCGGCCTGACCCGTGAGGCGGAAGGACGGAAAGTGCCGGTGATCCTGTTCACCAAGGGGGGCGGGGGTTGGCTGGAGGCGATGGCCGATACCGGGTGTGACGCACTGGGGGTGGACTGGACACTGGATCTCGGTGACGCCCGGCGCCGTGTAGGTGACCGGGTGGCGTTACAGGGCAACATGGATCCGGCGGTGCTCTACGCCTCACCGGAACGAATCCGTCAGGAGGTGGTCACAATCCTGGACAGCTATGGAAAGGGCAGCGGTCACGTATTCAACCTCGGTCACGGGATCCACCAGCACGTCGATCCCGAGCATGCTGCGGCCTTCGTCGAAGCGGTGCATGAGCTGAGTGTTCCTTACCATGACTAGGCCGTGTCCCCGGCTGACGAAGGCGTCACCGCCGCACCGGAAATCAACCCGAAATTCGGAGCAACCATCCAGCAAAAGGAGAGAGTAAGAGATGAAACTACAGCGTGGATCCCTGTTTCTGGTTGCACTGTTGCTGCTTTTCACTGCCGCAGCCTGTGCCAACTCCTCCAGTGAATCGGTCGAGAAAAAGGCGTGGGAGATGATCCGGCAAGGGGCGCTGCTGGTGGATGTCAGGACACCACAGGAGTATGAGGCGGGGCATCTCGAAGGGGCCCTGCTGATTCCCTACGATCAGATTCCCCAGCGACTGGCCGAGTTCGGCAAGGACAAGAGCCGTCCCATCGTGGTCTATTGTCGCAGCGGCCGCCGTGCCGGTGTCGCGGAACAGACCCTGCGCAAGGCCGGTTTCACCAACGTACTGAATGCCGGCGGATATGAGGCGATGAAGGCGGCCAAACCCGAGTAAGGGTTCCTCCTCCAGAGCGATACGAAATTCCCCGGCCCGGCCGGGGTTCCTTCCTTTCATTCCGATTCGAACTTTTGAACCGGTCCGTTCGGTGTTCCCTCGACAGGTGTACTGAAGGGAACGACGCGGTTCCCCCGTTCACGTCGAAAAGTTTCGCTGCAGCCACTTCTCGATGTAATCGAAGGCCTTCATGCGCCATTCCTCGAACTGTAGTTCGTGGTTCGCCTGGTCTATCACGCGAATCTCCTGGAAGGGGGCGGTGGTCTTGGAGTCCATCAGGTGGGTGAAGAAGGTTTCCTGAAAATCGTGCCAGCATCTGGAGTGCTCAGAGAACAGCATGAGATGTTCCGTACCGTCCTGCTGCATGCCGCTGAAGGCTGTGGCCAGCGGATGGTTGAGGTTCTTGAACTCTTGCAACCCTCTTTTCTTTCTTTTCCTGTTCTGGGTCAGAAACAGCATGCCGATCCGCAGTATCCCCCTGACATCGCTTTGCAATGAGAAAAGCCGTCGCCAGGCGGTCCCCGAGAAGATCTTGGCGGTATAGTTTTTCATTACCGAGTTGATGTGGGTAATGGTCTTGTCGCCTGTAGTTCTGCTGAGCGCGGTGGAGAAGAAGGGTTCGATATTGATTGAGATTACCCCATCGACCAGCTCCGGATACCTGTGCGCAAGCAGGATGGCGGTAATGGCTCCGCCACACAGGCCACAGATTACCACCTTTCTTTCCGGATATTTTTTCCTGACATGATGGATGAAGAAAGTCAATTCTTCTACGAATCCCCCCTTTTCTATGAAGTTCCATGCCTTGTGAACAGGCCCGGCTTCCAGTGAACCGTCGCTGATTCCGATACCGAGGGGGTCGAAGCGATAGCAGATGAAGCCGTTCAAGGCCAGTTTCCTGGCATAGCGAACGAACAATCGTCCGGGACCGACCGAATACTTGAGTCCGGCGGGCAGAAATATCACTATCGGAGCGTCGCCGGGTTTTTCCGGTTCTGGCCCGGTGGTCTCGATGGCTCTCATGTATTGTGCCCGATAGGCGACGGAGAGCACCTTTTCACGGATTCGCACGGTATGAGACATCAGGGGTCCAGAAATCTGTCGGCTTGGCAGTACAGGATGGAGTGCGCGGGGGAGTAATATTTGGTTTCCGCCCAGAAAGGTTCCATCTCAATCGAAGTGCAGGCGAAGCCCGATTTCCTCAATGGATTTTTTCTCTTTTTCCCAAAGGAGATCTTGCCGCCGGCGCGCAGGAAAATTTTGACACGACCGGTTTCCATACCAGTGACGTTTCTCAGGTCGAAGTCGTCCAGTGATCGGATGAATTCCAGGTCGATTTCATGGCCGGAGAGGCTTATTCTCTTTCCTGCCTCGAGCTCGGCCATCAGCTGCTTTCGATCCGTCACTATTTTTCCGCTGGTGGACAGCTGTGCGATCAGATTGGTTCTGAAAAGTGCAGTTCTGTATCGATCGAGATCGATTATCGGTTCGACGCCGATCAGCTTGTCGGCGTGCAGCAGTTCTGTTGCTTTCAAGGCGATGTTGAAACCAAACCGGATGCCAATGAGAAACAGCTGCTGCCCGGCGTGGTGTTTTCTCCAGTATCGGCTGGCCAGATCGATGAGGTCCTCGAGCATCCGGTTTGCCGGAACGGGATGCTCACCTCCGCTGTTTCCGGATCCCTGATAGTCGAATATCAAAACATTGTAATTCTTATTTGCCAGATGCCGGAACCACCCCGTGAGGTGGTTTCTGCAGAAGAGCGCTTCTTCCAACAGCGGATTGCAGAAGATGACCAGGGGGCGGCTTTCATCCCCGGATGCAAACTGGTGAAAGAGTGGTACCCCCCGCCGGTTTGTCACATAATCGCAAAGCTGGTTTTCGCACATGGACCGATCACCCGCAGTTTACGGTGTCTGGGGGAATGGAATGCACGTCGTTTCTCTGGCGTACAACGTGCTGATGTTATTGTTCCGGCGGATAGCTGCCGGTTATTATGGCCTACAGTTTACCATGTTCTCTGGGAATCCGCGTTCGACGAGAGATGTGTCGTCATGTTTCGCCTTGGAAGTGACGAGGTGGTTTTCTTGGTTTGCAGAACCGGTTTGGAGGGGTGAGGCGCTGGCTAGGATGAAAGGGAGAAGCAATGAGACTGAAAAACTGTTTGAGTGTATGGGAAACCCCTGATTTTGCCCGGTTGTTCAAGGCCGAGGTGATCTCTCTGGGGGCGGAAGAGTTGCCGTTGCAGCAGCAGCTGTGCCGTGGCAATGTGGCGCTGGATGGGGTGCAGGATGTGATGGTGTTGCGCCGCTGGGAGGAGGGGGATCGTCTTCATGTGAAGGCCGGGCTGTTCTTCCGCGGGATCATTGCCGGTAGCTGCTGTATCGACGATCCCACCCCGGTGGAGCCCCATGAGGAGTACTGCGAGTTGGAGTTCCGTATCGATCGGAAAACGGGGGAGACAGAGGTCCTTTCCGCCGGGTGAACAGCGTCACCCTCCGCAGCCGAATTCCGCGCTGCAGCCGAATTTGAAGGGGCGCGCTTCGTCGTCGGCGTGCTGCTTCGCCCGCCGGACGATACTCCGTATGTCGGCGCTCTTTCCATAGAGGGCACCGAACATGGGTACCCCCAGATCCTCTTCCAGCTCCTCCGTCCGGTGGATCTCCATCTCCGACAGCCGGCTCAGTTCGGCAGTGCTGGCATTGATGCAAGGGGCGCAGCCGCCTCCTGCGGGCGGATTCAGTCCGGTGCGGGAGAGCAGGGCATCCCGCTCCCGATCGCCGAGTTCGAATAGTGGGTACCAGAGGCGGCGACCGCCCAGGTATTCCGAGGACTCCACATACTCCGGGACCGGCTTCTCCGTGAGCTGTTCCGGATTGCGGTTGCCCATCAGCAGGGTGGCCTGACATTCGGGGTCCTTTTCGTCCAGCCACTGCAACAGCGTGATCCCCTTCAGGTGCAGGCTGCACCACTGATGTTCCCGGGAGGGAAAGCCGCGTTTGATGTCCATGAGATCGGCAAAGGTGACCCGCGAGACGAGTCGCTGGACGTCGAATCCCTTGTCGCGGACGAACGCTTCCGCCCTGGAGACGAACTCCGGCCATCCCTCCGCCGACCAGCCGGTCTCCACATGGCAGACGGTCACCTGTTGCAGCCTCTTTTCTGCCGCCCACTGGATCAGTGCAAGGGAGTTCTTGCTGTAACTGCTGATGATGATATGCATTAGAAATTTATTGCAACAGGCTGTTGTATATTGCTTATTCTAACAGATCCGCCCTTGATTCAGCGAACCCGCCTTCCTCACAGCACCTCCGCCGCGTAGTCGGCCAGGCGGGAACGCTCGCCGCGCAACAGGGTGATGTGTCCGGCGTGGTCCCATTGTTTGAAGCGGTCCACCACGTAGGTGAGGCCGGAGGTGGTCTCGGTGAGGTAAGGGGTGTCGATCTGGGCGACGTTGCCCAGGCAGATCACCTTGCTGCCCGGTCCGGCCCGGGTGATGAGGGTCTTCATCTGTTTCGGGGTCAGGTTCTGTGCTTCGTCGATGATGATGTACTTGTTGAGGAAGGTGCGGCCCCGCATGAAGTTGAGGGAGTGGATGCGGATTCTCTGCTGCAACAGATCGTTGGTGACGGCACGCCCCCACTGCCCGGCGTCGGCGGGCGGGGCGAGTACCTCCAGATTGTCCATCAGTGCTCCCATCCAGGGGGTCATCTTCTCCTCCTCGGTGCCGGGCAGGAAGCCGATGTCCTCGCCCACCGGGATGGTGGCACGGGTCATGATGATCTCGGTGTAGCGGTGCTCATCCAGGGTCTGGGCGAGTCCGGCGGCGAGCGCGAGCAGTGTCTTGCCGGTGCCCGCCTGGCCCAGCAGGGTGACGAAGTCGATGGCGGGGTCCATGAGCAGGTTGAGGGCGCAGTTCTGCTCCCGGTTGCGCGGCTTGATCCCCCAGACCCCCTGTCTCGAATAGTCTCTCGTCAGTTCGACGGTGGCCCGTTCACCCTCCTTTTCGCGAACGACGGCCAGGAAGTCCTCCTCCTTCAGGGAGATGAACTGGTTGGGATACCACGATGCCACGTCGGGGCCGGTGATCCGGTAGAAGGTGCGCCCCTCCTCGTGCCACGACTCCATCTCCTCGCGCGATCGCTTCCAGAAATCCTTCGGCAGCTCCTGGATCCCGCGGTAGAGCAGATCCACGTCCTCCAATACCTGATCGTTGTAATAGTCTTCGGCATGGACGCCCAGCACGGTGGCCTTGATGCGCAGGTTGATGTCCTTGGAGACCAGTGTCACCTGCTTACTGGGATGCTCCTGCTGCAGGGCGATGGCGATGCTGAGGATGTTGTTGTCCGGTTTGTCACCGGGCAGGGAGTCGGGCAGGTTGGAAGGGACGATATGGGTCTGGAAGAACAGCCGGCCTCCGGTGCTCTCCTCCGGCATGTTGTAGGCCTTGATGGGCAGGCCCCGGTCGATGGCCTCCTTGCTGGCGCCCTGCATCATTTCATCCAGGAAGCGACTGGCCTGGCGGGCATTCTGCGCCACCTCCGAGGTGCCACGTTTGTGCTTGTCCAGCTCCTCCAATACCACCATGGGAAGGAACACTCCGTGCTCCTGAAAGTGGAACAGGGCGGTGGGATCGTGCATCAGCACGTTGGTATCCAGTACGAAGAGCCGCTTGCTGCGAAAGGATTTTCTGGCCATTACCGCTCCTGACTATTATTGCCCCGGCAACCAACTGTTTGCATCTTCAGCCATCCTGGATCCGCGCGGCAGGCGCCCATGCCCGGCCCCCCGGATCCGCTGGCTTCGTTCCATCCTTCCGGAATCGATCCGGAAATTCGGAACAGCCGTTCAGAGCTTTCGTACCGCGTCGAGCACCTCCTCCACGTGGCCGGCGACCTTCACCTTGCGCCACGCCTGTCGCAGGATACCCTCCCTGTCGATGAGGAAGGTGCTGCGCTCGATGCCGATTACCTTTCTGCCATACATGTTCTTCTCCTTGAGGACGTCGTACAGCTTGCAGACCGTCTCTTCGCTGTCGGAGAGCAGCTCGAAAGGGAACCGGTGCTTTGCCTTGAAATTCTCATGTGTCTTCAGGCTGTCCCGGGAGACACCGAGGACGACGGTGTCGAGCGCCTGGAACTCGCCGTAATGGTCGCGAAACGCCTGACCCTCTTTCGTGCAGCCCGGCGTGTTGTCACGGGGATAGAAGTAGAGCACCACGTTGTGTCCTTTCAGCTCCGAGAGGGTGATCTCCTTTCCACCGGTGGCGGGAAGGGTGAAGTCGGGGGCGGTCTGTCCAATCTCGATCATGCGTGGCTCCGGAATATGGGGTTGAAAACTTCAGCAGGTTGCGTTATGGTCGATACCATCACTGATTGAGCAACCGACTGTAACTATCCTACAATGTCTCGTCACCCGAACCAAAACGATAGCATCGTTCGCGCCTGTTGGCACGAAGGTTCGGCCGTGACCCTTTCTCGCGTTCTCCTGCGACTGCTACTGCCTTCGGGCAGTCACTGAATTTCCCTTTCCAGGGCCTGGGGCCCGACCCGAACATTTTCATACCCGACTTTTGGAGTGGGGCTTTCCATTTTGTGTGGCATCGGTAATATGGTGCCAAAATGTGGAGCACGGTAATGAGTGAAGATCGTTTGATTGTTTTCGACACCACCTTGCGTGACGGCGAGCAGAGTCCGGGGGCGTCCATGACCCGCGACGAGAAGGTGCGTATCGCCAAGGCGCTGGAGCGGATGCGGGTGGATGTGATCGAGGCTGGATTTCCCGCCGCCAGCGAGGGGGACTTCGAATCGGTGCAGGCGGTGGCACAGTCGGTGCAGGAGAGCACGGTGTGTGGTCTGGCGCGGGCGCTGGACAGCGACATTATAAAAGCCGGAGAGGCCTTGCGCGGCGGAGAACGGACGCGCATCCACACCTTCATCGCCACGTCGCCCATTCACATGGAGAAGAAGTTGCGCATGACCCCCGATCAGGTGGTGGAGCGGGCGGTAGAGGCGGTGAAGCTGGCGCGGCGTTTCACCGATGACGTGGAGTTTTCCCCCGAGGATGCGGGCCGCTCGGAGCCCGATTTCCTCTGTCGCGTGCTGGAGGCGGTGATCGATGCCGGGGCCGGCACGGTCAATATCCCCGACACGGTGGGCTACAACGTGCCGGAGCAGTTCGGGGGGCTCATCCGCATGCTCCGGGAACGGATACCCAACGCGGACAAGGCGGTCTTCTCCGTACATTGTCACAACGACCTCGGGCTGGCGGTGGCCAACTCCCTGGCGGCGGTGATGAACGGCGCGCGGCAGGTGGAGTGTACCATCAACGGTCTCGGTGAGCGGGCCGGAAACGCGGCGCTGGAGGAGGTGGTGATGACGGTGCGCACGCGGCAGGACATCTTCCCTTGCACGGTGGGAATCGACACCACCCAGATCGTGCCCACCTCGCGGCTGGTCGCCAGCATTACCGGGTTCACCGTGCAACCCAACAAGGCCATCGTCGGTGCCAATGCCTTCGCCCATGAATCCGGTATCCATCAGGATGGTGTGCTCAAGAGCCGGGAGACCTACGAGATCATGCGCGCCGAGGATGTGGGCTGGTCGGCCAACCGGATGGTGCTGGGCAAGCACTCCGGCCGCAATGCCTTCCGCAGTCGCCTCAGGGAGCTCGGTATCGAGTTCTCCTCCGAGGAGGAGCTCAACGAGGCCTTTGCCCGTTTCAAGGCACTGGCGGACAAGAAGCACGAAATCTTCGATGAAGACCTGCAGGCGCTGGTCACCGAGGCGGGGACCGAGGCGGAGAACGAACGGGTCAAGCTGGTGGCGCTGAAGGTCTGTTCCGAGACCGGGGAGATCCCGGACGCCCGGGTGACCCTCAGTGTGGACGGAGTCGAACGGCAGGGCAGGGCGCAGGGCAGTGGTGTGGTGGATGCCAGCTTCAAGGCCATCGAGCGTATCGTACACAGCGGCACCGAGTTGCAGCTCTATTCGGTGAACAACATCACCAGCGGCACCGACGCCCAGGGAGAGGTCACCGTACGGCTGGAGAAAGGGGGGCGCATCGTCAACGGCCAGGGGGCGGATACCGACATCGTCATCGCCTCGGCAAAGGCCTACGTCAATGCGCTCAACAAGATTCTGGCCCCCGAGGAGCGAGCCCATCCGCAGGCGGCGGACGTGTGACGGAGCGACATGGACGAGCAGCGGCGACGGCACTACCTGGAGGCGATGGGCATCGTCCAGTGGCGGCGGCGTGATACCGGGCGAGTGTCGGAGGTGACGGAACAGGCTCCAGACCCGGCCGCCGTCTCTCCTTCTCCCGTGGAAGGGGATGACGTTTCCCGGCTCGATTGGGAGGCACTGGAGGCCCGGGTGCGCGGCTGTACCGCCTGCGAGCTGCACCGGACCCGCACCCAGGTGGTGTTCGGCGTGGGCAATCGCAATGCCGACTGGATGATCGTGGGTGAGGCACCGGGAGCGGAGGAGGACCGGCGGGGAGAACCATTCGTCGGCCGTGCCGGCCAGCTGCTGGATGCCATGCTGCACGCCATCGGCTTGCAGCGGCAGGAGGTTTACATCGCCAACGTGCTGAAGTGTCGCCCTCCCAACAATCGGGATCCCAGGCCGGAAGAGGTGGAGCAGTGCGAACCCTACCTCAAGCGGCAAGTGGCGCTGGTGGCTCCCCGCTTGATCCTGGCAGTGGGCCGCATCGCCGCCCAGAATCTGCTCAAGACCAACGCACCCCTTTCCCGGCTTCGTGGGCGTGTCCATTCCTACGGCGAGACGGAAACGCCGCTGGTGGTGACCTACCACCCTGCCTATCTGTTGCGTTCGCCGCGGGAGAAGCGCAAGGCGTGGGAGGATCTCAAGCTGGCCCGGGAGGTCGCCGGCCGATGAGCGAGGTGATCGACAGTTCTCTCCTCAGCCGGGCCATGACCGAGGCCGATCTCCCGGCGGTGATGGAGATCGAGCAGCGCGCCTACGTGGTTCCCTGGACGCCGGGAATCATGCGTGATTGTCTGCGGGTCGGTTATCACTGTTGGGTCTATGAGCGCGGAGGGGAGTTGATCGGCTACGGTATCCTGTCCGCTTCCATGGATGTGGGGGAGTCCCACATCCTCAACCTCTGCGTGCGCCCCGAGTCCCAGGGCCGGGGATTCGGTCGGCGGATTCTGGAGCATCTGCTGGAGCAATCGAAACGGCTGGGCTGCCATCTGGTCCTGCTGGAGGCGCGTCCTTCCAACCCGGTGGCGATACGCCTCTACCGCTCTGCGGGATTCGAGCAGATCGGCCGCCGCAAGCGCTATTATCCCACCCCGACGGGGCGAGAGGATGCGCTGGTCTTCGCGCTCGATATCAGTGCGGCGTTTTCTGCCTAGAGACCCTGTTTTGACGTGACGTCATTCCAGGGGTGCATCGCGGCCTGCACAAAAGGATTCTCTCTGCAGGCCCAATGGAACCGGGGCCTCCCGCAACGGGATCATGTGATTGATATTTCTATTTTCCTTCCCAGGACAGAGGCAAATTTTTCCAGGGTGGAGAGTTTGATGTCCTCCGCATGATTCTCGATGCGGGAAATCGCCGACTTTTTGGTGTTCAATCGTTTTGCAACCTCTTCCTGGGTCAGCCCGGATTCTTCGCGGGCCAAGCGCAGCAATGCTCCAATCTTGAACGCCTGATAGCCCTCTTCATATCCCTTTTCAAACTCGGGATCCCTTGCCTTTCGAGTGCTAACATATTTTTTGAGATCGCTCATGATTTACCTTTTCTATTGAGATAATCTCTCTTTCTTGCCTCGGCCAGCTGAATTTCCTTGTTGGGCGTCTTCTGGGTTTTCTTTTGAAACCCATGTGTTAGAACGATTGAGCTATCTCCGTCCATGAAACCCAGTAGCCGAAATATATCGTTTCCAGCCTGTGCTCTCACTTCCCAAAGAGCGTCTGTATTGGTCAATTTCTTGAAATATTGAACCGGAATGGTGTCCAATTCTTCAATGAGCTGGAGAACCCAGGCAACCTTTTGGGCCTGTTTTCCCGACAAGGAATCCAGAAACTCCTCCACGGGGCAGGCTCCGAGTTTGGATCGATAAAACCGAACCTCTCTCATTCGAGCATGTTAACACAGATGTTAACTTTTTTCCACATCAGGACGGTTATGGGGATTGGGGGCTTGGGGACAGTGAAATTGCCAAAGATCTGTTTGGTCCCCTTCATTCGCGACAGCTACACCACTACATCGATATTCCGGCCCAGGTTTTCGGGCAGTGCGGAAGAGGGGGTGGTTTGTGTGGCGGACTGGATGAGCTGAGTCATCAGCTGCTGGTCGATGGCCATGGCCTTGCGTGCCACGAGGATGTTGACGGCGTCGCCGGTGCGCGCGGCGCTGGCGGCGTTTACCGGGGCGGCAGAAACGGAGGAAACGTTCATTTGGTCATTCCTCGGTGAAGTTCAAGGGGTTTCCCTCCATAACGGCAGATTGCATCCAGGACTTGAGCGGAACCCGCTTTTTCCCCCTGCCGGTGGATCCCCGGCTCAGGCGGCATTCCGTTGCAGGGCCCACAGGAAGGCGTCGATGAATGCAGGCAGGTCGCCGGGGTGACGGGAGGTGATGAGGTTGCCGTCCACCACCACCTCCTGATCGAGGTAGTGTACGCCTCCTCTGCGCAGCTCTTCCGCGATGGCCCGGTAACCGGTGGCTTCGCGTCCCTCGAGCACATCGGCAGAGAGCAGGATTTGCGGGCCGTGGCAGATGGCGGCCACCGGTTTGCCACTTTCCATGAAATCGCGGACCAGACGCAGCACGCGCGGGATCTTCCTGAGCCGCGCCGGCGCCTTGCCCCCCGGCAGCAGCAGGCCGTCGTAGCGGGCCGGGTCGATATCATCAAGGGTGTGTGTCACTTCCACTTCGGTGCCATGTTTTCCCCGAATGCTTTCCTTGCCTGGCGCTGCCACATCCACCCGGAAACCGGCATCCCGAAGCCGGTTCAGGGGTTCGGTCAGTTCGCTGTCCTCGAATTCGTCGGTGCTGATGATCAGTATCTTCCGTTTCTCTTTCATGGGTTTCCGTCCTTTCGATCCAGCTCCCGCGCCAGCCGTTGCAGTTTACGGGAGACCTTCACCTGCGGCGCCTCGGGATGGGCGATACGCAGGGCGGCCGGTGGGAGAGAGGCCAGCTCCTCTCTCACCCGGGTGCGGATGGTGTCCAGAGGCTCGATGGCCTTCTTCAGTCGCTTCCCCGCGCGCATCACCGGCACCAGCAGTCCCCTGCCTGCACCCTTTTCTTCCGCCAGAGTGAGCCGGTCACCGACCCATCGCCGCTGACCATCGTAGCGGCGGCGGATCTGCTTCCGTCCGGGCCAGGTGGCTTTCCCTTCGGAGTGTTTTCTCACCGGCCGGCCGTCGTACTCCACCAGCTTGTAGGCACAGTCCAGGTAGGGGACGTCGGCAGAGGTGTCGAGCAGGGTGCCGACACCGAAACCGTCCACCGGGGCGCCGGAGGCCAGCAGCTCCGCGAGACGGTACTCGTCCAGGTTCCCGGAGCAGAAGATGCCGGTATCGTCGAGGCCGCCTTCGTCCAGGATCTCCCGCACCCGTCTGGCGTGGAGAGCGAGGTCCCCGCTGTCCAGCCGTACCGCTTTGACCAGGATTCCCGCCCCCTGCAGTCGTTTCGCCAGTTTCACCACCTTGCGGGCTGCGGCCTCGGTATCCCAGGTGTCGATGAGCAGTACCGTGTTGTCCGGGTGGGACCGTGCGAAGCTCTCGAAGGCGGCGGTTTCGCTGTCGTGGGCCAGGATGAAGGAGTGGGCCATGGTGCCGAATACCGGGATCCCGTAGCAGGGATTGGCGAGGACCGTGGCGGTTCCGTCCAGGCCGGCCAGATAACCGGCCCGGGCGGCGAACAGCGCGGCCTCCGCCCCGTGGGCCCTGCGCATGCCGAAGTCCACCAGCAGCTTGTCCGGGGCGGCGAGTCGGCAGCGGGCTGCCTTGCTGGCCACCAGGGTCTGGAAGTGGAGGATGTTGATCAACCGGCTCTCCACCAGCTGCGCCACCGGCAGCGGCGCCACCACCTGCAGCAGCGGCTCATCGGCGAAGAAAGCGGTACCTTCCGGCAGGGCGTACACATCGCCGTCGAAGCGCAGCTCTGCGAGCCGGTCGGCGAAATCGCCGGCGAAACGACCGCTGCGCTGGATCCATTCCAGCTCACGCTCGTCGAACCGCAACCCCTCGAGGAAGGAGAGGGCCTGCTCCAGGCCGGCTGCGAGCAGGAACCCCCGCTCCGGCGGCAGATGGCGGACGAAGAATTCGAACACGGCCGTCTGCTCCATGCCGCGTTCCAGATAGGTCTGCAGCATGGTGAGCTGGTAGAGATCGGTGAGCAGTGGAGAACGAAGGGGGTCGGTCATGTGGCGAGATCCCGGGTGTGGACCAGCAATGCACCAGACTCTTGCATCTGCCGGATGGCGCGGCCACCATCACCGGGCTGGCGGTTGACCGCCCGCACGGCGTCCCGGATGAGGAATACCTGGAATCCCTCCCGCAGGGCATCCAGCACCGTTTCCAGCACACAGTAATCGGTGGCCAGGCCACCGACGAACAGGCGCTCGATCCCCCTTTTGTGCAGCCTCGTGGCCAGGTTGGTTCCCTGAAAGCCGGAGTAGGCCTCTTGATCGGGTTGCATGCCCTTGGATACCACGAGGGTCTCTTTCGGCAGAGCCAGTTCCGCGGGAAATTCGGCCCCTTCGGTTTCCGCGACACAGTGGACCGGCCACGGAGATTCGCCTTCCGAGCGGTTCCTGCAGCTCCCGTCGAAAGAGCAATGATTGGGAGGATGCCAGTCCCGTGTTGCGATGATCAGCAGGCCGGCTGCATGGAAATGTTCGATCCAGCGGTTGAGGGGCTCTATGACCTGTTCTCCTTGTGGCACCGCCAAGGCCCCGCCGGGGAGAAAGTCCTTCTGTACGTCGACGATGAGGAGCGCATCACCTGTTATCGGTTCGATGAGACGGGTTTGCATCGCGTCGCGCCTCCGTAGCGATGGGAGAAACCTTCGGGCAACCACAGTCATTGGAATTGCCGTGAAATATCACGCTCCATGATGCAGTTGCCCTTCGATACCTCGAGCAAGTTTCTCTGAAAGAATGGGACCTTCTGCCTGCGGATTCAAGGGTGGGAGGTTTTTCCTGTTTGGTCGCAGACAGATGCTCCAAATTTCGTCTGGCCGTGGCAATCACACTGCAGAGGCGATCGACCCCGTCGAGGATGCGGGGGCCTTGCCGTTGCAACAGGTCGGGGGGAACGAAAAAGAGGTTGTTCAGGGTGACCGCCCGCAATCCGGACCACCGGCTCCACTCCCGTCGCCACTGCTCGTCCCGGCCGGGATCCTGCGCCGAGGTGATGATGGCATCCGGATCAGCGGCCAGCACCGCCTCCAGATCGATAGTAGCGGCCAGGACAGGGAGGTGGGCAAAGATGTTGCGGCCTCCGCAGAGGGTGATGGCTTGGCTGATCAACTGTTCGCCGTTGATGGTCATCAGCGGTCGATGCCATATTTCATAGAAGATCCGTACCGGCGATGCACCTGTGTAGCGGTGACGCAGTCGCTGCAGCCGTTTACGAAATCGTTCTGCGAACTGGTGGGCAACCGGGTAGGTGCCCGCCAGCCGGCCCAACGACTCGATCTCTTCGGCGACATCGTCGAGCCGTCGGGGTTCGCTGACGAAAACGGCGAATCCCAGCGAACGCAGCCGTTCGATGTCCCCGGTGCGGTTGCCGCTTTGCCAGGCTAGAATCAGATCCGGCTTCAGGGCGATGATCGCCTCGAGATCCAGGCCGGTGTGGTCACCGATGCGTGGGATCTTTTTCGCCTCGGGTGGGTAGTCGCTGTGACGCATCGTCCCCACCAGCGCATCGCCCGCCCCGGCGGCGAACAGGTTTTCGGTGTTATGCGGCGCCAGACTGACGATGCGTCTGGCGGGCTGCGGAAGGCGGATCACATCGCCGAGCGTATCCTCCACCACGATCTCCGCCCACACCTTGGGGCTCATCAGGGTTATAATGAGTGTAAGCACGAGCCCGGAACCCTTTCGCAAGCACACCATGAGCACTCCTTTCTGGCGCAGCAAACCCCTGGAACAGATGACGCCCGAAGAGTGGGAGTCGCTGTGTGACCGCTGCGGAAAATGCTGTCTCTACAAACTGGAAGATGAAGAGAGCGGCAGGATCTATTATACGAATGTGGTCTGCAGCCTGCTCGATTTCGACAGCGGTCGCTGCACCCGCTATACGGAACGCAGCCGAGTGGTTCCGGGCTGCCTGACCCTCTCCCCCGAGAAACTGCCCGAGCTGCACTGGATGCCGGGTACCTGTGCCTATCGCCTGCTGGCGGAAGGGGAGGAGCTGCCCGAGTGGCATCCCCTGCTGAGCGGTGATCCGGAGAGCGTACAGCGGGCTGGCGTTTCCGTACGCAGTTACGCGGTTCCCGACAGCGAGGTGAGCGATCCGGATGAGCTTCACCGATACATCATCGAGTGGCTGGAGTGACGATGGGCAGGATATGGATGGTACTGGGTGCGTTCAACGCCTTTCTCAGCGTGGCATTGGGGGCATTTGGTGCGCACGGGCTGCGGGGTCATATTTCCGAGCGCCTGCTGACGGTCTACCACACCGGGGTGGAGTACCAGATGTCCCACGCGCTGGCGCTGTTCGCCCTGGGGATATGGCTGGAGCGCAATCCTCGCGCCTCCTTCGGAAATCTGGCGGCGGCCCTGTTGCTGACGGGAATCGTCCTGTTCTCCGGCAGTCTCTATCTGCTGGCCGTTACCGGAAACCGTTCGCTGGGGATCGTCACGCCAATCGGTGGGGTCTGTTTTCTGAGCGGGTGGGCCGTGGTGGTGATGTCGGTGTTGAGAGCTCGCCGCTGATGACGTTAATCTGACGATCCAAGGATAAAAAACGCCACGGAAACGTCACTGCGACGTCTCCGTGGTGTAGTGGCGTTGGCAGAGAAGAGTTACTTTATCTTGTCGATACCCAGCGTCCTGAGGATGTATTTCTCGAAGATGGGCTCGCTGGTTCCCTTCTTCATCTTGTTGATGAAGTATTTCTCGAACGCCTTTTTGGCCAGGTGGACCCACTTCCCCTTCTTCATCCAGGCCACGTTGCGGGGCGGTATCTGCGGCAGGGCAACGAATGCGGCGCCGGTGTCGCCCATGTCCGCCAGGCAGATGGCGTTCCAGGTCGCCTGGGACGAGGGCTCTTTGCCCGCCAGTGCGTCACGGATGTTGTGGGCCACCGCCGTGGCCATGGACTCGATCATGTAACCGGTCTTTGGCGCTCCGGTGGGAACAGGGGTCGTTTCCACCGGCGGGATGGCGATGCAGACGCCCAGCGCATAGATGTTTTTCCACCTGGGGTTGCGTTGGTATTCGTCCACCTTCACGAAGCCCCGCGGGTTGACCAGATCCTCGCCCACCGCGGCCACGGCGTCCACCCCTTTGAAGGCCGGGAGCATCATGGAGAAGGCGAACGGCAGCTCGTGCTCCTTGATGGGCTCGCCCTGGTCGTTGTGCTCGGTGACGAACATCTTGCCATCTTCCACCCGTTCCACCTTGGCGTTACAAATCCAGGGAATGTGGCGGTGGCGCAGCTCGGACTCCAGCATTCCCTTGGAGTCCCCCACGCCGCCCAGGCCGAGATGGCCGATATAGGGTTCGGAAGTGACGAAGGTCATCGGTACCTGGTCGCGGATCCTGCGCTTGCGCAGATCTGCATCCATGATGAAAGCGAATTCATAGGCAGGGCCGAAACAGGAAGCGCCCTGTACCGCGCCCACCACGATGGGGCCGGGGTTCTCGACCAGGGTTTGCCATTTCTCATAGGCCTTTTCGGCATGATCCAGCGTACAGATGGAGGCGGTGTATCCGTCCGGCCCGGTCCCTTCGACCTCATCGAAGGCCAGTTTCGGACCGGTGGCGATCACCAGATAGTCATAGTCGATGACCCGGCCGTCGGCCAGCACCACCTGGTTGTCGTCCGGCTTGATCTCACTGGCTCCGACCGGAATGAACCGGATCCCCTTGGCGGTGACATAGGGCTCTATCTCGAAACTGGTGTCCTTCCGGTCGCGCCATCCGACCGCGACCCAGGGGTTGGAGGGGACGAAATGAAAGGTGTCGGTATTGGATACCACCGTCACCTCGTGCTCCTTGTCGAGCAGCTCCCGGACCTCGTAGGCGGTAGGCAATCCTCCCGTGCTGGCTCCTATGATGACGATATGTGCCATGAATCTTCTCCTTTGTTGTGATTCACGAATTGACAAGCATTTTTCAGGCCATTGTTGCGGCAAAGGG
>WFNS01000039.1 GCA_015488495.1 Gammaproteobacteria bacterium | reverse complement strand
GCGCCAACCCGGCTCCGCCTTCAAGCCGTTCATCTACTCTGCGGCCCTGGAGAAAGGCTACACCGCTGCCAGCATCATCAACGACGCACCGGTGGTGATGGATGACGAAAATCTCGACGAGACCTGGAAACCGCAAAACTATAGTGGCCGATTCTATGGCCCCACCCGGCTGCGAGTGGCACTGACCAAATCCCGCAACCTGGTTTCCATCCGGCTGTTGCGCGCCATCGGTGTCGGCTACGCCGTGAAGTATGCCTCACGCTTCGGTTTCCGCTCCGAGCAACTGCCCCGTGACCTCTCCCTGGCCTTGGGTAGCGGCAGCGTCACCCCGCTGGAGCTGGCGACCGCCTACGCCGTGTTCGCCAACGGCGGGTTCCTGGTCAACCCGTACTATGTCAAACGCATCGAGAACAACCGGGGCGAGATCATCTGGGAGGCCGATCCGGCCGAGGCCTGCCTGGATTGCGATGGCTCCCCGGCGTCGGAACCAGACGACGCCGCAGCTCCGACTCATGCGGCCAAACGAGTCATCACGCCGCAGAACAGCTACCTGATGACCTCGATGATGCGCGATGTCATCCGTTTCGGTACCGGCCGTCGGGCGATGTCCCTGAAACGCAATGACCTGGCAGGCAAGACGGGAACGACCAATGACCAGTTCGACGCCTGGTTCTCGGGATTCAACCACGCCGTCGTCACCACGGTGTGGACGGGATTCGACAAGCCCCGGCCGATGGGCAGTGGTGAAACGGGCGGCAAGGCAGCCCTTCCCATCTGGATGGATTTCATGCGGGTGGCGCTGAAAGGGGTCCCGGAACTCCCGTTGAAACAACCCCCCGGAATGGTGACGGTGCGCATCGATCCGGAGAGCGGCCTGCTGGCCAACGCCGATACCCCCAGGAGCATCTTCGAGACTTTCCGCACCGGCCACGTTCCTGAGGCCCAGCCGGAAAACTACTGGGAAACCAGCGAAGAGAACTCCAAAGGGATCTCTGAACTGTTCTGAAGTGGAAGTGAGTGATGTCCCGAGCCGGCGACAACAAGAACCAGCGCATGCGGATCCGTATCGCCCAAGAGGCTGCGCGCCTGATGAGCGAGCACGGCATCCGGGATTACTATACCGCCAAGCAGAAAGCGGCCGCACAACTGGGGATGGCGGACAGCCGTAATCTGCCCCGCAATGAAGAGATCGAGAGCGCGCGGATGGAGTATCAACGCCTGTTCAAGGCCCGGCAACAGTCTGAGCACCTGCGTTATCTCCGGCAGACTGCCCTGCAGGCGATGCAGTTGCTGACCCGGTACAACCCCCGTCTGGTGGGGCCGGTTCTGACCGGAAGCGCTGGCGAATATGACGCGATCACTCTGCATCTGTTCGCCGACACCCCGGAAGAGATCGCCTTTACCCTGATGGAAAACGCGATTCCATTCCGCACCGACGAATACCGCATGCGTCTCAATGGTGGGGAACGCTCCTTTCCCGGCTATCGGTTCATCCGTGAAAACACAGACATAGAGCTGATCATCTTCCCCAGCAGCGGCATCCGGCAGGCACCCACCAGCCCGGTGGATGGTAAACCGATGCGCCGGGCCTCGAGCCGCAAGGTCGAGGAGCTGCTGGAGGACACCCTCTCCGACGTCGGTGAATTCCGGGAGTAACGACCATTTGTTGCTTTCCCCCGGACGGAGCGGGCAAAAGGAAAAACCCCTGTATTCATCAACCCGCCGCTGGACACCCGCCCATGAAAAAAGGCGCCCATGGCGCCCCTTTTCCTTCGCCCGCCGGCAGCACCCGGCTACTTCATGCCATACTTCTGGCGGAACTTGTCCACCCGTCCTGCGGTATCGACGATCTTCTGCTTTCCGGTAAAGAAGGGGTGGCACTTGGAGCAGACGTCGATATGGAGATCGTGCCCCAGCGTGGAGCCGGTCTTGAACGACTCGCCACAGCTGCAAGTTACGGTAATCTCTTGATAAGCGGGATGGATATCCGGCTTCATGGCAACATCCTCATTCTCGGTTCAAACGCGTGCCGCTACCCCGTCTCCACAGGGCACCGCATGCAAAGGCGGGAACTATACCGTCGTCACAACGGGCTGTCAATGTCGATGAAGTGATGCTGCAGAGCAAAACGCTCCGCCAGATGCTCCCCCAGCGCCATGACGCCATACCGCTCCGTTGCATGGTGTCCGGCAGCAAAGAGGTGAATCCCATATTCCCGGGCCACATGCACAGCCGGCTCGGACACCTCCCCCGTGATGAAGACATCCATCCCCATCTGTACCGCCTCCACCAGATAGGACTGAGCCGCGCCGCTGCACCAGGCGACCGTCTCGATCCTGGACGGGCCGGCGGGGATCACGAGCGGAGCCCTTCCCAGACGTTCCGCAATCCAGTCTGAAAGACCCCGGGCGTCCATGGTCGCGGGCAACCTCCCCCACAAGCCGATCGCCGGAGAACCCCCGAAGGTCCCTTCGGGGAGAAACTCCAGCAGGCTGGCCAGCCGTGCGTTGTTCCCATGGACGGGATGGGCATCCAGCGGCAGATGGTAGGCCAGCAGGTTGATGTCGTTGACCAGCAGCCGCTTCAACCGCCGCTGCTTCATCCCCACCACCACAGGCTCCTCCCCTTTCCAGAAGTAGCCGTGATGCACCAGAAGGGCGTCGGCCCCCAGCTCCACCGCCGCTTCGATCAGGGGGAGATTCGCCGTCACGCCGCTCACCAGACACCGAATCTCTCCGGTTCCTTCCACCTGCAGGCCGTTGGGACACCCATCCTGAAACCCGTCGACATCCAGCAGCTCATGCAGATAGCCCGTCAGTTCGTCACGAGTGATCATTTTTGCTTCTTTCCGCCGTCTCTCTCCTTTTGCAGTATACCAATACAACCGATGGCAACGCCTCGCCCCGCGGGCGCCTCAGCGGCGGACCGCTGCGAAAACACATTCAGCAGCGCCCTGCTCACCTTGGGGATATTCCGGGTTATTTCCCTGATTACAGTGACTAGCAGTGAAATTTCGGTGGTCGGGAAAAACAATCGGGTATAATGCCGAACTGGCGATGCCTCATATCGAACAGAGCCGAGAAACGATTTCACCTGCCCAGCCGAACAGCCATCTTGAGCCGACCCTCCATGCAGATCCGGAAAATAGTGGGTTACCTGTTACAGGCCGCTCTGGTAGGAGCGGTAGCGGGAACGGTGTTGCTCTGGTTTCGTCCGGCTCCCGAAGCGGAAAGGGAGGCGCTGGTCCATCTCCCGGCGGCTGAGGTCACCGGCCCGGTGAGCTACAGCCGGGCCGTGGAGGCAGCCGCTCCCGCCGTGGTCAACATCTACAGCCAGAAACGGGTCACGGAAAAGCCGCATCCTTATCTGAACGATCCCCTGTTTCGCCAGTTGTTCGGCAAACGGCTGAGGGTGCCGCGCCAGCGCCTGGAGACCAGCCTCGGTTCAGGTGTCATCATCAATGACAAAGGATACATTCTCACCAACCACCACGTCATCCGGGAGGCCGACGCCATCCAGGTGGCGCTTCGGGATGGTCGGGGAGCCTCCGCCACCATCGTCGGTACCGATCCGGAGACCGATCTGGCGGTTCTCAAGGTATCGTTGGATAATCTCCCCAGCATCACATTGAGCGAGGATCACCGGTTGCAGATCGGTGACGTGGTGCTCGCCATCGGTAATCCCTTCGGTGTGGGACAGACCGTGACCATGGGGATCGTCAGCGCCACGGGCCGAAGCCAATTGGGACTCAACACCTTCGAGAACTTCATCCAGACCGATGCGGCCATCAATCCGGGAAACTCGGGCGGGGCGCTGATCGACGCCACCGGCCGCCTGGTGGGCATCAATACGGCCATATTCTCCCGCTCCGGGGGTTCGCAGGGGATTGGCTTTGCCATTCCCGTCGACATCGCCAAGGGGGTCATGGAGCAGATCCTCGAGCATGGCTATGTCATTCGGGGCTGGCTGGGCATCGAGGTGAAAGCAT
>WFNS01000038.1 GCA_015488495.1 Gammaproteobacteria bacterium | reverse complement strand
GCATTCAATGAATCCGGGATAGATTTAAGCAAAGGGGTTTCAGGAAAGCAACTCGCCCGCCCCCTTTTTGTATCGAAAACGCAACAATTCGGGGCGTTGTGAAAATTTTATGAATTTAACCGGCTGATTATTATATGAAATCTTTTTTCAAACCGATCATTGATATGGTTTGTTAATGTATCACATTAAGAAGGGGGTGGTTGATGGACGAATCAGGTCCCAAATAAAAAACCGGCCTGTTGCCTTGATACAACAGACCGGCCAACGGCTTGGGAAAACCAGTAAAATCAGTGCTGTTCTGCCAGCAGGAAACGTCGTACCTTGCCTGAAGCGGTCTTGGGCAGTTCGCCCACGAATTCGATGAATTTGGGTACCTTGTACATGGCCAGATGCCGCCAGCAGTGGGCACGGATCTGCCTGATCTCGATCCGCGCCCCCGGAGAAGGCACGACGACCGCCTTGATGACCTGTCCCAGCAACTCATCGGGGACCCCGACGACGGCCACCTCCTCCACCCCCTCGATCTCGAGAATGACCTCTTCGATCTCTT
Source organism: Gammaproteobacteria bacterium (assembly GCA_015488495.1). Taxonomy (GTDB): domain Bacteria; phylum Pseudomonadota; class Gammaproteobacteria; order Thiohalospirales; family Thiohalospiraceae; genus DRMK01. The sequence continues at coordinate 14,981 of WFNS01000038.1, read as the reverse complement.
TGGGACTGATGCGGTTGGCCCCGGTCTTGATCATGTCGGCGCTACGACCATCGATGTAGAAGTAGCCATCTTCATCACAGTGGGCCAGATCGCCGGTCTTCAGCCAACCATCCTGCAAAACCTTGCGGGTCTGTTCTGGATCACGCCAGTATCCTTGCATGATGTTGTCACCCGAGGCCCAAATCTCGCCGGTCTCTCCAGTAGGTACCGGGCGGCCCCGCTCGTCGCGCAACTCGAGCCTGACACCCGGAATGGCGATGCCGATGGAGCCAGGTTTGGCATCCAGCATCTCGGGAGGAAGCCAGGCAAGCCGGGCGGTCGCCTCGGTCTGCCCATACATGACGAAGAAGCGAATGTGCGGCACCGCCCTGCGCAATCGCTCTATCAATGCCGGTGCCATCGCACCACCGGCCTGGGTCATGTAGCGGAGTGAAGAGAGATCGTGATTCTCCAGGGAGGTGCGGCTCAACAGGATCGCGAAGGTGGATGGAACGCCGGAAAACCCGGTAGCCCGCTCCCTGGCCAAGGTGGTGAGCACGTTGTGAGGATAGAGCAGATTGTTCTCCAGTATCAAGGTACCACCCACCGCCAGGTGGGTATGCAGCACCGAGTTACCGTAGGAGTAATAGAACGGCAGCACATTCAATACCCGATCCGTTGGACCGAGATTGAGGTACTGGAGAATGGAGCGTACGTTGGCGGCGAGATTCCCATGGCTGAGTGTCACCCCCTTTGGTCGGCCAGTGGTCCCGGAAGTGTAGATGATGGCGGCCGTCTGCCCCTCGCGCAATAAGGACAGATCGGGCTCCCCTTCCGCATGTTCGCTCAAAGCATGCCAGTGCCATGGGGAGGATGCCGCTCTCTCTTCTTCACCCTCTTCACCCACGAGTACCGTCTGCAGTGAGGACCCGGCCGAGGAGAGCGTCCCTTCCAGTTCAGGATGCCGGCTCTCGGCGAACAACCAAGAGGCGCCACTGTGAAGCAGCCAGTTACTCAGATCCTTCCGCTTGGCCATGGTATTGAGGGCCACCACCACACCACCTGCGGCCAGTGTCCCGTAGTAGGCGGCTACATATTCTGGTGAATTCTTGAGCAGCAGGGCCACCCGGTCACCAGGCTGCAGCCCGTTGTTGCGTAGAAAGGCGGCCACCGCGCTGATGTCTCGCCACAGCTGGCCGTACGAGGTGCGCCGATTGGCCAGTACTACCGCTTCCGCATCGGGGGCACGTGACACACTGTCACGTAACATATGTACAAGCGTTTGGGTCATCCATCCCCTCAAGAGATCGTTATTGAACCACCAGTGACTAAATACCGGCGCGACGACGAAAAAACATCGCCAATAAATCGTCAACAGAACGGCACGCCCCTCATTCGGGAGAATGTCGCTCTGCTCCGAACAGTCTATTTTTCTATAGCTATAGAGCTGGTTTCCGTAGCTATGGAAAAATGCAATATCCAGGTAAGCTGACTGCTGTGTGGCTCGTCTCGGTTATTGTTGTGCAAAAAGTATTCCGCTTGGCGGAAACGGTTCCAACGAGCTTGTTGACAAGTTTACGACGAAACACCGGACAACGGTAGTCCGGTCAGCAATTTTACCGTTGTCCACCGATACCACTGTGCCGTAACAAGGCTTCTATCTCCGGCTCGCGGCCCCGGAACTCCTTGAACAGATCCATGGGATCCCGCGCCCCGCCTTGCTCCAGAATGGTCTCGAGGAAGGCCAGACCGGTCTCCCGGTTGAAGATGCCCTCCTCCTCGAATCGTCCGAAGGCGTCGGATGAGAGCACCTCCGCCCACTTGTAGCTATAGTAGCCGGCAGCATAACCCCCGGCGAAGATGTGGGCAAAGCCGTGCTGGAAACGATTGTAGACCGGCGGACGAACCACCGCCACCTCGGCCCGCACCTCGTCCAGGATCTGCTGGATACGGGCGCCCGTTTCCGGGTCGTATTCGAGATGCAGGCGGAAATCGAACAAGGAGAACTCCAGCTGACGCACCATCTGCATGCCGGCCTGAAAGTTCCGGGCGGCGGTCATCTTGTCGAACAGTTCGTCGGGCAGCGGCTCCCCGGTCTGGTAGTGTCCCGCGATGAGATCCAGCGCCTCCCGCTGCCAGCACCAGTTTTCCATGAACTGGCTGGGCAGCTCCACCGCGTCCCAGGCGACGCCACTGATTCCCGCAACACTGGCATAGTCCACCGTGGTCAGCATGTGGTGCAGACCGTGGCCGAATTCGTGGAACAGGGTGATCACCTCATCGTGGGTAAAGAGAGCGGGTTCGTCCCCCACCGGCGGGGTGAGATTGCAGGTAAGGTAGGCCACCGGCGTCTGCACGCTGCCGTCGGACCGCCGCATCCGGGAGATGCAGACATCCATCCACGCCCCGCCGCGTTTCTTCGGCCGGGCATAGAGATCCACGTAGAACTGTCCTCTCAACCGGCCTTCGATATCGCGGATCTCGTAGAAACGAACATCGTCATGCCAGGTTTCGATCCCTTCGAGCCGCCGAATCTCGAGGCCATAGAGCCGCTTCACCACCTCGAACAGGCCAGGCAATACCCGATCCTCCGGGAAGTAGGGGCGCAGGTCTTCGTCACTGAGGGCGTAACGCTGCTGACGCAGCTTCTCCGAATAGTAACTGATGTCCCAGGCAGCCAGCTCTTTCACCCCATATTGCTCCCGGGCAAAGTGCTTGAGCTCTTCCAGCTCCTCCTGGGCCTGCCCCAGGGAGCGGTCTGCCAGGTCCCGCAGGAAGGCCATCACCTTCTCCGGCGAGGGAGCCATCTTGGTGGCAAGGGAGCGCTCTGCATAGTTGGCGAATCCGAGCAGCTGTGCCAGCTCGTGACGCAGTGCAAGGATCTCCTCCATGATGGGCCCGTTGTCCCATTTGCCGGCATGAGGCCCCTGATCCGAGGCCCGGGTGACATAGGCCTCGTACACTTCCCGACGCAGCCCGGCGTCGTCGGCATAGGTCATCACCGCGTAGTAGGAGGGAAACTCGAGGGTGAATACCCACCCCTCCAGGTTCCGCTGTTCCGCCGCCTGACGAGCCTGAGCGCGCGCCGATTCCGGCAAACCGGCCAGACGCCGTGCGTCGGTTATCTGTTTGCTCCAGGCCTGGGTGGCATCCAGCAGATTCTCTTCGAACCTGCTGGTGAGACGGGCGAGCCGCTGCTGGATCTCCCGGTAGCGCCGCTGCTTTTCAGGGGGCAGATCCACCCCGGCGAGCCGAAAATCGCGCAGTGCATTGTCCACCACGCGTTGCTGCGCCGGCTCCAGCCGCTGATAAATATCCCCCTCCGCGATGTCGCGGAAGGCCTCGTAGAGCGCCCGGTTCTGCCCCATCTCGGTGGCGTAGTCGCTCAGTTTGGGCAGACAGGCGTTGTATGCCTCCCGCAGCGGCTCGGTGTTGACCACGGCGTTCATATGGCTGACCGGGGACCAGACCCGGCCGAGCCAGTCGTCCATCTCCTCCAGTGGCTGGACGAGGTTTTCCCAGGTGTAGGGAGGTTCCTGTTCCAGCAGCTCCCGCAGGCGGCTGCGGTTGCGGCACAGCACGGTATCGATGGCCGGCTCCACGTGTTGGGGTAGAATATGGCGGAAGGGAGGCAACCCCTCCATTTCGAGCAGCGGATTGGACATGTTCTCTGACCGGTTCGGTTTCAAAGCAGGTTATTGCCCCGACAACAATCTAGCATGGACGACACGGGACGGAAAACCCGATGACAAAGATTCACCCTACCGCCCTCGTGGATCCTGATACGGAGATCCATCCGTCGGTCCGGATAGGCCCCTATAGCGTGGTGGAACGTGGCGTCACCATCGGCGCGGACACCGTCGTCGGCAGCAGCGTGCGCATCTACCGGGACACACGGATCGGCAGGAACAACCGCATCGACCACGGCTGTGTGCTGGGGTGTCTGCCGCAGGATCTCTCGTTCGACGAGAGCCTGGATACCCGGCTGGAGATCGGCGATCGCAACCGGCTGCGCGAAGGGGTCAACATTTCCCGCGCCACCGATCCCCAAAGACCCACCCGTATCGGCTCCGACAACTACCTCATGGGGAATGTGCACATCGGCCACGACTGCCGGTTTGGCGATCACAACATCGTGGTCAACGGCGCCGTGATCGGGGGGCATGTTCAGGTGAGCCATCACGTCTTCATCTCGGGGCTGGTGGCGATCCATCAATTTTGCCGCATTGGAGAGTTCGCCATGCTGGCCGGACTGGCCAAGATCGTGAAGGATGTCCCTCCCTTCACCATTGCAGACGGCAATCCCGCTTCGCTCATCGGGACCAATGTGGTCGGTCTGCGGCGTAACGGTTTTTCCGCCGGGCAGCGCCAGGCCATCAAACGGGCCTACCGGATTCTCTACCGCTCGGGCCTGAACATCGGCCAGGCACTGGAGCGGCTGGCCGACGAAGCAGAAGGATCAGCGGAGGTCGGCGCCATTCTCGAATTCTTCCGCACCAGCGGCCGGGGCGTGCTGGGCCACCGCTGAAAGGAGGAATCAGGAGGCCTGGGGCGAAAACCGTTCCTTGTGGTTCTCCGCGTTCCAGGGGGTGGTCAACATCCAGGCGGAGAGCTCCTTGGGGGGCAGCGGCTTGCAGATATAGTAACCCTGCACCACATCACACCCCAGATCGGCGATCTTGTTCCAGGTAGCCTCGTCCTCCACCCCTTCGGCAACCACCGTGAGCCCCAGATTGTGGGAAAGATTGGCAATCAGATGCACGATCTTGGCGTCGCTCTCCCCCTGCATCATCTCCTGCACGAAGCTGCGGTCGATCTTGAGTTCGTTGACCGGCAACGTCTTGAGATAGGCGAGCGATGAATAGCCGGTTCCAAAGTCATCCACCGACAGGGCGACATCCATATCCTGGAGCTTCTTCAGGGTGGCCAGCGCCACTTCCGGTTCGAGCATCAGGTTGCTTTCGGTGATCTCCAGCACCAGCCGCTCCGGAGGAACCTTCCACTTTTTCAACAGCCGTTGCACCAGATTGGGCAGATCCTTGTCGAGCAGGTTGTGTACCGAAAGGTTGACCGAGACGGTGATGTTCCGGCCCTGCAATCCCCAGATACTGGCCTGCTGCAGCGCCTGGTTGATGGCCCAGACCGTCAGTGGACGAATCAGGCCGGTCTGCTCCGCCAGGGAGATGAACTCGAACGGGGGTAGCAGTCCCTGCTGGGGATGCTGCCAGCGAACCAACGCCTCCACGCCGACGATGTCCCGCCGTGCAATATTGATCTGCGGCTGATAGTGGAGCACCAGTTCTCCGGCAGAGATGGCCCGGCGCAGGTCTCCCACCAGCTTGAGACGACGCACGCTGTAGGGGTCACGCTCGCTCTTGTAGACCGCAAATCCACTCTTGCGCTGTTTCGCCTGGCGCATGGCCACGTCCGCCCGTCGCATCAGCAAGGAAGTATCCGTTCCATGGTCCGGGAAGGCCACCACGCCGATGCTCATGCCGATGTCGATCTTGACCTCATCAATCTCGACCGGCTTTTCAAAGGTCTTTTGAACCTTGCGCACCACGGCCATCGCCTGCCGCGCCCCCGCCGAAGGCAGCAGGATGACGAACTCCCCGCCCCCGGGATGGCTGATGAAACAGGATTCGCATAGGGCACCACGCAACCTGTCTGCTACTTCACGCAGCACCGCATCGCCCACCTCATGGCCCAGGGTATCGTTGATCTCTCCCAGCCGATCCAGATCGAGCAGCATCACGACGAAGGGCTCCTTCTCGCGACTCGCCTGTACGATGGCCTGGTTGAGACGGCTGTCCAGCCGCTTGCGGTTGGGCAAGCCGGTCAGGGTGTCGTGGGTGGCCAGATACTCCAGCTCCTTGATATGACGCTCCTGGATGGCGGCCCGGGCCTGGCCCTCTTCCGCCACCTTCTCCTGCCACCTGGCCATCTGCTTCTCCGCCCGGCCAAGAGTGACATAGAACAGGCCGGTCAGACCAACCCCCACCAGCAGAGCGACCAGCGACATGATCTTGATTGCACGAATCGACTCGTCGACCTGAGCGGTCACATCCTGCACGACAAAAAGATTGCCGACGATGTGGTGCCGCTTGTCCTGCAGGGGAAGCTGCCCCGTTCGGAAATGTTTGCCGTCGAGTGAAAAATGCAGTATCGCCAGCGGGTCCTGCTGCAACCGCCGGATCATCCTTCCCGTCTCCTGCCCGGAAAACAGCGGCCTGGTCTGAAACGCCAGCACCACGCCGGGATATTGCTCCCATCGGGAAAGGGTCTCCCCCGAGCGCTGTCGCTCTTCCCAAAGAGAGCGATCCAGTTTCTGTTTGGCCAGCCCGGCATAGAGATCCACCTGACCGATAGAGGCCACCTGCTGAAACAGCTCATCGATCTCCTTGCCCACCTCCACGTAACCGCGCAGTCGCCGGTTCAGACGGATGGGAAGCACCGCACGCAACACCAGCTTCCCGGTGCTGTCCACTTCCACACCGTGGGCCGCCTTGCCACTTTCCATGGCATCCAGCACATTGAGGGTATTCACCCGATCTCCGGAACGCCCCGGATCATGCAGCCGTATCAGATTGGTCCGTGTGGCGTCATGGAACGCCAGGCGCGTGATGTGATGACGGGATTGGAGACGCTCGAAAAGAGGGGTGGCGGCCTTCAGCAGGGCCTTCCTGTCCTGCCGGCGCAACGCCTGGGTGATCCGCCGGTCGGCGGCAACGAGCTCCAGTGCACTCTCGAGCTGCTCGGTGTGCTCCTGGAGCAGCGTCTGATAGATCTGTTCAATGGTCTGGAGATTGTCGGCGACCTGCCTGTCGATGTTGTTGTTCTGCTCCCGATAGGCACCGAACAGGAACATGGCGAACAGGATGACTCCACCGACTACGAAGGGCAAGATGATCCGGAGCTTGAGTCTTATGTTCGTCATGTTTCTCTGTTCGATCGTCACGGTAAACCAGCATCCCAGCCTCCATCCCCAACTTCTTTCCCCTTCCCGGGCAATCAACCCCGGGTATTCAGATAGGCCCGCTCGGAGATGTTGTCCCAGGCCGTTACCTGATCCCGGAATTCCCGGAATGAGCTAAAGATCTTCTGGGCCATCGGCTCTTTGCCAGCGAGCTCTGCAACCACCTTATCGGCTGTTTCCCGAAGTTCCTTGAGGACCGTTTCCGGAAAGGCGCGCAACGCGACCTTGTGCTCCGTCACCAACTGGTGCAGTGCGGCATTGTTGCGGGCCGTGAACTCCGACAGCAGATCCAGATTCACCGCTTTGCAGGCAGTTTCGACGATGGCCCGCAGATCCTCCGGCAGCCCTTCGAAAGCCTTCCGGTTGACGATGCATTCCAGCGTGGTCCCCGGCTCATGCCAGCCCGGGTAGTAGTAGTACTTGGCCGCCTTGTACAGACCGAAGGCCAAGTCGTTGTAGGGGCCAACCCACTCGGTGGCGTCGATGGTCCCGGACTGGAGGGCAGTGAAGATTTCGCCTCCCGGCAGGTTGACCGGGGTCCCTCCCAGGCGCCGCAACACCTCGCCGCCCAGACCCGGAATCCGCATCTTCAGCCCCTTCAGATCCTGCGGGGAGTTGATCTCCTTGTTGAACCACCCTCCCATCTGGACGCCGGTGTTACCCGCAGCAATAGGCACCAGCCCGAAGGGCTCATAGAGCTCCCGCCACAGCTCCATACCTCCGCCATAATAGAGCCATGCATTCATCTCCTGGGCGGTCAGGCCGAAGGGAACCGTGGAGAAGAACTGTGCCACCTCGCTCTTTCCTTTCCAGTAATAGGCCGCCCCATGACCCATCTCGGCAGTTCCCGCCGAAACCGCATCGAACACCTCGAAGGCCGGTACCAGTTCCCCGGCCCCGTATACCTTGATCTCAAGGCGACCCCCGCTCATCTCGTCGATCAGGGCGACCAGCTTGTTGACCGCCGTGCCCATGCCGGGAAAGTTCTTTGGCCATGTGGTCACCATCTTCCAATGAAAACGCTGCGCCGGTGTCCCTTGCGCTTCCCGATCCCCCGGTTTCTGCGTGCTGCATCCGGTAGTGACCGCACCAGCGACCAAGGCGCCAGCCCCCAACTGTTTGACGAATTCACGCCGTTTCATCACCGTCTCCTCACTGTTCCACTGTCACAAAAGCTGTAGTCCCGCCAGGGAGAGCATCAACCACTTGGCGCCCTCACTCTCGAAGTTGACCTGCACCCGCGCCTGCTCCCCTTCCCCCTCCAGACCGATCACCACCCCGCTGCCGAAGAGGGGATGCCGCACCGGCTGTCCCAGCCGGATCCCGCTCCCCTCCACACGGGCGCCGTTCTTCACGACGGCGGGGCGGCTGATCCCTGCTCCCATCCGGATCTCCTGTGTCAGTTCGGGCGGAATCTCGCCGATGAACCGCGATGGGCGCGGGTAGATCTCCTTGCCATGCAGCCGGCGCCGTTCGGCGAAGGTGAGATAGAGCAGCTGCATGGCCCGCGTCATTCCCACGTAACAGAGACGCCGCTCCTCTTCCAGGCGCACCGGATCCTCCGCCGACATCCGATGGGGGAAGAGCCCCTCTTCCATCCCCACCAGGAACACCAGCGGGAACTCCAGACCCTTGGCTGCATGCAGCGTCATCAATTGCACGCAATCCTCCCAGACATCCCCCTGCCCCTCTCCCGCCTCCAGCGCGGCATGGGTGAGGAACGCCGCCAGCGGGGTCATCTCTTCCCCTTCTTCCGCCTCCCAGCCACGGGCAGCGTTGACCAGCTCCTCCAGGTTGTCCAGTCGCGCCTGCCCTTTCTCCCCCTTCTCCTTGCCGAAATGGGCGACGAGACCGCTGTGTACCCGAACCCGCTCCACAAGCGCCGCCAGCTCCAGTTCCTCCGCATCCTCCGCAAGCCCGTCGATGAGTTGCAGGAAGGCTCCCAAGGCGCCGAGGGCCCGGCCCTTCAGCCGCTGCTCTCCCTGTAGCCGGCACGCGGCCTCCCAGAGGGGGATCTCATGCTCGCGAGCATATTCGCGAACCACCTCCAGTGTCCTGGCGCCGATGCCACGGGGTGGATGGTTGACCACCCGTTCGAACGCCGCATCGTCGTTCCGGTTGTTGATCAGCCGCAGGTAGGCCATGGCGTCCCGGATCTCGGCACGCTCGAAGAAACGCAGCCCGCCATAGACCCGATAGGGGATCCCCCTGGACACCAGTGTCTCTTCCAGCACCCGGGATTGGGCGTTGGAGCGATAGAGGATGGCACATTCGCTGCGCATCCCCCCCTCTTCCACCCAGCGGAGGATGCGCTCCACTGCGAAATTGGCCTCGTCCAGATCGTTGACGGCCCGATAGAGATAGACGGGCTCCCCCTCCGCACCCTGGGTCCACAACGCCTTTCCCAGCCGCGTGCCGTTGCGAGAGATGACCGCGTTGGACGCCGCCAGGATATTGCCGGTGGAACGGTAGTTCTGCTCCAGGCGAACGGTCCTGGCCTCCGGAAAATGGTGACTGAACTGCTGGATGTTCTCGATGCGCGCACCGCGCCAGCCGTAGATGGACTGATCGTCATCGCCCACCACGAAGAGCCAGGGGGCATCCGCCTCTCCACCGGACACCCCTTCACCCGCCAGCAGGCGCAACCAGGCATACTGGGTGGTATTGGTGTCCTGAAACTCGTCCACCAACAGATGACGGAATCGCTGCCGGTAGTGGTCCAGCAGGGACGGCGTATCGCGCAACAGCTCCACCGTGCGCAGCAGCAGCTCGGCGAAATCCACCAGCCCGCCACGTGCACAGGCCGCCTCATAGGCCTGGTAGATGCGCAACATCACGGCGCTGTTCCGGTCTCCGGCGTCGTCGATGTGGGCCGGCCGCAACCCTTCATCCTTGTAGCCATTGATGATCCACTGCGCCTGCCTCGCCGGCCACTTCTCCTCGTCCAGCCCCAGCTCTCGAATCACCCGCTTGATGAGGCGCTGCTGATCGTCGCTGTCGAGAATCTGGAAGTTCTCGACCAGTCCCGCCTCTTTCCAGTGCAGACGCAGCAGGCGGTGGGCAATCCCATGAAAGGTTCCCACCCACATCCCGCCGACGGCATGCCCCAGCAACTCCTCGATGCGCCCCTTCATCTCCGTCGCCGCCTTGTTGGTGAAGGTGACCGCCAACAGACTGAAGGGAGAGAGCCGCTCCACCTGCAACAACCAGGCGATACGGTGAACGAGAACCCTTGTCTTGCCGCTGCCGGCCCCGGCGATCACCAGGGTGTGCCCCGCTGGGGCGCTGACCGCTTCCCGCTGGGCTTCATTCAGTGGTTCAAGGAGATAGGTGACATCCATTATTAGATTTTCGTTACTTTAACAAATTTTTAACCAAAAACATTTAGAATAGGTATTGCTATCTGTCCCATTTTTCCCGAAACTATTGAGGGAATGGCAGGGATGCATAGAGCGGTTCATTGCTTGCCACAGTTGGATTCGACGGGATTTACACGCTTTCGCTCGCCGGAGAAATTGCATCATGCCACAAACGGTTCCTATCAACCATGCGGAAAAGACCGTCCCCACCTTGCGACGTCTCCTCTACATAGAAGACGAACCCAGCATACAGGCAATCGTCAAACTGACTCTCGAAGAGATCGGCCGGTTCACGGTTTATAGCTGCAGCTCCGGGAGTGAAGCAATTTCGAACGGGGCAGAGTTCATGCCCGACCTGATCCTGCTGGACGTGATGATGCCTGGAATGGACGGCCCGACCACCCTCAAGGCGCTGCGCCAGCTACCAGAGTTGGCCACCACCCCGGTGATCTTCATGACCGCCAAGAACAGCCCCGACGAGATTGGCAGCCTCAAGGCGCAAGGCGCCATCGCCGTCATCACCAAACCCTTCGATCCCCTCACGCTCTGTGATGAGATCCAGAATGCGTGGAACACCCATACCCAAGGATAGCGCCTGGATCCGCCTCGTCCTGGATAAAGGTTACATCCGAAATGCCGATAGGAAGGATGTCCTCGGTCACCGCGAGAGGGTAGGGAAATGGCTCAGGGAATACAACCGTGAACCCGGAAAGAGATAAACTGCAGCGGCGGATGCAGATTCTGCAGCAACGCTATACGGAATCCCTTCCTGACAGGATCCGGCAGATAGAGGCGCTCTGGCGACAGCTGGTTCAACAAGAAGAGAACCGGCAAATCTTCGAACAACTACTGCATTCGGTCCACAACCTGACCGGTTCGGGGACCATCTACGGCCATCCCCGCATAAGCGAGGTGGCCGCCAACCTGGAGCAGGCGCTCGGCGAAGTCCAGCGTTCCACACGGCTCCCGGACACACTGCGCGAAAAGATCGAAAACGCCCTTCAGGACCTTCACCGCGCGGCCGGGAGGAGTCCTTGAGCCTCGGCTCCCGGTCTCCCGTTCCTTCCCCGGAAAAACCCGGCCGCTACTCCACAGTAACCGACTTGGCCAGATTGCGTGGCTGGTCCACGTCGGTACCCTTGATCAAGGCCACGTGGTAGGAGAGCAGCTGCAAGGGGATGGTAAAGACGATCGGCGCGATCTCGTCCTCGACCGGGGAGATATCGAAGATCTGGATCCCGTCACCGCTCTCCATCTCCGCCCGGGTATCGGCAAACACGATCAGCTCCCCGCCCCGTGCCCGCACCTCCTGGAGGTTGGACTTCAGCTTTTCCAGCAATTCGTTGTTGGGCGCCACCACGATTACCGGCATGTCGGCATCCACCAGCGCCAGCGGACCATGTTTCAGTTCGCCCGCCGGATAGGCCTCGGCATGGATATAGGAGATCTCCTTCAGCTTGAGCGCCCCTTCCATGGCCACCGGATATTGCGCCCCCCGGCCGAGGAACAGGGCGTGGTGCTTGTCGGCAAACTGCTCGGCCAGTCGTTCGATGATGGGATCGAGGCGAAGCACCTCTTCGATGCGTCGCGGCAGGCTTTGCAGTTGCCCCACCAGTCGCGCCTCTTCCTGCCCGGACATACCGTGACGCCGCCCGAGGGCGATCACCAGCAGCATCAGTGCCACCAACTGGGTAGTGAACGCCTTGGTGGAGGCGACACCGATCTCGGGGCCGGCACGGGTCATCAGGGCAAGGTCGGACTCCCGCACCAGCGAGCTTTCCGGCACGTTACAGATGGTCAGCGCCTTGCCGAAACCGAGCCGCTTGGCCTCCTTCAATCCGGCCAGGGTATCGGCGGTCTCCCCCGACTGGGAGATGGTCACCACCAGTGAATTGCGACGCACCACCTGCTTGCGGTAGCGGAACTCACTGGCCACTTCGACACTGCAGGGGATCCCCGCCAGGGACTCGAGCCAGTAACGCCCGATCAACCCCGCATGATAACTGGTGCCACAGGCGATGATGTGTACGCCCTGCACGGCATCGAAGATCTCGGCGGCAGCCGGACCAAACGCCTCTTCCAGCACCCGCTCGCCGCTGATCCGCCCTTCAAGCGTGTTGGCCACCGCCTGTGCCTGCTCGAAGATCTCTTTCTGCATGTAGTGGCGGTAGGCACCCCGCTCCGCTGCATCGGCGGTCAGTTCACTCTCCCGGACAGCGCGCTCCACCTGCCTGCCGTTTGCATCGTAGATGGTCAGTCGATCCCGGTGCAGATCGGCGACATCCCCCTCTTCCAGAAAGATGAACCGCTGCGTGACCGGCAGCAGCGCAGCCACGTCGGAGGCGATGAAATGCTCTCCGATACCCACGCCGATCACCAAAGGACTGCCCAAGCGGGCGGCAATCAGACGCCCCGGTTCCTTGGTGCTGATCACACCCAGGGCGTAGGCCCCCTCCAGGTCGGCCGTGGTGGCACGCACCGCCTCCAGCAGGTCCATCCCCTGCTGCAGGTAGTGGTGAACCTGGTGGACTACGGTCTCGGTATCGGTGTCCGAGGTGAAACGGTAGCCCGCAGCGGCCTGCCGCTCGCGAAGCTGCTCATGATTTTCGATGATGCCGTTATGCACCACCGCCACATCTTCATTACAGATATGGGGGTGGGCGTTGGACTCGCTGGGTTTTCCGTGAGTCGCCCAGCGGGTATGGGCGATACCCACATGGCCGTGCAACGGGCTTTGCTCGATGCCACTCTCCAGCACGCTCACCTTACCCACGGCGCGTCGCCGCTCCAGGCCCGCTCCCGAATTCAATACCGCGATACCCGCCGAGTCATAGCCCCTGTACTCCAGACGCTTCAGACCCTCCAGAAGAATGGGGGTCACATCCCGCTCGGCAACGGCGCCAACGATTCCACACATACGCTTGCTCTCCTAACAGGTTGTCGGGCAGTTGTTCTGATTTGGATCGGGCCCACAGCAAGGGGAACTCGGTGGATAGTCGAGCCTCTCGAGCTCCTTATGGATGCCACTGGCCAGATGGTCCTATCTGGTTATCGTGCCCCGCTACGTTTTTTGAACAATGGCCGATCACTCCCTTTTCTTGACCGGCCGGCTCCATCCTTGAACCGTCTTTTGCTTGGCCCGGGCCAGGGTCAACTCACCCGCCGGAGTATCCCGGGTGATGGTGGAACCGGCGCCGATGGTGGCCCCGGCACCGATCTCCACTGGCGCAACGAGCTGGCTGTCCGAACCGATGAAAGCGTCGTCACCAATCACGGTGCGGTGTTTGTTGGCTCCGTCGTAGTTGCAGGTGATCACCCCCGCGCCGATGTTGACGCCCCTGCCCACGGTACTGTCCCCGACATAGCTGAGATGGTTGACCTTGGAGCCTTCCGCCACCTGGCTCTTCTTTATCTCCACGAAATTCCCGATGTGCACCCGATCCGCCAGTTGGGTCTCGGGGCGGACACGGGCGAAGGGGCCGATACGGCACTCCGCACCGATTTCCGCCTGTTCCAGCACACAATGACTGTTGATGCGTGTACCCCGTGCCACGGTGACATCGCGCAGGTAGCAGTTTGGCCCCACATGGACCCCGTCACCCAGCGACACCCGGCCCTCGATGACCACATTGACATCGATGACCACATCCTGGCCGGCCTCCAGCTCTCCACGCAGATCGAAGCGCTCCGGATCCAGCAGCGTCACCCCGGCCAGCATCAGCGCCTCGGAGCGACGCCGCTGGTAGTCCCGCTCCAGCGCCGCCAGCTGAACCCGGTTGTTGACGCCCATCACCTCCGCTACTGCCCCCGGATGGGTGGTCTCCACCGTCACCCCTTCCTGAACCGCCCTGGCGATGACATCGGTCAGATAGTACTCTCCCTGGGCGTTGTCGTTGTCCAGACTGTCCAGCCAGCGTCTCAGTCTCGCCGCACCGGTAGCCAGCATGCCGGTGTTCACCTCCTGAATCCGGCGTTGCGCTTCGGTAGCGTCCTTCTCCTCCACGATGGAGAGCACCCGGCCGGTGTCGTCGCGGACGATGCGACCATAACCCTGCGGTTCGGGCAGGTGGGTGGTCAACAGCCCCAACCCCTGTTTCGCGATCTCCGCCAGCCGCCGGAGCGTCTCCACCGTAATCAGCGGCACGTCGCCGTAGAGCACCATCACCGTGTGGTGATCCGGAATGGCGGGCATGGCCTGGCTGACGGCGTGGCCGGTCCCGAGTTGCTCTGCCTGCTCCACCCATTGCACCGGCTGAGAGGCCAGGGCGGAACGTACCATCTCCCCTCCGTGACCATAGACCACATGGATCTCCCTGGCCGAAAGGCCCCGGGCGGCCTCTATCACATGCTGCAACATCGGTTTGCCACCGACGGCGTGCAGAACCTTGGGCAAGGCAGAACGCATACGCGTCCCCTGGCCCGCCGCAAGTATGACGACGCTGAGATCTGATGACATAAGGCGATTACTCGTCCCTTTTTATCTGCTGTAGCCGGCTGCCAGCACCCCCGTCTGCTGGACCCGCTTCAAACGCCGGCGAACACGGGCAATCCCGCCCGATATGGTCTATATATATTACTGCCGTATGATAAACCGACTTTCCCTTCATTGAAAGCGCAACGCCAACGAGAACAGAGCGAGATGCGAACCTTCATTCGCCAGCCCACCG
>WFNS01000037.1 GCA_015488495.1 Gammaproteobacteria bacterium | reverse complement strand
TCTGCAGAATGCCATCGAGCTGGCTCGCATCCTCGGTGTGGCCAAGCCGAAGGTGGCGGCGCTGTCGGCGGTGGAGCTGGTCAAACCCACCATTCCCTCCACGCTGGACGCCGCCTGCCTCAGCAAGATGGCGCAGCGTGGCCAGATTGCCCATGCCGAGGTGGATGGTCCACTCGCTTTCGACAACGCCATTTCCCGGGATGCAGCCCGGGTCAAGCGGATCAACAGTCCGGTAGCGGGGGATGTGGATATCGTATTGGCACCAGACCTGGATGCCGGCAACATTCTCGCCAAGGACCTGGAATATCTCGCCGGTGCCGTTCTGGCTGGTATCGTGATCGGCGCCAGGGTGCCGTTGATGCTCACCTCCCGTTCCGATCCTCCCGCTGCACGACTGCTCTCCGCCGCCATCGCCGTGCTGTTGAGACACCGATGGGAGGGAGAGATGTCGATGGCCTCCAGGATCGATGAAGGAGAAGATGCATGACAATCGTCGACGAACTTCAGGCCACCATCGAACAGATGATACAGCCGGGCAAGGGGATCCTTGCCGCGGATGAGAGCCTGCCCACCATCGCCAAGCGTTTTGCTCCCGTCGGGGTCGAATCGACCGAGGAGAATCGCCGCGCTTATCGGACGCTGCTGTTCACTGCGCCGGGAATCGAGAAATACATCGGCGCTGTCATCCTGTTCGAGGAGACCCTGGGACAGACCAGGGACGACGGAACGCCGTTGCCTGAGGTGCTGGCGCAGCGTGGCATCGTCCCTGGCGTAAAGGTGGACAAGGGAAAGGGGCCGTTGCCTTTCTCTCCGGGTGATCTCATCACCTATGGTCTGGATGGTTTGGCGGAAAGGCTGCAGCAATACAAGAAACAGGGTGCCCGGTTTGCCAAATGGCGGGAGGTCTATCCCATCACCGACCACAATCCCACTCCGCTGGCGATCAGCGCCAACGCAGAGATGCTGGCTCGCTATGCGGCGCTCTGTCAGGAGCAGGGAATCGTGCCCATCGTCGAGCCCGAGGTGCTGATGGATGGCGACCACCGACTTTCCCGTTGCGCAGAGGTGACGGAAGCGGTGCAGAAGGAGATCTTTCATGCCCTCTACCGCCACCATGTCATGCTGGAGTACATGATCCTGAAGCCCAACATGGTGCTGCCCGGCAAGGAGCACCCCATCAAGGCCAGACCCAGGGAGGTCGCCGAAGCGACCGTGCGGGTGTTTCGTCGTACCGTGCCGGTGGCCGTACCGGGTATCAACTTCCTCTCCGGGGGACTCGGCCCGGAAGATGCCACCGCCTACCTGAATGCCATGAATGCCGAGTATCCCGATGCACCCTGGATGCTCTCGTTCTCTTTCGGGCGCGCGTTGCAGCAGCCGGTGCTGAGGGCGTGGCGCGGAAAGGAGCAGAATGCTCCCGCAGCGCAACGTGCACTTCTGAAACGTGCCAGGCTGAACGGTGCGGCGCAACTTGGCAGGTACCGCGCGGCGATGGAAAAGGTGGATTGAAGCGGAGCAGCGCCGTCCGCACCCTGGCAGCCATGGTTGGCGGCATGAGGTATGATCTCCTCCATGGCAAGCTGAAGAAGCGTTCCGAAGGATAGCCATGGAGAACCAGCCATTACCCGTCGCCGTGCTCTCCCTCAATCCGGCGGTGGACATGACCTATGAGGTACCCCGGCTGATTGCCGATCAAAAGGCCCATGCGGTGGCAACCCGTTTCGACCCCGGTGGCAACGGTATCAATGTCGGTCGGGCCCTGAAGCGGCTGGAGACCTTTGCCTACAGTTACTGCGTAGTCGCCGGGGAGATCGGCGAGCTGCTCAAACATCTCCTGCGCCAGCAGCTGGATTGGGTGGATTATGAAGAGGTGGAAGGAGAGACCCGCATCAACGGCACCGCCATCGAGCAACATCCCAGGGCCCAGTATGAAATCAGCGGCATCGGTCCGTCGATCCCTCCCTTACAGCTCGACAACTTGCTGGAGCGATTCGAGGAGCAGGCCGGCAAGGGTTTCGGCGTGCTCACCGGCTCCACGCAGAATGGTGTCCCGCCCGAACTGTATGCAGATCTGATCCGGCGCATCACGGCGCGGGGAGGGCGCGCAGTGGTGGACTCCCATGACGAGGCGCTGCGACTCGCAATCGAGGCGGGGCCTTTTCTCATCAAGCCAAATCGCTACGAACTGGAAACCCTGCTGGGTCGGCGGCTGAAAGATACCAAAACCGTCGCCGCTGAAGCCCGCACCCTGCAGCGGAGCGGTGTGAACCATGTCTGTGTCTCACTGGGAGAAGATGGGGCGCTCCTGACCGGGCCGGACAACAGTTACTACGCACCAGCCCCCAAGGTCGATGTCCGCTCCAGCGTCGGGGCGGGAGATTCCATGGTGGGCGCATTGGTGGCCGCCTTCAGTCGCGATATCGCACCGCCGGAGGCACTGCGATTGGGAGTCGCTTGCGCCACCGGGACCGTTACCCGACCCGGCACCGAACTGTTCTCCGCCGACGATGTGCAACACTATTTCGACGCTATCGAAGTGCGCCGGCTGGATATCTAGTGCTGTCTGCCGGCGTAAAAGACGTGGTATCAGGCTTGTATTGTTGCGTTTTACCACAAAGTCCTCTCGAAACCGGGAGCGCTGGGAAGTGGGTTGCTTTGCCTAACCTCCGGTCGAACCCTTGCGCAACATCCATCCGACGGCGATCAATGCCCAACCGTCGAATATCAGGCTGATACTCACATACAACCCCACCAGCCAGATGGAGGTGGCTGGCCAGCCGATCAGGAATATCGCTGCCAGCAGGGCAGAAATGATGCCATTG
>WFNS01000036.1 GCA_015488495.1 Gammaproteobacteria bacterium | reverse complement strand
TATCCGCCGCCATCGCGGGACTCCGCTGGATCTCGTAGCGATGGCGGACGGTGGCCAGGTAGAGCGATTGCCGGCTCATGTACAGGGTCTCGGTGGGGCCCACCAGACACCGGGCGACCGGCCGCTGGACGGGATCCCGCAAATCGATGGCAATGATACTGATCACGTCCGCACTGAGCTTGCCCTCTTCGGTCGGTGGCAGGTAGCAGCTCCCGGCGGAAGTCAGGTAGGACCGCCACGCCCCGTCGTCCACCTTCCATCTCGGTAGCAGGTCGGCGAGCGTGGCCCTGTCCAGCGCATCGGTGTTGCGCCGCCTCTCTTCCAGAGTGCCCGGCACGGGCAGGTAGTCCCGGACCCAGGGGTAGTGACGGGTCACCAGATACAGGGTCGTGCCGATGCGCCGGCTCGCCACCAGATGCCCGTCGAAGACCAGCCGGTGCTGCTGCCTCGGTGCCCCGGGATCGCTGAGGTCGAAGAGGGTCACCCATGCCCTGCCGGAGCGCCACAGCCAGGGGCTGAACCACGCTATGGGGTACAACGCCGGCGTCTCGCGTCCCAGCACCACCAGCAGATGCTCCTCCCCCTCCCGCAGCAGGTAACTTCCCGCACTGCGCATTTCCTGCGGAAGTTTGACCGACGCAACTTCCGTGGCCGAAGGGGGATTCTCCCCGAGCTCCAGTACCCGAAGCCGGGACTCCACCGGCCGGGGAGCGATGACCGCGGCACCCGCCGTCTCCATCGGCAGTATCTCGGGAGCCCGATCGGTCAGCACGTAGAGATAGCGACCGTCGCTCTTCAGACGGTCCGCCTCGTCCACTCCCGTCTCCTGGAGGTTGGTGGTGGAGAAATCACCCCCCCGCGAACCTGCCGGGGCCGCATCGCTCTCCGCGGCAGGGGGTTCTGCCTCGAGCACCACCTCTCCCCGCTCCGCCGGGATGTGCTGGGCGCGAATTGCCCGTTTCAGATGGGTTTCCAGCTCATCGGCCGTAGCAAAGGGGGTGAGAGCCTCGGGAGCATCATCTTCCACGCCGCGGTCCGGCCAGATGTAACCGTCCTTGCAGGCGGCCAGCAGGAGCAATGAGAGCAAAAGCAGCGCCGTTCCAATGTATCCGTATCGCATGTTCCTTCCTCGGGCGTTCCCTCGTTTCTGCCTAATGTATAGCACAGGGCGGAAAGGACACCCTTGGAGAATGTCACAAAACGGAAAAAAGATCGCGCGAAGGGAAGTCGGAGAAGAGACAGTTATCTACTTATTGTTGTACAGATCGATCACCACGTCGTCGTCCACCTTGCAAACCTGCTCCTTGGCCTCGTCGTTGCGTTCTCTTTCCAGCTGCTCCAGATACTCCGGCGTGATGTCTCCGGTGACATAGTTGCCGTCGAAACAGGAGGTGTCGAAGCGGCTGATCTCCGGGTTTCCCTTCGCCACCGCCTCGATCAGATCATCGAGATCCTGATAGACCAGCCAGTCGGCGCCGATGGCCTCGGCGATCTGCCGCTCGTCCCGGTTGTGACCGATGAGTTCGTTCACCGAAGGCATGTCGATACCATAGACATTCGGGTAACGCACAGGGGGGGCCGCCGAGGCGAAATAGACCTTGCGTGCACCCGCGTCCCGCGCCATCTGGATGATCTGTTTGGAGGTGGTACCGCGCACGATGGAATCGTCCACCAGCAACACGTTCTTGCCGCGGAACTCCAGATCGATGGCATTGAGTTTCTGGCGCACCGACTTCTTGCGCTGCTTCTGTCCCGGCATGATGAAGGTGCGGCCGATGTAACGGTTCTTGATGAACCCCTCCCGGTACTTAAGGCCCAGTTCGTGGGAGAGCTGCAGCGCGGTGGTGCGGCTGGTATCGGGGATGGGAATCACCACGTCGATGTCGTGTTGCGGAAAGACCCGCCGGATCTTGCGTGCCAGCATGTCTCCCATGCGCAGGCGCGACTTGTAGACCGAGATCCCGTCGATGAATGAATCCGGACGGGCGAAATAGACATGCTCGAAGATACAGGGGGAGTAGATGGGGTTCGGAGCACACTGCCGCGAATGGAATCCTCCCTCCAGATCGATGAACACCGCCTCGCCGGGAGCGATGTCGCGCACCAGCTCATAGCCCAGGGCGTCCACCGCTACGCTCTCGGAGGCAATGATCCACTCCGTCCCCTGCTCGCTCTCCCGTTTGCCGAATACCACGGGCCGGATACCGTAAGGGTCACGAAAGCCGACGATCCCGTAACCGGTGATCATCGCCACTACCGCGTATGCCCCCCGGCAGCGGCGGTGCACCCCCGCCACTGCATTGAAGACATCGTCCTGGTCGATGGTGAGCTTGCCTTGCTCCTGCAGTTCATGGGCAAAGACGTTGAGCAGCACCTCGGAATCGGAGTCGGTGTTGATGTGGCGCAGATCCTCCCGGAACAGCTCTTTCTTCAACTGCTCCGCATTGGTCAGATTGCCGTTGTGCGCCAGGGTGATCCCGAAGGGCGAGTTCACGTAGAAGGGTTGCGCCTCGGCGGAGGAGGAGCAGCCGGCGGTAGGATAGCGTACGTGTCCGATCCCCATGTTGCCCCGCAGACGGATCATGTGTCGGGTGTGAAAGACATCCCGCACCAGCCCGTTGTCCTTGCGCAGGAACAGCCGCCCCTCGTCACAGGTGACGATGCCTGCGGCGTCCTGCCCCCGGTGCTGCAACACGGTCAGACCGTCGAACAGAGACTGGTTGACTGCACCCCGGGCGACGATACCGATGATTCCACACATGATCGGCTATCCCGCAGTGCCCTGGTAGGAGAAATACTGGGCCGCGTTGGCCGGCAGGAAATCGCGCAGCCAGAGGGCCAGCTCCTGAAAATGGGGCATGAACAGCGATTCGCTCCACCACGCAT
>WFNS01000035.1 GCA_015488495.1 Gammaproteobacteria bacterium | reverse complement strand
GGAGCCAATAATCTGGCCAGACCTTCACCCAGTTCACCCACTGCAGTCGCTTCCTCCACTCCCTTTTTGCACCCGCTCATCAGGCCACGCATCCACTCCTCCACCTGCCGAATCTCCGCCACGCTGTAGGCCAGCATCGCCACTTCATAATTGAGCAGCAGGCTGCGCATGTCGATGTTGGCCGAGCCAAGCAGTGCCAGCCGGTCGTCCACCAGTACCCCCTTGGCGTGCACCATCCCAAGCTCGTACTGCAGGACCGTGCCACCTTCCTGCTGAATCTCCCGCAGGTAACTGCGGCCAGCCACATCCGCCACCCAATGATTCGATCGGGCCGGAACCAGGATCCGCACGTCGATCCCGCGATGCACGGCAAGGATGATGGCACGGGTCAGCGCGTCGTCAGGGATGAAATAGGGAGTGATCAACCAGAGGCGGCGGGTGGCGGAAAATATCGCCGTCAGCAGGGCATCATAGAGCGCGTCACCAGGGATGTCCGGCCCCGATGGCACCACCTGGAGCCACGCTTTCCCGGCATCCTCCCGTACCGACTCATGCGGCTGACGACCTCCGTCCAATGGCTCATTGCTGGCGTAGCACCAGTCCGCATCGAACAGCCGGGCGTAGTGCGCCACCGCTGGTCCCTCGATGACGAAGGTCAGGTCGCGCCAGCGATCCGGGCGCGCTTCCGGCCCCATATATTCACAGGCCACATTGGCACCGCCAGCCAGCACCTTGCGACCGTCCACGATCACCACCTTGCGATGGTTGCGCAGATTGGCACGGCCGCGAAGCGGATGGTGCAGCACCGGATTGAAGAAAGAGAACCGCCCTCCGGACCGGGCCAGCGGCTTCAGAAACCGGGCGCGGGTGTGCAGCGACCCGACTCCATCGAGCAATAGCCGCACCTCGATACCTTCCGCGGCACGACGGGCGAGGCGCTCTATGACATCACGCCCCACGCGATCCGGATGGAGAATGAAAAAACAGAGGTCGATGCGTTCGGATGCGGATTCAATCAAATCCATCAGCGCACCGTAGCTCTGCTCGCCAGTCGGGCACAACACCATGCGGTTTCCTCCGGTTGCCGGAGGGATCCCGTTGGCGGAAAGAATCCGCTCCAGCGGAGGAAACGGAGCCGCCGTCCCCGCCTCGATTTCCGGCAGCCGGACGTCCGCCTTTCCGCGCGCCATTCGTGCCACCTTGCGCCCGCCGAAAAGCAGATAGAACGGGATTCCCACATAGGGGGCCGAGACGATGAACAGGATCCAGGCGATGGTAGCGGTTGGAGAACGCCGCTGACGAATGATGTGGGCGAGCAATACCACCGCCAGCAGGAAGCCGCCTATCCAGGCGAAATGGGAAACGAGCCAGGTGGTCAACATGGGCCACACCCGCCGATTCAGTTGCCGTTACCGTTGGCCCCAGAATACCAGAAAAAGCAGGACGTACCCCTCCGCGCCCTCAACCGAACAGGTAGAGGCAGGCAGCCACCGCAGCGATGACTCCGGCCACGTCGGCACTCAGCGCAGCAACCAGCGCGTGGCGGATGCGCCGGACCTGGACCGCTCCGAAATAGACCGCCAGCACGTAGAAGGTGGTTTCGGTGGAGCCCTGCAGGGTGGAGACCAGATAGCCGGTGTAGCTGTCCGGCCCGATGGCGGGATCGTTGATGATGGAGGCCATCACGCCGTAAGCCCCCGAACCGGAGAGGGGCCGCAGCAGCGCCATGGGCAGCGCCTCCGCCGGCAGACCGAGGACAGCGGTCCATTGGCCGATGGTACCGACCACGGCATCCATCGCCCCGCTGGCGCGGAACATCCCCACCGCCACCAGAATGGCCACCAGATAGGGAATGATGCGCACCGCCACCTGGAACCCCTCCTTGGCCCCCTCCACGAAGGCCTCGTAGACCGCCACGCCGCGCAGGACCCCGAACAGCAGGAATCCCACCATGAGGCCCGGAAGAATCCAGGGAGCGATCTGCTTGCCGTAGAGAATGCTCAGCGGGACGAGGGCCAGCAGACCGAACAGCGCAGTGAACGACACCCAGAGGGGGTAGGACTCCCCACCCGCTTGCGGCAGGGGCTCATCGGCCGGCCGTTCCTCCGCGGCGGAAACCGCCTGCGCTTCCCCGAGGGGAAAGAAGCGGCGGAAGAAGAGCGCCGCACCGATGGCCACGGCGGTGGAGCACAGGGTAGCGAACAGGGTGGTGGGCAGGATTCCAGCCGGGTCGGCGGAGCCCGCCGCGGCACGCAGCGCGATTACCCCCGTGGGCAACAGCGTGACGCTGGAGGTGTTGATGGCGAGAAACAGCACCATGGAATCGGTGGCGGTGCCGGGCCGGGGGTTGAGCCGGTCCAGCTCCTGCATGGCGCGGATGCCGAACGGGGTGGCGGCATTCCCCAGCCCCAGCGCATTGGCGGAGATGTTGAGGATCATCGCCCCCATCGCCGGATGCTCCGCCGGAACGTCGGGAAACAGACGCACCATCAAGGGCCGGATGAGACGGGCCAGGATGGTCAGCAGTCCGCCCTCCTCCGCCACCTTCATCAGCCCCAGAAAGAGCGCCATCACCCCGATCAATCCCAGCGCCAGCTCCACCGAACCGGCCGCCGACTCCACCATCGCCGTAGTCAGGGCATCCATCGGT
>WFNS01000034.1 GCA_015488495.1 Gammaproteobacteria bacterium | reverse complement strand
GGTTCCCGACTCCTGTTGCAGGCGGAGAGCACGCTCACCTTCGAGGTGCTGGAGAAATATGGCGACCCGGATACACCCAACATTCGTCTCCACCTTCATCGGGGGCGGGTCGAGACCAAGGTGGCACCCAACAAATCTCCCGATCGTCGTTTCGAGATCGAGACCCCCGCCGGAAGTGCAGGGGCGAGGGGAACGAGTTTCCGGGTCGGAACCGATGAGGGTGCCCGGCAGCTGTTCACGGAGGTGACCCACGGAACGGTTGCGGTGGAGGGCGGAGGCAAGGAGCTTCCCGTAGCGGAACATTTTGGTACGGTGGTAGAGGCGGGCCGGCCACCGATCCCGCCGTTGCCGCTGTTGCCCGCGCCCGATCTTTCCGGAGTGGAACCGCTTTATCGCCACCTGCCGTTGCAGATCGGCTGGAGCAGAGTGCCGGATGCAGTGGGTTACCGGGTGTTGCTCGTACCGTCGGGCGCGGGTGGTGTGGTCAGCGTCGATCGTCGGGTGGACTCGGCAGCGGTCGAATTGGAGAAGCTGGAGGATGGCGATTACCAGCTGATCGTCCGTGCCATCGACTCCCACGGTCTGGAAGGGCTCGATGCGCAGAGAGATTTTACGCTCGATGCCCATCCGCTGCCGCCCCGGCTCGTGGCACCGGCGCAAGGAGAGCGGTTGTATCAAGGCCGGCCCGAGTTTCGTTGGCAGCCGTCGAGTGAAGCCGTTCGCTACCGTTTTCAGCTCGATGTCGAGCGTGACTTTGCGAATCCGGTGATAGATATTCTGCTTCCCTCATCAGAGGGTGGTTACAGACTGTCCGAACCGCTGGCACCGGGACGTTATTACTGGCGTGTGGCCAGTATCGACAAGGAAGGAGAGCAGGGACTGTTTGGTCCCGAGTCCGGTTTCGAGGTCTCCCTGCCTCCGCAACCGCCGCGCGATCTCTCCATTCGCAAGACGGCGCAGGAACTGAAGCTGGGCTGGCGGGCAGAAAAGAAGGGCTATCGCTATCAGCTACAGCTGGCCGCCGACCCCGCGTTCTCCCGGGTGTTGGTCGAGCGCGAAACCGGCCGGACGGAATTGACCCTGCCGAGACCGCAGGAGAAGGTCTATCTGCGCATGCGCACACTGGATGACGTTGGTCATCCGGGTGAGTACAGCCGTCCCCTCGAGATTGTTCCACCGCTGGAAAATCTGATTCCCCTCTTCTTTCTGGGTACGGCCGGTTTGGTGTTTCTGCTGTGAAGAGCCAGTACTGGCACAGGGTGATACCCATCAGGAAGTATCTTTCCCTGTCGCTTGGCACCGTCGTCGTCGCCATCGGACTCCTTCTTTCGGGCTGGCTGACGAATCTGAACTATCTGGTGTATGACCACATCTTTCAGGTGGTACAGCGCCCTCCTTCCGGTGATGTGGTGATTGTCGCCATCGACGAGCGAAGTCTCGCGCAGCTGGGGCAATGGCCCTGGTCTCGGGCGCTGCACGCCAGGCTCATAGAGCGGTTGAACGGGGCGGGAGTGAAAGCGGTCGCCCTGGATCTGATCCTGGCGGAGCCCGACCGGGTGGATCCCGCCGGAGATACCGAGTTGGCGCGGGTGCTGGAAGAGAGTGGCCGGGTGGTGCTTCCGGTGGTGCCGGAGCCGACCGAGATCGATGGTCTGTTACAGGAAACCCGACCGTTGGAGATCCTGGCCCGCGGTGCCGCTGCCCTGGGACACATCGATGTGGAGCTGGATCCGGATGGCAAGGTGCGACGCAGCTATCTCTGGGCAGGTATCGGGACGCCACGGTGGCCGAATCTGGCCCTGGCGTTGCTGGATGTAAATCAGCCAGCGACGAAACGAGCGGCCACCGTTCGCAACCGGGTCGCCCGAGGGGGGGCGACGACCGCCTGGGTGCGGGATCAGATGCTCCTGATACCCTTTTCGGCGCGAGCCGGTTTCTTTTCCTATGTGGACATACTCGGTGCCGGCGAGGCGGAGCTGAAAGAGCTGTTTGCCGGGAAATATGTTCTGGTGGGGGCAACGGCGGCCGGTCTGGGGGAACGCTATGCGACGCCCGCGGGCACGGGTGCGCGTCGCGCCATGCCGGGCGTGGAGATCCTGGCCAACGTGGCCGATGTGCTGTTGCGCGGAGATGGTATCGTTCCGCTCGCTCTTTCCTGGCAGATCGCGGTGACGCTCCTGCTGGTAGCGCCGGTCTACCTGATGTATCGCGCAGCCGGTCCGAGATGGGCGCTGCCGGTGGCCTTTTTTCAGCTGCTGCTGGCGCTGGGAGTGAGTATCGTTTTGCTGTATGCGACCCGCGTCTGGTTTCCGCCAATGGCTGCCATGCTCGCCATTGCGCTCAGCTACCCCCTCTGGAGCTGGCGGCGCATGCATGTCATGTTCAGCCAGTTGTTCCAGGAGAAGGAGCGTGCCGAAGTGACACTGCACTCCATCGGTGATGCGGTGGTCACCACCGATGGTGCGGGCAGCGTCCGCTACATGAATCCGTCGGCGGAGAAACTGACCGGCTGGGACGATTGCGAGGCTCGGGGGAGGCCGGTCGAGACGGTGCTCAGGTTGCAGGATGAGAGAGGGGTGGCAGTTGGAAAGTTGCTGCTCTCCTCCCTGAGGGGCAAGAATGCGGTGGCGCTGTTTCCCGAGGGAACCATCATCGTCGCCAAGGACGGGAATCGTTTCGACATCCACGGTACCGCCGCCCCCATCCACGATCACAGCGGCAAGGTGGTGGGTGGTGTGATCACCATGAGCGATGTGAGCAACCTGCGCCGTGCCGCTGCACTGCTCAGCTATCAGGCCACGCACGATGCACTGACCGATCTGCCCAACCGGAGCATGTTGCAGGACCATCTCCAGCGGGCTATCTCCCATGCGCAGCGAAGTGAACACAGCCTCGGGATCCTGTTCGTCGATCTGGACAATTTCAAAGGGGTCAACGATGGTCTGGGACATGCGGCCGGAGACCGGGTGCTGGAAGCGGTCGCAAAGCGGCTGCAGGATTGCCACCGGGGTGAGGATCTGGTGGCCCGGCTGGGGGGCGACGAGTTCGTGGTGGTGCTCGATCATATCGAGAACACCCGTCAGATCAGTGTGGTGGCGCGCAAGATCTGCGATGCGCTGGACCGTCCGGTGGAGATCGATGGACGCAGCTATTTCGTGACTGCCAGTATCGGCATTGCGGTCTATCCGAAGGACGGCGAAACGGTGGAAGAGCTGCTCAAGAATGCCGACGCCGCCATGTACCGGGCCAAGGGGAGGGGGCGAGGATACATCCAGTTCTATTCGCCAGAGATGAACCGTCAGGCACTGACACGTCTCGATCTGGAACGGCGACTGCGTTACGTACACAAGCGGGGGGAGATGGAGATCCACTATCAACCCATCTACGATCTGGACAAGCGCTCCATCACCGCCGTAGAGGCGCTGTTGCGCTGGCGTCATCCTGAAGAGGGGTTGCTGCCGCCGGACGAGTTTCTCCCCATTGCCGAAGAGACCGGTCTGATCTCGGAACTTGGACGGTACGTGATTCGCACCGTCTGTTCCCAGGCGGTGCAATGGCGCAAGGATGGACTTCCCCGGTTGCGGATGGCGGTGAATCTGTCTCCCCGGCAACTGCTCGATCCCTCGCTGGTGGAAATCACCCGCAGTATCCTCAAGGAGACCGGAATGGAGCCGTCCGATCTGGAGTTCGAGATCACCGAAAGTTTGCTGACCAGCGATCTGGCGAGCGTCGCCGATACCCTCAATGCCCTCAAGTCTCTCGGTGTCAGGCTGGCGATCGACGATTTCGGTACCGGCTACTCCTCCCTCAGCCGGCTCAAACATTTCCCCGTGGACAGCCTGAAGATCGATAAATCCTTCGTCCATGACATCCACGCGGATGCCTCCAACGGGGTGATAGCATCCGCCGTGATTACCCTGGCACACAGTATGAATCTGAGTGTGGTAGCGGAAGGGGTCGAAAACAGATTCCAGTTTCAGCACCTGCGCTCCAGGGGATGCAACGAGATTCAGGGCTACTTTCTGAGCCGGCCGCTGTCGGCCTCGGCAATGACCACGATGCTCGCCGATGGTGATGTCGGCAGCGCTCTTCAGTAAGGCTGCCTGCGCCCTGGGGCACTCCTCCTGTTCCGGGCGGCGGAGTTGATTACCGGGCCCGGAGCGGAACTTCGAAGGCCGGGTGAAAGGTGCGGGTCAGCCGACTTCCCCGTGTGGATGTGCGTGCGAAACGACACCATAGCGCTTCCGATAGTCATCCACCTTGTGGCGCCACTGTGCGAGTTCGGGCCGGGTGGAGAGGTAGTCGAGTAGTGCGTCCAGGTTGGCGATGCTGGCAACCGGGATTCCCATTTGCTGTTCCACCTCCTGGATGGCGGAACGATTCCCCGTTCCCCTCTCCTGACGGTCGAGGGAGATTACCACTCCGGCCGGTGTTGCGCCTGCTGCCCGAATAAGGGCGGTGGACTCCCTTACCGAGGTTCCCGCCGAGATGACGTCATCGATGATCAATACCCTCCCCTGTAACGGTGCACCGACGATGTTGCCTCCCTCTCCGTGATCCTTCGTTTCCTTGCGGTTGAAGGCGTAAGGCAGGTCGCGTCCATGGTGCTGCGCCAGCGCGATGGCAGTGGTGGCTACCAGCGGAATCCCTTTGTAGGCGGGGCCAAACAGCATGTCGAACTGGATCCCGGAGGCGATGATGGCTTCGGCATAGAATTCGCCCAGTCGGGCCAGCTTTGCGCCGCTGTTGAACAGGCCGCTGTTGAAGAAATAGGGACTCGAACGCCCGGACTTGAGCGTGAATTCACCAAAACAGAGCACCTTGCTTTCGATGGCAAATTCGAGAAATCGGCTTTGATAGGTCTGCATGTGAGTCGACGAAACGCCTGGTTGGAACTGCCGATGATCTTACCCGTTTACAGCCATGGGGTACATGCCGGATCGGACACGGTGATTACCGGGTGTGGGTGAGCGAAGTGGTGTACCACCGTTTTTGCCAACAGGAGGAAGGTACTATATCATCCTTGTCTGTTTTTTGAGTGGAGCGGCCCTTGCCAAAGGGTTCCGTTCTGTCGGCTGGTGGATGCTGTCGCTCTGTCAGTCCCCCCATCTCTCTACCGAGGAAGACAAATGAATATTCAAGACAATCGTGTGGTAACCATCCACTACAAATTGACAGACGACGAAGGAACCCTGCTGGACTCTTCCGAGGGACAGGAGCCGCTCACCTACCTCCATGGGAGCCAGGCCATCATCTCCGGGCTGGAGAAGGCGCTGACGGGAAGAGAGGAAGGGGACTCCTTCGAGGTCACTGTACAGCCGGAAGAGGGTTATGGTGAAGTCAACCCCGAGATGATCCAGACGGTACCGCGAGCGGCCTTTGGTGGAATCGAGAATCTGGTCCCCGGCATGCCGCTGCAAGCAGATGATGGCAATGGTAATGTCTATCACGTGATAGTCAGGGAGGTGAAAGACGAAGAGGTGACCATCGATGTCAATCACCCGCTGGCCGGCAAGGTGCTTCATTTCGATGTCACCGTGCAGTCGGTTCGTGAGGCTACCCCCGAGGAGCTGGCACACGGTCACGCACACTGAAGGGGGTTGGTTGCACCGTTCTGGCAGGCTCATGGCTTGCTTTTGGTGCTCTTGAAGTACAGTTGCTATTCTATTGTCGATGGGGCCGTGGAACACGGAAGATGGAGCGGTACCCATGGGTCGGTACGACGGGTATCGGCCGGTTGATTCTCCGGGGAGAACGGGTTGATGAAGGAGACGGAAACAGCGGGCGTCGCTCAGTCCCGCCGGCAGCGGACGAGCGCCGTCGAACTGAAAGGAACCGTGTTTACCCTGCCGGTCCTCAAGCTGCATAGCACCGATCTCGCCGCCATCGAGCACGAGCTCAAGGTGCATCTGGCCAGGGGATTGAATTTCTTTCAGCATGCGCCACTGGTCATCGATCTGGCGGCGGTCGAGGAGCAAGCGATGGAGCTGGATTTCGCCGCGATGGCGGAGATGCTGCGTCGGTTGCAGCTGTTTACGGTCGGAGTGCGGGATGCCGGCCCGCATCTGGCAGAAAAGGCGGTTGCTGCCGGACTGGCGGTCCTGAAGGGAGGAGTGACGACAAAAAAGGTGGCAGAGAAAAACGTCGAGGAGCTGCCGGTTGCCACCGAAGTGTCGCCAAGGCGGACCCGGATCGTTCGCCATCCGGTGCGTTCCGGCCAGCAGATCTATGCCAAGGGTGGAGACTTGATTGTCCTCTCGTCGGTCAATGTCGGAGCAGAGGTGATCGCCGATGGCAACATTCACGTCTACGGAACCCTGCGGGGGAGGGCCTTTGCG
Organism: Gammaproteobacteria bacterium; assembly: GCA_015488495.1. Classification (GTDB taxonomy): domain Bacteria; phylum Pseudomonadota; class Gammaproteobacteria; order Thiohalospirales; family Thiohalospiraceae; genus DRMK01. Next base: position 296 of record WFNS01000034.1, on the reverse strand, counting down.
GGTGTGACCGAGGACACCGGGGCGCGCATCTTTGCCCAGTCCATGGAGCCGGAGCTGGCCGCGATTGCCGGGAACTACCAGGTGTTCGATGAGCCCGTCTCTCCCTCCTTGCGGGGCAAACCTGCGCAGATCTACCTGGAGGGTGAGCAGTTGGTGGTGGCTCCGCTCTAGCGAATCGTCTGTATTGGTTTCAGCTCATCAGATTCAGATAAGGAGATTGTTTTGTCTAAGGTAATCGTTGTGACATCTGGCAAGGGAGGGGTTGGCAAGACGACCACCAGCGCAAGTTTTGCGGC
>WFNS01000033.1 GCA_015488495.1 Gammaproteobacteria bacterium | reverse complement strand
GGCTGCCGGATGGAACCACCGGTGTCGGTGCCGGTGGCCACCGGCGCCAGCCGGGCTGCGACGGCCGCGGCCGAACCACCGGACGATCCACCCGGCACCGCCTCCGCGTCCCAGGGATTGCGCACCGGACCGTAGAAACTGGTCTCATTGGAGGAGCACTCGGCCGGGGCGATGACGTAGTAGGTGGGCACCGCGAGCGACGTATTGGGCAATGAGATCTCCTTGATCTGTGCACCGAGCCGCCGGTACTCCCCGACGGCGGCTTCGATGGCACGGGCCACGTCGTCATCCAGCCCCTCGGCAAAGTACTCCTTCGGCAGGCCGATCTTCAGGCCGTCGAGGGGTTCCTCCAGGGCCGCGGTGTAATCGGGCACCGGCTGGTCCACACTGGTGGAATCCCGCTCGTCGAAACCGGCGATGACATTGAGCAACAGCGCGGCGTCCTCGGCGGTACGCGCCATCACGCCCCCCTGATCGAGACTGGAGGCGAAAGCAATCATCCCCCAACGGGAGACGCGCCCATAGGTGGGTTTGAGGCCGGTGATGCCGCACAGCGCCGCGGGCTGCCGGATGGAACCACCGGTGTCGGTGCCGGTGGCCACCGGCGCCAGCCGGGCTGCGACGGCCGCGGCCGAACCACCGGACGATCCACCCGGCACCGCCTCCGCGTCCCAGGGATTGCGCACCGGACCATAGAAACTGGTCTCGTTGGAGGAGCCCATTGCGAACTCGTCCATGTTGGTCTTGCCCAGCATCACCATTCCTGCCGCGTTGCAGCGCTCCACCACGTCGGCATCATAAGGAGCAACGAAGTTGTCCAGCATGCGGGAACCGCAGGTGGTCCTGATCCCCTCGGTGCAAAAGATGTCCTTCTGCGCCAGCGGAATCCCGGTGAGGGTAACCGCATCCCCTGCGGCAATCGCCCGATCCGCCGCCTCCGCCTGTCGCAGGGCATGCTCCGCGCAGACGGTGATGTAGCTGTTGAGCCGCTCGTCATGGCGCTCGATGCGATCCAGATAGTGGCGGGTCAACTCCACGCTGGAGAACTCTCCGGCCTTCAGACCGGCCACCAGCTCGGCAATCGTCTTGTCATGCATGGTATTTGTCCTGGTTTCTGGATAGGGTGTCCGCTCGACGTAACCGGGCAGGCCGAAACCGCTACTCAATGACCTTCGGCACCAGATAGAGCCCCGCCTCCACCCGGGGGGCAATCCGCTGGAACTTCTCGCGCTGGTTGGTCTCAGTGACCTCGTCGGGACGCAGGCGCTGGGCCATCTCCAGCGGGTGGGCCATGGGCTCGACCCCTTCTGTGTCCACCCGGTTCATCTGCTCCACCAGCTCGAGGATCCCGGACAGGTCCCGGGCATAATCAGCTATATCGTCCGTATCGATCCCGAGTCTCGCCAGATGGGCGATCCGTTCGACATCCGCTTTTTCCAGGGCCATGACCATTACTCCGTAACCGTGTACCGATCCAAAGCAGTACAAATTATCACAGATATCTCCTTGCCCCAAATCCGTTCCATTGATAAAGTTGGTCATTTAATCGAACTATGCAATTTGCAGGGATCATTAATTATCGGCCGTTGACACAAAAGAAAGGGGCGATAGCCTACAGATATTGGCAATTCAACCGATAAAGAACATCCGGACATCCGATGGAAGGAGATTGCCGATCTGGTGATCGTCGAGAAATCCCGGTGAATGCGAACAGCCATGGAACAGGCAGGAGTCGCGATTCGCATCCTTCAATAACAGTTCCGGATCGGGTTTCGGTGCATCCTCCCGCTTTACGAGGATGTTCAACAGCCGGTCAGGCACTCTCGCTGACACTTTAGGTTCAACGGGCGGTATCAATACAGGCAGAGAAACAGAATTATGTTCGGATTCGGGCGCTTGCGGGGACTCTTTTCCAACGACATCTCCATCGATCTGGGCACCGCCAATACGCTGGTCTATGTACTCAACAAGGGTATCGTGCTCAACGAGCCCTCCGTAGTGGCCATCCGCCAGGATCGAGGGCCCGGTGGGCCGAAGGCCATCGCCGCCGTGGGCCATGAGGCGAAGATGATGCTGGGACGCACCCCTGGCAATATCGTCGCCATTCGGCCGATGAAAGACGGGGTGATCGCGGATTTCACCATCACCGAGAAGATGTTGCAGCACTTCATCCGCAAGGTCCACGAGACTCGCTTCCTCAAGCCCAGCCCCCGGGTACTGATCTGTGTACCCTGTGGGGCGACCCAGGTGGAACGGCGAGCCATCCGGGAGTCGGCCATGGGGGCCGGGGCACGGGAGGTCTACCTCATCGAGGAGCCCATGGCGGCGGCGGTGGGCGCAGGGATGCCCATCAACGAGGCGCGTGGCTCGATGGTACTGGATATCGGCGGAGGAACCACGGAGATCGCGGTACTCTCCCTCAACGGAATCGTTTTCTCCACCTCGGTCCGCGTAGGCGGTGACCGATTCGATGAATCCATCATCAACTATGTCCGGCGCAAATACGGCAGCCTCATCGGTGAAGCCACCGCCGAGCGAATCAAGCAGGAGATCGGCACCGCCTTCCCTTCCGATGAGGTTCAGGAGATGGAGGTCCGGGGCAGGAATCTGGCAGAAGGGATTCCCCGCTCCATCACGGTCAACAGCACCGAGGTACTCGAGGCATTGCAGGAGCCGCTGAAGAACATCGTCTCTGCGGTGAAAACCGTGCTGGAGCAGACACCACCAGAGCTGGGTGCCGACATCGCCGAACGGGGCATGGTACTGACCGGTGGCGGCGCCCTGCTGCGCGATTTCGATCGCCTGCTGATGGAGGAGACCGGTCTGCCGGTGGTCATCGCAGAGGACCCGCTCACCTGCGTCGCCCGGGGTGGCGGCCGCGTTCTGGAGATGGTGGATCAACACGGCATGGATCTCTTTTCGCTGGATTGAGAGAGGAAGCCTACCGGTCATCGCTGTTCATATGACAGGTTTTCGGATTGACGAACCACGCCGATCGCTGTGAACTGGATGGAACGGTGAGGTACTGTCCCGGCAGGTAGACAATTGCGGTATCCAGGAGGCCTGAAATAAAAACGCTATTCGCACATGGGCCATCTACCACTACACGGCTGATCTTTTTCATCCTCCTTTCCGTAGCGGTCATGACGATGGACCATCGCTGGCACTATGTCGATACGGTGCGCAGCACCATGTCGGCGATACTCTATCCGTTGCAGGTAATGGTGGATCTGAGCACCAGCCCGTTCCGCTCCATCTCACACTATTTCACCTCGAAAGCAGCATTGATCGAACAGGTGGAGACGCTGCGGATCAGACAGATGTTGCTGGAGACCCAGCTACAACGCATGGTTACCCTGGAGGCGGAAAACAGACGCCTGCGCCGTCTGCTGCACTCTTCCATGGAGACACGGCAGGAGACCCGGGTGGCGGAGATCATCGCGGTGGACCTCGATCCCTTCAGCCGCCAGGTGGTGATCAACAAGGGCAGCAACGACGACGTCTTTCCGGGCCAGCCCCTGTTCGATGCCAATGGCGTGATGGGTCAGGTGATCCATGTAGGCCCCTTCTCGAGCACCGCCCTGCTCATCACTGCGCCCAGCCATGCCACCCCCGTAGAGGTCAACCGCAACGGGCTGCGCGCCATTGCCATGGGGACCGGGGCCCCCAACAGACTGAATCTGCCTTTCATCCCCAACAATGCGGACATCCGGGTGGGGGACATTCTGGTCACCTCCGGTCTCGGCGGCCGCTTCCCCCCGGGCCATCCCGTCGCCACCGTCAGCCGGGTGGAAAACCTGCCTTCCCGGCCCTATGCCCTCGTGGAGGCGACGCCAACGGCCAATCTGGACGGCATCCGGGAGGTGCTCCTGGTCTGGACCAACCCGACGAACGAGCTCTCCGAAGCGGAAACGGAACCATCGCAGGTGACACCTGAAGCCAACCACTCCCCATGATACCCGCCCACCCTCACAGCTGGTTGATCATCTCCGTTTCTTTTGCAGCGGCCCTCGCCATCACCCTGTTTCCGGTGCCGGTACTGCTGGCCCCCTTGCGCCCGGACTGGACGACACTGGTCCTCATCTACTGGATCATCGCCCTTCCTCACCGGGTGGGTGTGGGAACCGGCTGGGTGGTCGGGATGTTCCAGGACGCCGCCACCGGTACATTGCTGGGCCAGCAGGCACTGGGAATGACCGTGGTGGCCTATCTGGTTCTGCTGCTCTATCAGCGGATCCGCAACTATCCGGTCTGGCAGCAGGCCATCATCGTGATGATCTTCGTCGCCCTGTTTCGCGTCATCGGGGCATGGGTATTGGGTGTCATCGGACGCCCGGTTGGATTCTCCTACTGGCTGCCTGCCCTCACCAGCATGCTGGTCTGGCCGCTGGTGTTTCTGGTTCTGCGCCACATCCGGCGGCGCTATCATGTGGTCTGAACCGAATGGCGGCAGGATCCCGGTAACGATCCCATGAAGCGGCCCAACGGCGCAGGCAGAAACGCGGCAATACACGATTACCGCGACACCCGTATCTTCACCGTTCGCGCCATTTCCGGCTTGGTCATCGTATTCCTGCTGACCCTGATCCTGGTGGCCCGGCTGGTCTATCTGCAGGTCCTCTCCCATGAGCACTTCAGCACGCTGTCACAGAAGAACCGGGTCACCATCTATCCCATCCCTCCCATCCGCGGCCTGATCTATGACCGCAACGGCGTGGTATTGGCGGAGAACATCCCCACTTTCCATCTCGAATTGGTCCCGGAACGCATCCACGATATGGAGGCCACTATCCAGCAGCTACAGCAGCTGATCGCCATCGATGAAGAGGATGTCACCCGTTTCCACCACGAGCTGCAGCGCAAACGGCCGTTCGACAGTATCCCGTTGCGCTTCCGCCTCGACGATGAAGAGGTAGCGAAGTTTGCCGTCAATCGCTACCGCTTTCCTGGCGTTGAGATCAAGGCGGGCCTGACCCGTCACTATCCGCTGGGACCGTTGATGGCTCACGTGGTTGGATACGTGGGGCGGGTCAGCGAAGCGGATCTGAAGCGCATCGATGCCGTCAACTACCGCGGTACCACCCATATTGGCAAGACCGGCATCGAGCGCAGCTATGAATCCCTTTTGCACGGCAAAGTGGGTTACCAGCAGGTGGAAACCGACGTATTGGGTCGCCAACTACGCATCCTCGACCAGACCCCGCCGCTATCCGGTCAGAATCTGCACCTCACCATCGATGCACACCTGCAACAGGTGGCAGTCGATGCACTGGGCGGTGAAAACGGCGCCCTGGTGGCGATAGACCCCAACAACGGAGAGATATTGGCCCTGGTCAGCACCCCCAGCTTCGACCCCAATCTGTTCGTCTCGGGGATCAGCACCACGGAGTATCAGGCACTGAGAACCTCTCTCGAACGCCCCCTTTTCAACCGGGCCATCAAGGGGCAATATCCACCCGGTTCCACGATCAAGCCCTTTATCGGCCTTGCCGGCCTGGAACTGGGCAAAATCGACGAAGATAGCACCATTTTTTGCCGCGGGATCTACTTCCCGGAGTTCCGCAGCCAACGGCCGTACCGGGACTGGAAGCGACATGGTCACGGCTACACCGACCTGGAAAAATCCGTTGTCGAGTCCTGCGACGTCTATTATTACGAACTGGCCTACCGCCTGGGTATCGATCGAATCTCGAGCTTTCTGGCCAGATTCGGTTTTGGCGCCCCGACCGGAATCAGGCTCCCCGGAGAGGCTCGAGGGATCCTGCCCTCCCGGGAGTGGAAACGGCGCAACCGGCGGCAACCCTGGTATCCCGGTGAGACGTTGATCACCGGTATCGGTCAGGGTTACAGGTTGGCAACGCCACTCCAGCTCGCCGTGGCCACGGCAACCCTGGCCACCGAGGGACTGCATCTGCAACCCCTGCTGGTCCGTGCACTGGAGCCGCCGGACAGCAACCAACAAACAGCACAGCAGGCCAAGGTGATCAACCGGATTTCCATCATCGATCCCTACAACTGGAGCACCGTCAAACATGCCATGACCCAGGTGGTCCATGGACCTCACGGGACTGCTCGGCGCATCGCCCAGGTCGAATACCGAATCGCCGGCAAGACCGGAACCTCGCAGGTCTTCGGACTGAAGAAAGATGAAAAATACGATGCGGAGAAACTTGCCAAAAAGCTGCGCGATCATGCTCTGTTCATCGCATTCGCCCCGGAGGAGAAACCCCGCATCGCGGTGGCAGTAATCGTGGAGAACGGCGGCAGCGGCGGCGCCGTCGCCGCACCGGTGGCGGGCAAGGTGATCGATGCTTTCATGCGGAGCGAAGGAGAATGAGTCACATGCAATCGGGGTACAGCAGCAGGTCTGCACCCAGGGGTGATACCGCTCCCCCCGCGAGAGGCCTGGCGGTGCGGCTGCACCTCGACCTGCCGCTTCTCGTCGGCCTGCTGTTCCTCTCCGGAATCAGCCTCGTGGTGCTGTATAGCGCCGGTGAACAGAATCCGGATCTCATCATCCGCCAGGCCACCCGTCTCGGGATCGGTTTTGCCGTGGCATTTGCCATCGCCCAGATCCCCCCGCGAAGTTTTCAGTACTGGGCCCCCTGGCTCTACGCACTCGGGCTGGCCCTGCTGATCGCAGTGCTGCTGCTGGGTGAGGTGGGCAAGGGGGCGCAACGCTGGCTCAATTTCGGGCTGTTTCGTTTCCAGCCTTCGGAACTGATGAAGATCGCCGTTCCCATGATGGCAGCCCAGTATCTGGCCGGATTCCATCTCCCCCCCCGGCCACGAGTCATCGCGGTTGCCTCGCTCATTATCCTCGCCCCGGTCTTGCTGATTGTGAAACAGCCTGACCTCGGAACCGCACTGCTGATCGCCGGGGCAGGTGGCTTTGTGTTGCTGCTGTCCGGCATTCCGAAGCGGCTCATCTTCTCGGTTCTCGGTCTGTTGGCCCTCGCCATGCCGGCCATCTGGTATCTGATGCACGACTATCAGCGACAGCGCGTCCTTACCTTTCTGAATCCCGAAGCCGATCCCCTCGGTGCCGGTTATCACATAATACAGTCCAAGATCGCTATTGGCTCGGGGGGTTGGTTTGGCAAGGGGTGGCTGAACGGCACCCAGGCCTATCTGGATTTCCTGCCAGAGAGCTCCACCGACTTCATCTTTGCGGTGCTCGGCGAGGAGTTCGGCCTGACCGGGATCCTGGTGCTGCTGGCCGGCTATCTGTTCGTGGTATCCAGGGGCATGATCATCGCCATCCAGGCACAGGACTGCTTCTCACGCTTGCTGGCCGGCAGCCTGACACTGACCTTTTTTATCTACTTTTTCGTCAACATCGGCATGGTCACCGGCCTGCTGCCGGTGGTGGGGCTGCCACTTCCCCTGATCAGCTACGGAGGAAGTTCGCTGGTCACCATGATGGCAGCGTTCGGAATCTTGATGTCCATTCAGACCCATCGCAAGCTGGTTGCCAGCTGATGTTTTCCCTTTCCCGATCAAGATGAGAACGGATTTGGAAACTCGACATCTCGGATCGTCCAGTTGATAATATCCGCACCAACTGATAAACAGGGTTCATCTTTTTGAACCACCGATTCCATGGTTGACCTGGATTTACCACCTACCCAGAGCGACCAGAAACTGATATTCGAATATTCGAGCCAATCATGAAAAAGATGTTTGTTTCCCTGCTGTCGGCAACGCTCTGCGCCACCTGTCTGATGGCGGCGGCAGAAGCGTTGTCCGCCAAAGAGTTGAAGGACAATCCGCACCTCAAGAACTTCATCGGCAAGATGGTGGAGCAACACCGCTTCAATGGCGATCGTCTCTCCCGGCTGTTCGGACAGGTAGAGTTTCGTCCCGATATCATCGCTGCCATCAGTAAGCCGGCCGAGGCCAAGCCCTGGTACCAGTATCGCCCCATCTTCCTCACCAAAGAGCGCATCGAGGGAGGAGTGACGTTCTGGAACCGGCACGCGCAATTGTTGGAGCGGGCGGAGCGGGAATTCGGCGTCCCGCCAGAGATCATCGTCGCCATTCTGGGCGTGGAGACCCGCTACGGCAAATATACCGGCAAATACCGGGTGATCGACGCCCTTTCCACGCTGGCATTCGAATATCCTCCCCGGGGCCGCTTCTTCGCCAGCGAGCTGGAACAATATCTGTTGATGACCCGCGAAGAACAGATCGACCCGTTGGACCTGAAAGGTTCCTATGCAGGAGCAATGGGGATCCCCCAATTCATCTCCAGCAGCTACCGAAATTACGCCATCGATTTCGACGGGGATGGTCACCGCAATCTGTGGAACAATCCTGCGGACGCAATCGGCAGTGTGGCCAACTACTTCAAACGTCACGGATGGAAACCTGGCGAACCGGTCACATTCCAAACCTTCGTTACCGGGAGCGGCTACGAAACGCTGGTCGAAAAGGGGATCAAGCCGAAGGTGCCACTGGGCGAGTTTTCCACATTCGGAGTCAAGGTTCCCAACGGACTCGACCTGTCGCAGACGGCCGCCTTGATAGAACTGGAGACCGAGGGAATACCGGAATTCTGGATTGGTCTGCACAATTTCTATGTGATAACCCGTTATAATCACAGTCCGCTCTATGCGATGGCGGTCTATCAGCTGAGCAGCGAGATACACAAGCGTAAGGAACACGATTAGATAGAAGAAAACACGCGCAACCGGTATGGAAAGAATCCGCAATATCTGGAAACCCTCCCTGTCGATGCTCTGCGTTCTGGCGCTGGGGGCCTGTAGCACCCTGCAACGGGATCGCGCCCCCGAAGGAGAAATAGACCCCTCCGCCATACCCGACGCCGTACCCAAGGTAGAACCGCGCAGCCGATACGGCAATCCGGAGTTCTATGAAGTGAACGGTGAGCGTTATTTCGTCTTGCCCGACAGCAGGGGATACGTGGAAAGAGGAACCGCCTCCTGGTACGGAACCAAGTTCCATGGCAAACGCACCTCCAGCGGTGAACCCTACGACATGTATGCCATGACCGCCGCCCACCGTACCCTGCCACTACCCACCTATGTCCGCGTCACCCACCTCGACAACGGCCGCTCGGTCGTGGTCAAGGTGAACGATCGGGGACCGTTCCACGACAACCGCCTGATCGACCTCTCCTATGCCGCCGCAGCCAAACTGGACATGCTGGACAAAGGAACGGCCCCGGTGGAGGTGCGGGTGATCGAGCCTGTTTATTCGCAGCCCACCGGCGTCCGGTTCGATCCTGCGACGCCTACAAACGTAGTGCAGGACGGAGTGGAGGCGACTGTCGCCACGCCAAACGAAGAAGAGAATCGGTTCTACGTCCAGACCGGAGCATTCAGTGATCAACGCAACGCTGAGATGTTACGTTCGGCCCTTTCCGAAAGCGGCGCCGGCAACGTCCGGATCGTGGAAGACAGCACTACAGACGGCCGCGTTCTCTTCAAGGTACGGGTGGGTCCCCTGGCGGACAGGAAAACAGCCCTGCGCCTCAAAGAGCAGCTGGCCGCCAACGGGATCGCTGCACCCCATATCGTGACCGAATAGTCTTACCGAGGAACATCCAGAACGACATGCAGACATTCATCGACCTCCTGCCTCGCCGCATCCCGTTTTTCTTCTTGCTC
>WFNS01000032.1 GCA_015488495.1 Gammaproteobacteria bacterium | reverse complement strand
CGAACCCTTGCGCAACATCCATCCGACGGCGATCAATGCCCAACCGTCGAATATCAGGCTGATACTCACATACAACCCCACCAGCCAGATGGAGGTGGCTGGCCAGCCGATCAGGAATATCGCTGCCAGCAGGGCAGAAATGATGCCATTGAACACCATCCAGCCCCACCCTTTGGCGGGATGAATCGATTGGGCGAGCGCAAAGCTGCTGAAGGCATCCATCAACAGATAGATAGCCAGCAGCAGCCCAAGAGTCGCCACTCCGGTGACCGGATAGACCAGCATCAGCCCACCGACGCTGAGCAGCAGCGCCGGCTTGAGCCAGGCCATGACACTCCTCGAGTCATAGTGGAAGGTATGGATGGCCCAGAAGATGCCACCCAAAATCAACAACCACGACAGGAACATTTCGGTGCCCAGCGATGCTAGGCCAGGCATGAACACCCCCACCGTTCCCAGCGTAATCAGCAGAATCCCGGTGATCAGACTGTAGGGGCCGAAGTTGCGCAGCGGGTTTTCATCTACCGGTGATGCATTCATCATCTCCACTCCCTCTATTCAGCGACAGTGCCACTTTCGACGGATTCTCACCAGGCCCTCCGGCGCTCCGGCAAAGACAGAAACATCAGGCCGCACCGGTTGTGTCCAGCGTGAATCACCAGGCAACGTACCCGCTCATCCCCGTGCGGAAGCTCGACCTCGACGACCTGACCAGCTCGTAGTTCCAGATCGCACTTCAGCCCGATGCCGTTCAGGTTCATGTCGACCGCTTGTGCCTGTCCCAGGTATGCGCCGTCCTTTCCATCCCTATACAGGGTTACCTCTTTTCCCAGATGTTTCCGGGTTCCCCAGCGATGCTCCATAGCGATAGCCTCCAGTAACAGATACCTAACACCTGGCGACACCTTGGTTTGACGCCGCCACGGGGTCTCGGCTCCCACTACCATCGTTCTCTCCGTCACTCTCCGGATTGAACCCACTCCTCATCCTTGTACCGTCACCAAAATTGGAACACTCCCTGAGTCGGTTTGCTGCTACCTGAGTTACACACGATGGAAGTCCGCTACTGAACTCTGTTCCTGACCCCTTCGGTTGCCGGCTGGTGTGGGAGGGAAAGCCCGTGAGGGCCTCCCTATCCCGATTAAAACTCACGCCAACCACACCATATAGACACCAACGCCCGTCAGCAGCAATCCGGAGATGGTTCTCAGCCATTGCAGATGGCGCGATGCGGAGAGGTAGGGCTGCAAGCGCTCGAAACCGTGGCCGACAAGCAGCAGTGGTATGCCGGTGCCCAGACCGTAGATAAACATCAGTATGGCACCCCAGAGCATGTCCCCCTGCATGGCCACGAGGGTGAGAATGCCAAGCAGGATGGGGGTGGCGCAGGGGGCAATTGCCAGGGAGAAGGCCAGGCCAGCGGCGAAGGCAGTGGTGGTGTGTCTGAAGCGTTGCGGGCCGAAGTCAGGCAGTCCTTTGATCGACCAGGCGGGCAGTTTCACGGTGATCAGGCCGAGCAGGTGCAGGCCCATCGTCAAAGGGACCAGCGCCAGTGCTATCTGAAGCAGGGGGTGGAAGCGGCCAAAAACCCAGCCCAGCCCGGCAGTCAGCAGCCCCATCAGCGCTGTTGCGGTCGCCATCCCCAGGACGAAGATCAGGGCAATGCGGGGAAGGGGTTTAGGCGGCGGGGCTGCATCATCCTCGCATTCCGAAATTTGGCAGCAGCAACTGCGTCCCATGAAGCCGAAGATGGCCGGGTACATCGGCAGGCAGCAGGGGTTGAAGGCGGTTATCAGACCGCCAACGATCACCAAGGGTAGCGCCAGCAGCGAACCGTTGGCTAGGTAGGGGGCCAGCCAGGTGGCGAAGGCATCCATCTACTGTTTCAGCAGCGATTCGGCTTGCGACAGCGCACGGGCAAGCTGATTCTGAACCGCCTCGCTTTCACCAACGAGCCGGCCAACTTCAGCTCCATTGCGATTGATGAAGACCACCGTTGGCAGGAAGCGTATCCGGTACCGCTCGATCAGCGGGTTGTTGGCGCTCCAGTCCGTCTGAATTACCTCGATCCGGCCGCGATAACGCTCAGCCGCCTGTTCCACCAGCCCGTGAATGGCTCTGCAGCTGGGACTGTTGTCACCGCGCACCAGGATGATGGCCGGGCCGGAGGTCAAAGAGATGCCGGTTGGCGGCACGTCGTTTGAGCTTGACCAAAACTTTGCCGCAATTACAGCCACCAATCCCAGGGCGACTATGACGCTAATATATTTTCGATCAATTTTCATGTCCGGGTTCCCGTTAGTGCGGAGCAGCAAGGGGCTGGGTTTTTCTCAAGTTCTCCGGGGGCGCGATCCTGAAGATAAGGCTCGCCGCGTTTCAATGCCTGTTCCGCCCGCGCCAGTTCGCGGCCCAGGTAGGCAGCGTGGTCGAGACGGGAGATCAGCCCCTGTTCGATTACGGTGCTATAGAGGGGGGCAGACGAGGCGGCTTCGAATACACGATTGAGCACGCCGCGGTTGCTGTAGTGCTCCAGCAGCAGGCGTTGCCTGTTGCGATCCAGGTAGACGATAAAATAGCCCTTGGGGTCGAGCACCAGCCGTTCCGGCTCCGCCGCT
>WFNS01000031.1 GCA_015488495.1 Gammaproteobacteria bacterium | reverse complement strand
TCTCTACCGTTTTTGTGGAGGCGGGGGTCTTCACCACGCGCCGGGTGACCGTCTTGTAGCGTGCCGGGGTTTTCTTCAGGCAGATCTGGTTGCCGGTACGGGTCTTGGCGCTCATCTCCTTGCTGTGGATTTCGTGCCAAATGAACTGCGCCTCGGCCACCTTGACCCGTTTGGTGACGGTCTTGTACTTCGCCGGGATCTCGACCCGCTTCTCCTGGGGCGCGGAGACCAGTTTGCGTACCTTCACCGTCTTGTACTGGGCGGGAATCTCCACCGTCTTGGTGGAGGCCGGGGTCTTGATTACCCGTTTGGTAACGGTCTTGTACTTGGGGGGGATCTCTACCAAGCACATGATCTCGCCGGTGGTATGGTCAATCTTTTCCACCAGACCACGACCCTTCTTCCAGACGGTTTTGGCTGGCTCCACCATCACCTTTTCGGTAATGGTCTCATATACAGGTGGTACGGCTATCTCTTTCTGGGAAGCCTCCTTGACCAGTACTTTTTCCTCTACCCATTCATACCTGGCGGGAATGATCTCCACCTTTTCAGAGGGTTCGCTGACCAGTACCTCTTCGGTCTTGGTCTCGTATTGGGCGGGTTTCAGGTGTTCGTGAAAACACATGCCAGGGGTTGCACTACCCAGATCGATGCCGCTGGCCTTGGCGGCCTCCAGCAGGGCCGGATTGGCCAGTGGCGCATCGGCCCGAAGACTGGTGTGCCAGGAAAGGGTTTCGGGACGGACCTCCACCTTTTCGGTCACCGTCTCGTAGGTGGCCGGGATGGAGATCAATTTCTGGGATGCCTCCTTGACCAGCACTTTCTCCTCGACCCACTCGTATTTGGCGGGGATGATCTCGATACGTTCGGTTGGCTCCTTGACCACCACCTCCTCGGTTTCCGTCTTGAATTGCGCGGGAATCACCACCTTGGCGTAGCATTCACCCGGCTTGGCATCGGGAAGGGATGCGGTCATATCCATGAGCTCATCGGCGCAGACCGTTCCACCGACAAGAAATATACCGAAGAGCAGCATGGAGCTACCCAATCCATGTGACCATTTGTTCATTTTTGTATCTCCCTGATTCATTTGGATCTCTTTGGTCTTCTCCAAGTGCCCATCATAGCATAGCGTTGTTGGCTTTTTGCGACGCCGGGACGGTGTCCCAGAGGCTGCAAAGCGCTTTCTGGGGTACAGCGCGTTTTGTTGCTCAATCCCCCGTTGCGGCCCGGGCCAGGGCCATCGGATCCAGCAGCTCGCGAACCCTCTCTTCCGGGAGATCGGTCATCTCCAATGCCACCTCCACGATCGGGCGCCCTTCGGCGTAGGCCTTTTTGGCGATCTCGGCGCCCCGCTCGTAGCCGATCACCGGATTGAGGGCGGTCACCAGGATGGGGTTTCGCTCCAGTGAAGCCTGGATGCGCTCCTCATTGATCTCGAAGCCCCGGATGGCCTTGTCTGCCAGCAGCTCGAGGGCGTTGGCCAGCAGCTCGATGCTCTGGAGCAGATTGTAAGCGATCACCGGCAGCATGACATTGAGCTGGAAGTTCCCCGACTGCCCCGCAACGGTGATGGTGGTGTCGTTGCCGAACACCTGCGCACAGACCATGGTGACCGCCTCCGGGATCACCGGGTTGATCTTGCCCGGCATGATGGAGCTGCCGGGCTGCAGGGCGGGCAGGGTGATCTCGGCTAGGCCCGCAAGCGGTCCGCTGTTCATCCAGCGCAGATCGTTGGCGATCTTCATCACGCTTGCCGCCAGGGTCCGGAGTTGTCCGCTCATCTCCAGCGCTGCATCCTGGCTGCTCAATCCCTCGAAGCAGTTTTCCATGCGGCGGAAGGGAATGCCGAAGCGCTTGCTCAGCCGGTCTGCCACACGGTCGCCGAATGCGGGGTGGGTGTTGACCCCCGTACCCACCGCCGTGCCTCCGATCGGCAGGGCCTGGAGGCGGGGCAGGCTGGTTTCGATACGTTCTCTGGCGTGATGGATCTGGCTCGCCCAGCCGGAGAGTTCCTGACCGAAGGTGAGTGGCATGGCGTCCATCAGATGGGTACGGCCGGTCTTGACCACGTTCTTCAATTCCCCTGCACGCAGCAGAATGGTCTCCTCCAGGTGCAGCAGGGCTGGAAGCAGTCGGTCGTGGAGAGCAGCGGCCGCGGCGATGTGGATGGCGCTCGGAAACACGTCGTTGGAGCTCTGCCCCATGTTGACGTGGTCATTGGGGTGAACCTCGACCCCTGCCTGGCAGGCGAGGTGGGCGATTACCTCGTTACAGTTCATGTTGCTGCTGGTGCCGGAGCCGGTTTGGAAGACATCCACCGGAAAGTGCCCGTCGTGAAGACCCGTCGCCACCGCTTCGGCCGCGTTGCGAATGGCGTGGGCGCGCGTCTCGTCCAGCAGCCCCAGTTCATGGTTGACCATGGCGGCGGCCCGCTTGATCTCGCCCAGGGCGCGAATCATCTGGCGAGGCAGCCGCAAGCCGCTGATGGGGAAGTTTTCCACCGCCCGCTGGGTCTGGGCCCCGTACAGTGCATCGGCCGGAACGCGGAGTTCGCCCATGCTGTCCCGTTCGGTTCGGTAGTCTGCGTCGCTCATGGAATTCACCCGATTGGAGTGGATTGGAAGGCCTTCTCGGCCGCCGGCCAGCCCGGCGTTACCTTGACCTCATACCCTAAAAAGCCGATTATACGCGTTTTTACCACAATCATCGTGCTCTTGAACGGGAGCGAAATAGACGGGAATTTTCATGAACGCCGCTGACAAGAAACGGCTGCTGCGCGAGATGCTTTTCGCGCGGCGTTTTGAAGAGCGCTGCTATGAGGCCTATGTGGAGCGCAAGATCGGGGGGTTCCTCCACCTCTATCCGGGCCAGGAGGCCTGCGCCATCGGCGTGCTGGAGGCGGCTCGTCCTGGCAGGGACTACGTCATCACCGGTTATCGGGATCATGTGCACGCCATCAAGTGCGGTGCCGATCCGAAAGAGGTGATGGCCGAGCTGTACGGCAAGGAGACCGGCTCCAGCAAGGGCCGGGGTGGGTCGATGCATATCTTCGATGTTGAGCATCGGTTCATGGGGGGCTATGCCCTGGTGGGCGGACCCTTTCCCCTCGCAGCCGGTATCGCCAAGGCGATACAGATGAAAGGGGGTGACGACATCTCCATCTGTTTCCTGGGTGACGCCGCGAACAATCAGGGGACCTTTCACGAAGCGCTCAACATGGCCAGCGTCTGGAAACTGCCGGTGCTCTACGTCTGCGAGAACAATCTATATGGTATCGGCACCCGCATCGACCGTTCCACCGCGGTGGTGGATCAGTACAAGCGGGTATGTGCCTATGACATTCCGGCCGCCCAGGAGGATGGCCAGGACATCGAAAAGGTCTATGCCGCGGCCAGGACTGCGGTGGAGCATGTCCGTTCCGGCAAGGGGCCCTA
>WFNS01000030.1 GCA_015488495.1 Gammaproteobacteria bacterium | reverse complement strand
TCGAGATAGGGCTCGCGGCGCAGCAGGGAGAGGCGCAGCGGAGGATTGTCCTCCAGCAACGCCTGGTTCCCGGAAACCTCCAGCACCTGTCTGACGGTTCTTGCATGCTCGTCACGGATGATGCGGAAGATCTTCTCCCCGGTCTCCGGGTCTTTGCACAACTTGGCATACTGCTCGGCGATGGCCATGTCGGCCTTGAACAGGGCCATCTGGGCATTGCTGATCAGCGAGCGGAAAAAAGGCCACTCCCGATACATCTGCCGCAGCTTCTCCAGCCGCTCCGGATCGTTGCCACGCCATGACTCCAGGGCCGTACCGATGCCGAACCAGGCGGGCAGGGTATGGCGTGACTGTGCCCAGCTGAACACCCAGGCGATGGCGCGGACCGACGACTTGGTGCGGTCCCCCTTCTTGCGGTGGGATGGCCGGGAGCCGATGTTGAGCAATCCGATCTCGTTGAGAGGCGTGGCCTCGTAAAAGTAGTCCAGGAATCCGGGGGTCCGGTCGGTGAGCTGGCGGTAGCTCTCTTCTCCGCTGGCCGAGAGGCGGTTCATGACCTCCAGATAGTCGCTGCAATAGGGCTGCCACGGCTGGATCATGCTGCGACTGGATTTCAACAGCGCGGATACCCCCATGGTGAGTTCATAGACCGCTGTCTCCAGATTGCTGTATTTATAGGAAAGTACCTCGCCCTGTTCGGTGAATTTGATCTGTCCGTGGACCGTTCCCGGTGGCTGCGAGAGGATCGCTTCGTGAGTGGGGCCGCCTCCCCGACCGATGGTGCCACCACGGCCGTGGAACAGTCGGTGGGCGATGCCCCGTTCCCGCAACAGGTCGGTGACCTGTTTCTGGGCGTTGTACAGCTGCCAGGAGGAGGAGACGATGCCGCCATCCTTGCAGGAGTCGGAGTAGCCGAGCATCACCTCCTGGAAATTTCCCGCCTCTTTCAATAGATCCCGATAGACCGGAATGTCCAGCAGTTCACCCATCACCGGTTCGATCCGCTCCAGATCCTCAATGGTCTCGAACAGTGGCGAGATATGGATGTTGCAGAACCACTCTCCATCGCGGCGCCCCGCCAGCCCAGCGAGAGCGGCGAGCAGCATCACCTCCATGATGTGGCTGGCGTGGTGGGTCATGGAGATGACGTAGGTGCCGAAGGCCCGGGGGCTGATCTCCTTGCGCATTTCTCCCATTACCTGGAACACCTCCAGGGTCTCCCGGGTAGGCTCCGAAAGCGCCTCCATGTCGAGTTGCAGGCGGTCGGTATCGGCGGCCAGCTCGCTCAACAGGGCGAGCCGCTGCTTTTCGTCCAGGGCGGAGTAGTCGATCGCCTCGGCCTGTTGGGCGAGAATCTCGGCTACCGCCTCGCTGTGGCGGGTGGATTCCTGGCGGATGTCCAGCCGCATCAGGAAGAAACCAAAGGTCTCCACCAGGCGGATCAGATCTTTCAGCTCCGCATCGGCACAGCGCCGGTCACCGTGATTGTACAGGGAGGCCCGTATCAACTTCAGATCCTCGAGGAAATCTGCCTCGTCGGTGTAGGCATACTCGCAGGGGAGTGGTTCCGTACCGTAGATCAGGCTGTCCACCCGCTTCAGATTGTCCTTGAGACGGCGCTGCATCACATAGAGTTTGCGGCGGTAGGGCTCGTGCTGATAACGGTTGGGACGCCTCTGGAAGATCCCCGGGAACCGGGCCTCGTCCCGCTCCAGGCTTTCCAGGAACGGTTCGCTCGGCTGGCAGAGGCGGCTGGAGTGGGTGAGCTGCAGGATCAGCTGGCTCACCCGGCGCAGATACTCGCGCAGCACCTGCTGATGTTGCATGCGTACCGCCGTGCGGGTGGTGTCCGGTTTGACGAAGGGGTTGCCATCCCGGTCACCACCAATCCAGGAGCCGAAGGTGAGGAAGCTGGGCACACAGACAGGGCTGTCGCTGCCACATTCCCTGCCATAGACCCGCTTGATTACCTTTTCCAGGTTGCGATAGGTCTGGGGGACCGCCATGAACAGACTCTTGTGAAAATAGTAGAGCCCGTTTTTTATCTCGTCGCGAACCTGTGGTTTCAGCACCCGAACCTCATCGGTGCTCCACAGGATCTGGATCTGGGTCTCCAGGGAGTCGATGATCTCCTGTTTCTCCTCCTTGGTCAGGCGGTAGCTGTCCAGCCGTTCGCTGGTGAGGAAGATGCTGCGCAGTCGCTCCATGACGATCCGCCGCTTGGATTCGGTGGGGTGGGCGGTGAATACCGGGATGTAGCGCAGCTGGTCGAGCATCTCCTGGAGCTGTTGCGCGGTGACCCCTTCGGCCTTGAATTCCCGCAACACCGTGTCGAAAGAACCGCCCCACAGCTTGCCACCGCCCCGGATGCGGCGCCGGCGCTGGCGGTGCTGATAGGCCTCCTCAGCGATATTGACCAAGCTGAAATAGATGTTGAAGGCGCGTACCACGTGACTCAGCGTGTTGGCGTCCAGGTTGCAAACCACCTGTTGCAGCTGCTTGCGCTTGCGTGGACTCTCCTCCTTGCGCAGAGAGATATAGCCCTTGCGCAGGGTCTCCACGGCATCGAACACATGTTCGCCGGCGTGGGTGCGCAGCACGTTGCCCAGCAGTCTGCCAAACAGCTTGACTCTGGAGCGTAACTCCTTGTCCGCCAGATCGTTGATCATCTGATGTTCCCCGCAGTGGTTGTGGTTCGGGTTGCGTTCTGCGCCACTCCGGCGTCGTTTCGGTTTCGGGCCCGAATCGGTTTGAGTCGGGCACCAGACGACCTCCCGCCCATGGGGCAGCCACGCTGTTGCGCAATTCTAACAAAAAGCGGGATTCTCCGGGAGGCACGTTTATTGCTAATTTCCTGATTCCGGGGCCTGATTGAGGGGTAAAGGTGTTCGATTCCTTGGCGGATTGGCGCCGGCAAGGGGCTCCAGTCAAAAATGTGACCCGGAAGTTTCAGAAATTGCTGAAAGTCCGGCTATGATGAGGATATCTGAATGGATGGAATGGTAACGACGATGAAATTGACCCAATCACCGGCGTGGCTGGCGCTGGGCAAGCACTGGCAGTCGATGGCGGACGTGCACATGCGGGCGCTGTTCGAGCAGGATCCGCGGCGATTCGAGAAGTTTACCCTCTCTGCCGCCGATATCCTGCTGGACTATTCCAAGAACCGGATCACGGAGGAGACCATGAAACTGCTTCGTGCTTTGGCCCGGGAGGCGGACGTGGAGGGGTGGCGCGAGCGCATGTTCCGCGGTGAGCGCATCAACTTCACCGAGAAACGCCCCGTGCTGCACGTGGCGTTGCGCAATCGGAGCAACCGGCCCATCCTGGTGGATGGGGAGGATGTGATGCCGGCAGTGAATGCCGTGCTGGCGCGCATGGAGCGCTTCGTGGGCAAGGTGCGCAGCGGCGAGTGGCGCGGTTATACCGGCGAGCGGATCACCGACGTGGTCAACATCGGGATCGGCGGTTCCGATCTGGGGCCGGTGATGGTCTGTGAGGCGCTCAAACCCTATGGTCGCGACAGTGGTCTCACCATGCACTTCATGTCCAACATCGACGGTGACCACGTTCAGGAGATCCTGGATCGGGTGCAGCCGGAGACCACGCTGTTCATCGTTTCCTCCAAGTCGTTCTCCACCCAGGAGACACTCACCAATGCACTGACCTGCCGTCGCTGGTTTCTGGGGACGGCCAACGAGTCGGCCGTCGCGCGTCACTTCGTGTCGGTGAGTGCCAACGTGAAAGCGGCCGAGGAGTTCGGAATCCGTGCGGAGAACGTGTTCGGTTTCTGGGACTGGGTGGGGGGGCGCTACTCCCTCTGGTCGGCCATCGGCTTGCCCATCGCGCTCTATCTGGGAATGGAGCAGTTCGAGCAGCTTCTGGACGGTGCCTACCAGATGGACGAACATTTCCGCACCGCTCCGCTGGAGCAAAGTCTGCCGGCAACCCTGGCATTGCTGGGGATCTGGTACAACGACTTCTTTGGTGCCGAGACCCAGGCCATCCTCCCTTATGATCAGTATCTTCACCGTCTCACTGCCTATCTCCAGCAGGCGGAGATGGAGAGCAACGGCAAGCGGGTGCAGCGTGATGGCGAGGTGGTGGATTACTCCACCGGCCCCATCATCTGGGGCGAGCCGGGCACCAACGGGCAGCATGCCTATTTCCAGTTGCTGCACCAAGGGACGAAACTGGTGCCGGCCGATTTCATCGCCCCCCTGGAGAGCTATCATCATCTTGACGATCATCATCGTATCCTGCTCTCCAATTTCTTCGGTCAGACCCGTGCGCTGATGTGGGGCAAGAATGCCGACGAGGTGCGTGCCGAGCTGGAAGCCGCGGGAATGAGTGGCGCGGAGCTGGAGTCACTGGTACCCCACAAGGTGTTGCCGGGCAACCGTCCGAGCAATACCCTGTTGATACCCAAGCTGACGCCGCGCACGCTCGGCTCCCTGATCGCACTCTATGAGCACAAGATCTTCGTGCAGGGGATCATCTGGCGCATCGATTCTTTCGACCAGTGGGGTGTCGAATTCGGCAAACAGGTGGCCGGAGCGATCCTCCCGGATCTCAAAGGGAAAGAGCCGGTGGAGAAATATGATTCATCCACCAACGGGCTGATCAACTTCTATCTGAAACACCGCTGAGTCAATCGCCATCGCCGGGTTCCCCTCGAGGGGACCCGGCTTTGTCGATACCTGTTTTCCCATCCTCTCTATCTCACCTCTCTTCTGCTGTCTGGTTTGACGGCGGGTGGCACGTTCACCAACTCCCCGGGTAAGACACCCGGGCTGGATTGATCTCGGTCAACATCCAGGCAAAACACAATATATAGTTGTTGAAATCATTTATCTGCGCGATATATTGTGTATATCACAATCAATCAGGAGGTCCGGAAAATGGCTTGTCAGGATGTGGCGGTGACGGTTCGCTTACCCGCCGAGGTGATAAAACGGGATGGTCGTCGCACTGGTTTCGATCGGAGCCGAATCGATTCGGCCATCCAGCGAGCCGGCGCGGCGACCGGCGAGTTCGGTGAGGAGGAGGCGCGCCGGCTCGGCAGTGAGGTGGTCAAGGTGCTGAGCCATGCCCGCTGGCAGGGAGCGCTGGATATCGAGCGCATTCAGGATGTGGTGGAGCAGGTGTTGATCAGCGCCGATTACCTGCGCACTGCCCGGGCCTACATCGTCTATCGGGAACAGCATCGCAAGTTGCGCCAGGATCGCCGGACGTTGGTGGATGTGGCCGCGTCGGTGAATGAGTATCTGGAACGGGCCGACTGGCGGGTCAATGCTAACGCCAACCAGGGCTATTCGCTCGGTGGTCTGATCCTCAATACCTCGGGCAAGATGATTGCCAATTACTGGCTGAACCACGTCTATCCCCCGGAGGTGGGGGAGGCGCACCGGGTGGGGGATCTCCACATCCACGATCTGGACATGCTGGCCGGTTACTGTGCCGGCTGGTCGCTGCGCACCCTGTTGCAGGAAGGGCTGAACGGAGTGCCGGGAAAGGTGGAGGCCGCGCCCCCCAAGCATCTCAGCAGCGCAGTGGGACAGATGGTCAACTTCCTCGGTACGTTGCAAAACGAATGGGCAGGGGCACAGGCCTTCAGCTCGTTCGATACCTATCTGGCTCCTTTCGTGCGTAAGGACAATCTCTCCTACGAGGCGGTGCGGCAATCCATCCAGGAGCTGATCTACAATCTCAACGTTCCCTCCCGCTGGGGGACCCAGACGCCATTCACCAACCTCACCTTCGACTGGGTGTGTCCCGAGGATCTGCGGGAACAGGTCCCCATCATCGGTGGCGAGGAGATGCCCTTCCATTACGGTGAGCTGCAGGCCGAGATGGAGATGATCAACCGGGCCTACATCGAGGTGATGACGGCCGGGGATGCCAGGGGCAGGGTGTTCACCTTTCCCATCCCCACTTACAACATCACTCCCGACTTCCCCTGGGAGAGCGAGAACGCAGAGCGGCTGTTCGCCATGACGGCCAAATATGGTCTCCCCTATTTCCAGAATTTCCTCAACTCCGATCTCGAACCCAACATGGT
>WFNS01000029.1 GCA_015488495.1 Gammaproteobacteria bacterium | reverse complement strand
CTTTACGTCCAGTCCGGCGATCCGGCCGGCATCCTTGGTGGCCTGACGCTGGGAGTCGTTGAAATAGGCGGGGACGGTGATCACCGCTTCGGTCACCTCTTCCCCGATATAGTCCTCGGCGGTCTTCTTCATCTTCATCAAGACCCGGGCCGAGATCTCGGGCGGCGCCATCTTCTTGCCATTCACCTCAACCCAGGCGTCGCCGTTGTCCGCCTTGATGATCTTGTAGGGGACCAGTTCGATGTCCTTCTGCACCTCATCGTCCTCGAACTTGCGGCCGATCAGGCGCTTGATGGCGAACAGGGTGTTCTTGGGGTTGGTGACCGCCTGACGTTTGGCGGGCTGCCCCACCAGCACCTCCCCGTCATCGGTATAGGCGACGATGGACGGTGTAGTGCGATCACCCTCGCTGTTTTCGATGACCCGGGGCTTGCCCCCCTCCATTACCGCCACGCAGGAGTTGGTGGTGCCCAAGTCGATACCGATGATCTTACCCATATGCTTTCTCCAATTTGATTTTCGTTTCAACCAGTTTTGTTTTTAAGGTGGGGGCATCGCACGGGATTTCAACCTGTCGCCCTGGTTTCCAACCCCGCTCCTCTCACTTTGCAACCACGACCATCGCCGGGCGAATCAGACGATCGTTGAGCAGGTAACCTTTCTGCATCACCGTCACCACGGTATTCGGCTCGGCATCATCCGACTCGACGGTAGACATCGCCTGATGTCGTTCCGGATCGAAGGGCTGGCCCACCGGATCGATCTCCTTCACCCCGAACTTCTCCAACGCCGCCTGCAACATCTTCAGGGTCAGCTCCATCCCTTCCCGCAGCTTGGCGGCGGATTCGCCATCCCCTTCATTCACCGCAGCGAGACCCATCTCCAGACTGTCCTTCACCGGCAACAGCTCCTGGACGAACTTCTCCAGGGCGTACTTGTGCGCATTCTCCAGCTCTCGCTGACTCCGCTTGCGCAGGTTTTCCAGCTCTGCCTGGAGACGAAGCACCCGATTCCAGTGATCGTCCGCCTTGTTGCGGGCATCCTCCAGCAGCAGCTGCAGCTCCTCCTTGCTGGGCTCGGCCTTCTCCTCCTCTCCTCCTGGGGTTTCAGCCTCCTGCTCTTGCTGCTTCTCTTCCTCGGCTTCGGCAACAGCCTGCTTCTCGGTTTCAGACATCGCGTTCTCCAGACAGATGATGTTTCTCCAGCATCAATATGATGGGGATTGCCGGTGATAATTCAAGGCCGCACCCAGCAACTTGGCGGTCACGTCGACGATGGGGATGACCCGTTCATAGTTCAACCGGGTGGGACCGATGACACCCAGTACGCCCGCCACCTTTCCCTCGACGGTATAGGGGGCGGTCACGAAGCTGCAACCATCGAACACCTTGCAGCCGGACTCCTCGCCGATGAAGATCTGCACCCCTTGCGCCGCCACCGCCTTGTCCAGCAGCTCCAGCACCTTGTGCTTGCGTTCGAAGGCATCGAACAGCCGCTGCAACTTCTCCATGTCCGCCATTTCCGCGTACTCCATCAGGTGGGACTGGCCATCCAGTACATAGTCCCCCGTCTCGTCGGAGCTACTGAGCGCCCGTTCCGCCATCTCCACCGCCATGAGCATGAAATCGTTGACCGATTTCCGGGCGGTGCGCAACTCTTGCAGCAAGGCGGTCCGAATTGCCTGCGGGCTCTGGCCGGCGAACTCGGCATTGAGGTAGTTGGCCGCCTGCTGAAGTTCCGAGGGGGAGTATGGGCGATCGAGGTGGATCAGCCGGTTCTGCACCTCCCGCTCGTTGACCACCCAGATCACCAGGATTCGATTCTCCGAGAGCGGCAGAAACTCGATGTGCCGGAAAGTGGGCTGCTCCCGGCGTGGGAACATCGCCATTCCGGCAAGGTGGGTCACCGAAGAGAGCAGCGTAGACGCGCTGTGCAGCAACCCCTGCAGATCCGCCTCCAGATCCAGTTTGTCCATGAATTTCTTCACCTGCTGTTGATCCAGCGGCTCCACGGTCAGGAGGGTGTCCACGAAAAAGCGGTAGCCCCGCGCAGTAGGGACCCGGCCGGCGGAGGTGTGGGGAGACATCACCAACCCCAGCGCCTCGAGATCGGAGAGGATGTTTCGCGCAGTGGCCGGACTGATGCCGAGCCCGGAGGCCTCCACCAGCGCAGCGGAGCCTACCGGCTGCCCATCCTGGATATGCCGCTCCACCAGCGTCTTGAACAACTGTTGCGCACGAGCACTTATGGCCGTCTCTTTCGCCACCAGAAAACCAACCTCGTTCGAAAAGCGATGAAAATGAATAACGGAAGTTATCGGAGTCGGTGAACCCCTGGCACTCGATGGCACAGAGTGCCAACAAAAGTTACCAACTCAGGCCCTCACGGTCAACCTGCAGAGCGCACCGACAGGTTGGCGCCGGCTGCTCATCGTGCTAACGTTACCCATTGGCCACGAGAATCTCTTGCATGGAACAAAACCGCTTTTCCACCATAGGGTTGATCGGCAAATACAGCGACTCCGGCGTGGAGAAGACGCTGGGCGGCCTGGCACACCACCTGCGGACACGTGAGGTGGCGGTTTTGCTGGATGAGGCGACTGCGGAGGTGGTCCCCGGTCTCGGGCTGGAGACGGTGAGCAGGGAGGAGCTCGGGCAGCGCTGTGATCTGGTGATCGTGGTGGGAGGAGACGGGACCCTGCTCAACGCCGCCCGCTCCCTGGCCGATCACGAAGTGGCGCTGCTGGGGGTCAACCTGGGCCATCTCGGATTTCTCACCGATATCTCTCCGGACTGTATGGCCCGCTGCCTGGACGAGATCCTGGCCGGCAATTTCCAGGAGGAGCGACGTTGCCTGCTGCACGCCGCCATTCTCCACCAGGGAGAGGTGGTCACGGAGAGCAACGCCTTCAACGACGTGGTGATCCATAAATGGGACATCGCCCGCATGATCGAGATGGAAACCTCCATCAACGGAGTCTATGTCAACACCATTCGTGCCGACGGGCTGATCGTTGCCACCCCCACCGGTTCCACCGCTTACGCCCTCTCCGGCGGCGGTCCCATCCTCTATCCCAGCCTGGAGGCGCTGGTGCTGGTTCCCATCTGCCCCCATACCATGAGCAACCGGCCCATCGTGGTGCACAGCAGCAGCACCATCGAGGTGATGGTGGCCGAACACAGCCAGCCCTACGCACAGGTGACCTGTGACGGTCAGGTCAATCTCGGCCTCACCGCCGGCGATCAGGTGGTGATCAAGACCAGTCCTCGCCCGGTACATCTGATCCATCCCGCCGGCCACGATCATTTCAAGCTGCTGCGCGCCAAGCTGCACTGGGGAAGACGTCTGGCCTGAGGAAACGGCATGTTGACTCATCTCGAGATCCGGAACTTCGCCCTGGTGGAGCGGATCGACGTGGAGCTGCGCCCCGGCATGACCGTCCTCACCGGCGAGACCGGGGCGGGAAAATCGATCCTCCTTGACGCCCTCGGCCTCGCCCTGGGCAATCGTGCCGACAGCGGCCTGATCCGCCACGGTGCCGATCGGGCCGAAATCAGCGCCGAGTTCGAGCCGGAGGAACGGCCCGAAGTGTGGGAATGGCTGGAGGCGCATGACCTGGAGGAGGAAACCAGCTGCCAGATCCGCCGGGTGATCACCGCCGATGGCCGCTCCCGCGGCTATATCAACGGTCGCCCCGCTCCGCTGCAACTGCTGCGGGAGCTGGGGGAGATGCTGGTGGAGATCCACGGCCAGCACGAACACCAGTCCCTGACCAAGGGGGAGACCCAGCGACGGTTGCTGGACGAGTACGCCGGAAACGGATCGCTGCTGGCGGAGCTGGCCTCGCTGCACCACCGGTGGCAGGAGCAAAGCCGGAAACTGGAGCAGCTGCAACAGGCAGGCAGGGAGCGTGAGTCCCGCGCCGAACTGCTCAGCTACCAGGTCCGGGAGCTGGAGGCGCTCGGGCTCGCTCCCGAAGAGCCCGCCGAACTGGAGCAGGAACATCAGCGACTGGCGAACGCCTCCCGCCTGCTGGAGGAGTGCCGACAGGCCCTCGAACTGCTCTATGAAAACGAGCAGTTCTCCGCGGCTTCGCTGCTCGGCCAGGCCAGCCAGCGGGTGGCGTCACTGCAGGAGCTGGACGAACGGCTCCAGGGGATAGGCGAGCTGCTCGACAACGCCGCCATCCAGGTGGAAGAGGCGGCCGGCGAATTGCGCCACTATCTGACCCACGCCGAGCTCAATCCCGAGCGGCTGCAGTGGGTCGAGGAGCGTCTCGCCACCCTCCACGAGCTGGCACGCAAGCACCGGGTGGAGCCCGGCCAGCTTCCCCGGCTACTGCCGCGTCTTCAGCAGGAGCTCCAGGAGCTGGAAGAGATGGACCTCCGGCTCGAGGGGTTGCGAAAGTCCATCGCCACCACCCTGGAAGAGTACACTGCGGCGGCGGAAAGATTGACCAAGGCCCGTGCCCGCGCCGCCAGAGAGCTTGGCGAGGCGATCAGCGAGAACATGCAACGGCTGGGCATGGAAGGGGGGCGCTTCGAGATACGGCTCCTTCCACAGCAGGGAGAGAGCCCCACCCCCTTCGGCAGAGAGCGGGTAGAGTTCCGGGTCAGCGCCAACCCCGGCCAGCCGCTGAAACCACTGGCGAAGGTGGCCTCCGGTGGTGAGCTGGCCCGCATCAGTCTCGCCATCCAGGTGATCACGGCCCAGAAGGCCAGCACCCCCACCCTGATCTTCGACGAGGTGGACGTGGGCATCGGCGGTGGGGTGGCGGAGATCGTCGGCCGCCAGCTCCGCCGGCTGGGCAGCTTCTGTCAGGTGATCTGCGTCACCCACCAGCCACAGGTGGCGGCCCTGGCGCACCACCATCTGCAGGTGCTCAAGGAACGCAGCGGGGGCGAGACCTCGACCCGCATCTGGCCTCTCGAGGAGAAACAACGGGTGGGGGAACTGGCCCGGATGCTCGGCGGCGTGGAGATGACCGAACAGACCCTCTCCCACGCCGAAGAGATGCTGCAACGGGGGCAGCAGCGCCCGGATTGAGCTGGTAATCACGCCGTCATGGCAGCGGGGGATGCAGACCGGTCACCAGCTCCAGATACTCCGGATCCTCCGGCCCGATGTATCCATGCCGCACGAGAAAATCGATGATCACCAGATTGCAGTTCTCCTTGAACTGGTCGCTCTCCCGCACTATCTCCATCACCTGCTCCACCGGCCAGAGATAGAACTCCTCCACCTCCTCGTCGGTGCAGCGGGGCCGGAACTCCTCGGGAAGCTCCAGATCGTAGCAATAGAGGGTATCGGGACGCAGCCCGTACTCCAGTTCGGTAACGTAGGTGACGGTTCCCACCGGGACCGCAGCGGCGGCCAGCCGGGGAGGAATGGCGGCCTCCTCCCAGCACTCCTTCTTCAGGTTTTCCTCCAGGGGAATGTCGCAGGGCAGCCCGCCGGCCACCAGCTGATCCAGCTTTCCCGGGTAGAGCATCCGGTCGGCAGCACGCCGTCCGATCCACATGTAGCAGTGCCCTCCCTTGCGCACATAGCCGTTCAGATGCTGCCCGAAGGCCCGAATGCCGAAGCGGGAGGCCGCGGCACGATCGATCCAGAGCACGCTGTCGGCCAATGTCCCCATGGTGACTCCGTACTGCTCCCCCTGCAGGTGAGGGAGGATCCCCTCCTCCCGCAGCTGTTCGAGCACTCCGGCCACCACGGTGCTGCGGGTTGCCACATCGGCGCTCTGCACCGCCAGCGTCACCTCCTCGCCGCTCACCCGGAATGCATCGGGCCACCGTCCCAACTGCGCCGCAAATTCCGGTCGTACGAAACCGACCCGTTCACCCCCCACCCGGAAGGGCAGAAAACCGGACAGATCGTGCCGGTTGCAGCGCTGGATGTGATGCAGGAATCCCATGGACGCTACTCCGGTTCGATATCGCGCAGATGACGGCCCACTGCCAGCAGCGCTCCCGCCAGGCCGAGCATCACCCCCGCTGCCAGCAGCAGGATCACCATCCCGGGCGAAGTGAAGCCCAGCCGGAAATCACTGCCGTAGAGCCCCGCCAGACGCTGTACCGGCCCCTGCAACAGAACCAGGGAGAGATTCACCAGCAGCAAGGCCACGAGCGCCCCGCCGAGACCGTACCAGAAACCGGTGTAGAGAAACGGCCGGCGGATGAAGCCGTCGGTGGCCCCGATCAGCTTGGTGATGACGATCTCCTCCCGCCGGCTCTCGATGTCCAGCCGCAGGGTGTTGCCCACGATCAGCAGCACCGCCAGCGCCAGCAGGATGGCGATGACCAGGATCCCCCGCTGTACCAGATCGACCAGGGAATGAAGCCGCCTGACCCACTCCATGTCCAGCTGGGCGATATCCACCTCGGGCAACGCTCGCAGCCGCTCCAGCAGCGACTGGATCGCCTCGGGCGGCAGGGAGGATGCCGGCTGCACCGTGATCAGGCCGGGCAGCGGATTGCCGTCCAGCGCATCCAGCACCTCGCCGAAGCCGGAAAACTCCCGGAACTCCTCCAGCGCCTGCGCCGGTGAGACATACTCCGTCCCCTCCACCTCCGCCTCCCCGGCCAGCCGTTCCGCCAGCCGGCGGGCCTCTTCGTCGGCCAGCCCCTGTTTCAGGAACAGGGAGATCCGGGTGGTTTCGCGCCACTGTCCCCCCAGATCCCGGACGTGGTCCACCACCAGATAGAGACCCGCCGGCAGCGCCAGGGCAATACCGATCACGGCGGTGGTCATCAGAGTGGAAAGGGGATTGCGGCTGAGCCGGCCCAACGCATGGATCAGCACCTGCAGGTGACGCTCCAGATATCCTTTCAATCCCCGGCGCACCCCCTTGCGGGTGGCGCCGGCGCCCTGGGGCCGGCCCGAAGGAGCCTTTGCGGCGCTCACCGGCCCACCATCCCGCCGTCGTGGATCAGACGCCCCTGTTCCAGGGTCAATACCCGATAGGGCAGCGAGCCGATCAGCTCGAGATCGTGGGAAGCGATCAGTACCGAAACCCCCACCTGGTTGAACAACTCGAAGAGGGTCATGATCTCCCGTGACAGCTCCGGATCCAGATTGCCGGTAGGCTCGTCGGCCAGCAGCAGAGGCGGCTTGTGGACCACCGCCCGGGCGATCCCCACCCGCTGCTGTTCGCCGCCGGAGAGGGTCACCGGATAACGTTTCTCCTTGTTCAGCAGTCCCACCATGTCCAGCGCGGCCCGCACCCTTCGCGCCACATCCCGGCGCTGCAGGCCGGTGACGATCAGGGGCAGGGCCACGTTGTCGAAGACGGTGCGATCGTGGAGCAGGCGGTAGTCCTGGAAGATGATGCCGATGTTACGGCGCAGGCGGGGAATCTCCCGGCGCCCCAGGCGGGTGAGATTGTGGCCGTTGACCACGATCTGCCCGGCACTGGCCCGCTCGATGAGGGTGATGAGCTTGAGCAGGGAGCTCTTGCCGGCCCCCGAGTGGCCGGTGAGGAAGGCCATCTCTCCCGCCTCCAGCCGGAAGCTGACCATCGACAACGCCTCCTGCCCGCCAGGGTACCGCTTGCTGACCTTGTCGAACAGGATCATCGCTCTCAGCGGGCGTCGAACAGGGCATCCACGAACTCGGCGGCGTCGAACACCCGCAGATCGTCGATACCCTCGCCGATACCGATGAAGCGGATGGGAACCCCCAGCTTTCTGGCGATGGCGAACAGCACGCCCCCCTTGGCCGTCCCGTCCAGTTTGGTGATGGTGATGCCGGTGAGACCCAGCAGCTCATGAAACTGTACCGCCTGGGAAAGGGCATTCTGGCCGGTCCCGGCGTCGAGCACCAGCATGATCTCGTGGGGCGCTTCCGGATCCAGTTTCCGGATCACCCGCTTCACCTTGGCCAGCTCCTCCATCAGCCCCTGCTGGGTGTGCAGCCGGCCGGCGGTGTCGGCGATGAGCACATCGACGTTGCGGGAACGCGCCGCCTGCAACGCATCGTGAATCACCGCCGCCGAGTCTGCGCCACTCTGCTGGGCCACCACCGGGATGTCGTTGCGTTCACCCCACACCTGGAGCTGTTCCACCGCAGCCGCACGGAAGGTGTCGCCGGCCGCCAGCATCACGCTGCGGCCCTGGTTCTGCAACTGCTTGGCCAGTTTGCCGATGGTGGTGGTCTTGCCGGCACCGTTGATCCCCACCATCAGGATGACGAAGGGTCGCTTCTCCGCCGGGATCTCCAGTGGTTTGCCGACCGGCTCGAGGATGGCCAGGAGCTCCTCCCGCAAAGCTGCGATCAACGCCTCGGCATCGGCGAGCTGCTTGCGCGATACCCGTTCGGTCAGCCGGCCGATGATCTCCTGGGTGGCGTCCACCCCCACATCGGCGAGCAGCAGGCGGGTCTCCAGCTCTTCCAGTAACTCGTCGTCTATGCTCTTCTTGCCCAGTACCAGGCTGGAGAGCCCTTCGGTCAGGCTGGTGCGGGTACGTGACAGGCGCTCGCGCAGACGGCTGACGAGACCCGCCTTTTTCTCCGCTTCCGGAGCCTGCTGATCCGAGGATTTTTTCCTGATGAAACCGAACATCGTTTTGGTGGTCTTAACCCGGGCGTTTCATTGATGGAGTGACGGGGCGGCCGGCGATCCGGCACCGCAGGCAAATAGTCCCGTCGAACGGTTTATTTTATCATTATCCCCTTCTGCCGCGGAAACGGAAAGAACAACGATGCAACAAACCAAGCGCTTCCTCTCCCTGCTGCTTCTCTGCATCTCACTGCTCCCTCCACTGCTGTGGGCGCAGGTGCACGAGTTCCGGCTGGACAACGGCCTCAGGATCCTGGTCAAGGAGGACCACCGCGCCCCGGTGGTGGTCTCCCAGATATGGTACAAGGTGGGCGCCAGCTACGAACACGACGGGATCACCGGCGTCTCCCATGTGCTGGAGCACATGATGTTCAAGGGGACGAAAAAACACGGACCGGGAGAGTTCTCCCGCATCATCGCGGAGAACGGCGGCCGGGAAAACGCCTTCACCGGTCGTGACTACACCGCCTACTTCCAGCAGCTGGAGAAGGGTCGGCTGGAGATCAGCTTCGAGATGGAGGCGGATCGCATGCGCAATCTGCTGCTGCCTCCCGAAGAGTTCGCCAGGGAGGTGAAGGTGGTGATGGAGGAGCGCCGCATGCGTACCGAAGACAACCCGCAGGCGCTCACCTACGAACAACTGAACGCCGCCGCTTTCGTCAACAGTCCCTATCACCACCCCATCATCGGCTGGATGGAGGATCTGCGGAGCCTGGAGATCGACGACCTGAAGGAGTGGTACCGCCGCTGGTATGCCCCCAACAATGCCACCCTGGTGGTGGTGGGAGACGTGGATCCGCAAGCCGTGCTGGAGCTGGCCAGAAAACACTACGGACCCCTCGAGCCCAGCGAGCTGTCACCCCCCAAACCGCGTATCGAGAGCAGGCAGCGGGGGACAAGGCGGGTCACGATCCGGGTCCCTGCGAAACTCCCCTACCTGGTCATGGGGTACAAGGTGCCGGTGCTCAAGACGGCTGAGGCGGAATGGGAACCCTATGCCCTGGAGGTGCTCGCCGGTGTCCTCGACGGCGGTAACAGCGCCCGCCTCTCCCGCAGACTGGTCCGCAAGCAACAGCTGGCGGCAAACGCCGGGGCGGGATATGACCTCTACGCCATGCGCCAGAGCCTGTTCCTGCTGGATGGGACACCCGCCGAGAAACACACCACCGCGGAACTGGAAAAGGCACTGCGGGCAGAGATCGAACGGCTGAAGGAGGAGCCGGTCACGGCCGAGGAACTGGCCCGGGTCAAGGCCCAGGTGGTGGCCGGCAAGACCTTCGAGCGGGATTCCCTCTTCTACCAGGCAATGCAGATGGGCACCCTGGAGACCGTGGGTCTCGGCTGGCGACGCATGGAGGAGTACAGTGACAAGGTGGCGGCGGTCACCGCCGAACAGGTACGGGCGGTGGCCCGCAAGTATCTCGTCGACGACCACCTGACCATCGCGGAATTGAAACCGTTGCCGCTCGAGAACGACACCGGGAACCACGGAAAAGGAGAAGCCGATGAGACGCACTAAACTCTTCATCGTCTGGCTGACGCTGCTGTTGCTGCCCCTGGGCGGTGCGGTGGCCAGCCCGGAGATCCAGCACTGGAAGACCAGCAACGGCGCCCGGGTCTACTTCGTGGCGGCACCCCAGCTACCGATGCTGGACATTCGAGTGGTGTTCGATGCCGGCAGCGCCCGCGACGGAAAGCTGCCCGGCCTGGCGCTGATGACCAACGCCCTGCTGGATGCCGGTGCG
>WFNS01000028.1 GCA_015488495.1 Gammaproteobacteria bacterium | reverse complement strand
GCTCTACCTTGCTGCACCTGTTCGAGGAGCGGCTGGAAAAGCTGTATGGCCACGATGGCCGCTGAAGTTCATCCCGGCATGACGGTGCACACGATACGTCTTTCCCGGCGCGGGCCATCGAACTCGCAGAAGAAGACGTTCTGCCAGGTGGAGAGGGCGAGCTCTCCATCGATGATCGGAATGTTTTCCGATGGCCCTACCAGTCCCGCCTTGAGGTGAGCGTCCCCATTGCCGTCTTGCCGATCATGCAGCCAGACGCCTTGCGGGATCAGTTTACGAAGCAGATCCACCACGTCGGTCTGAACGCTTTCGTCCCAGTTCTCCTGAATCATGATGGCGGCTGTCGCACCCTGGGCGTAGACCAGTGCGAGCCCGTCACGAACTCCGCTCTGGCGAACCACCGCCTTCACCGGTTCGGTGATGTCGATCAGCTGTTCTCGCCGCTCAGTGGCGATGGTGATGATGTTGTGCATTGTTGAAATTTCCCTTCCTGTTCGGGAACGACCGGAAACACCATCATATTTTTCGGGCGGCCTGGTTGTCCACCCTCTTTTGGGGGAGGAGGTGGATCGTTCGTTCTATCCCGCCAACGGTTCAGTAGAGATAGACCGCCCCCGAGTCGAGGCGCAGGTCGTTGTTGGGGTCGTTGTTGATGCCGGTTGCGATGCTCTTCTCAAACATGGCGCCGATGGCCAGAGTGTTGCTCTCGCTGCTCAGGCTGATGGCGGCTCCGAAACGATCCCGGCTGCCCGTATTATTGGCCTTGATATAGACTTCTTGCCGCCAGCCGGCCCCGTCGCGACGGAACAGATAGGCTGCCCCGGAGTGGGTCACCGAATCGTCACTCTGATCGCCATTGAGCCCTTTGCTGCCGCCATCCTCCCAAGGGGCACCCACCACCAGGATATTGCCATCTCGGCTGAGGGCGACCGCTGCTCCAAACCAGTCTTCCCGGCCGGGATTGCTGCTCTTGATGTAGAACGCCTGTCCCCAGCTGCTGCCGTTTCGGGTGAAGATGTAGGCCGCCCCGCTGTTGTAGACGGAATTATCGCTGCCGTTCCCGTTGATGCCTGTGGCACCGCTGTCTTCCGTATAGGCCCCGATGGCCAGGGTGTTGCCGTCGCCGCTGAGACTCAGGGACTTGCCGAACCAGTCTCCGCCAGTGGTATTGTTGCCCGCGAAACTGGCCTGCTGACTCCAGCTGTTGCCGGCGCGGGTGAAGATGTAGACCCTTCCGGAGTAGTTCGACAGCAGCTTGCTAACTGCCAGGGTATCGCCGTTGGTATCGAGTGCGACGGACAGTCCGAAGCGATCGCTGGCGGCGGTGTCGTTGCTCTTGATATAGGCCTGCTGGCTCCATGCGCCAGCGGTGCGGGTGAAGACATACACCGCCCCTGCCTTGTCGGCGGAGTTGTCGTTGCCATCCCCGTCAATCCCGGTGGCGGCGCTGTCCTCCGACCAGGCACCCACCGCCAGTGTGTTGCCATCGCCGCTGAGGCTCAGCTGGTTGCCGAAGCTGTCATCCACATCGGGGTTGCTGGCCTTCAGGTAGGCCTGTTGACTCCATGTGCCAGCGGTACGGGTGAAGATGTACACGGCACCGGAGCCGCTGACGGAGTCGTCGTTCTGGTTTCCATTGGCGCCAGTGGCACCGCTGTCTTCTCCCGGAGCACTCACCGCCAACGTGTTTCCGTCGTCGCTCAGGCTGACTTCTGAGCCGAAACCATCCTGTGCTCCGGTATTGCTGGCTTTGATGAAGGCTTGCTGACTCCAGCTGTTACCATTACGGACGAAGACATAGACCGCTCCCGAGTTGCCCGCGTAACTATTGTTCTGATCACCATTGATGCCGGTGGCATTGCTGTCCTCACCCGAGGCGCCCACTGCGAGGGTGCGGCCGTCGCGACTGAGGCTGACGGTTTCACCGAACCAGTCGCTGGAGTTGGTGTTGCTGGCCTTGAAATAGCCGATGGCAGCCGTCAAGGGATCGTTTACCACCAGCGGAGCGGAATCGGTGCACCCTCCTTCGTTACAGCTTTGCAGGATGTAGCGGGCGTTGACGCGCGCATAGAGTGGAACCACCAGGTCGAAGCTCTGGGTCCCTGCCGGGATATCACCGCTTACCTGGGAGTAGCCGCTGTTGCCATCCGGGTCTTCCAGAAGCCTGTAAAATGTGGCGTCTCCGACATCGCTCCAGTCGAAGCGAAAGATCTTCGTGGCCACGAATGTCAGGGAAGGGGTAGCCGCCGTGACCGGTGGATTCCGGACGAAGAAGGCAGTTACCGTGCAATCCCCCGAGATGGGGCCGGTAGTATAGATGTCGCCGACCAGACTTCCACCACAGCCGGTTACCATGTTGAT
>WFNS01000027.1 GCA_015488495.1 Gammaproteobacteria bacterium | reverse complement strand
CGTTGGCCGCCTCTTCCACCTGATAGCCCACGCTCTCCACCACCCTGCGCAGGGCGAAACGCATCCCCCGATCGTCGTCGACGATCAGCACGCAAGGCGGATTTTCGTCGGCTTCGACGACATGGGGCTGGCTTTGATGCCGCCGCTGGCCCTGTTCTTTCTGCAATGCGTCCCTGACTCTCGTCAGCTCGGCCCGCAACCCGGAAACCAGAGGTGCCGCATCATTTACGGAGCCCCGACGCCCCTGCAACTCGAGTTGCCGCGCAATCTCCGCCATCCTTTTCGCACCGATGTTGCTGCAGCTCCCCTTGATGGCATGCGCCGCTTCCACCAGCGCAGCGGGATCGCCGTTGTCGATGCTCTTCTCCACCGCCTGGATATAGGCGGGGATATCCTCCAGAAAGACCTCGAAGAGCCCCGCCAGATTGTCCCCGATATTGTCGCGCAACTCGTTCAACACACCCTTGTCGAGGACAGGCAATCGATCGCCTTCGCCGGGATTCCCGGTTGCTGCATGCAGCCAGTGGTGCAACTTGGCCTTCAGCACCTCCAGCTTGATCGGTTTGGACAGGAAATCGTCCATCCCCACGGCCATGCAGTGCTGGATGTCCTCATCCTGAACGTTGGCGGTCATCGCGATGATGGGGGTGTGCCTCCCCTGCCCCTCCCGTTCCCGGATGACAGAGGTGGCGGTATAACCATCCACCACCGGCATCTGGCAGTCCATCAGAATCAAATCGTAGCGGTTTCGCTCCGCCTTTGCGGCCACCTCTTCTCCGTTGACCGCAATCTCCACCCGGAAACCCAACCGCTCGAGCATTCCCCGAATCACCAGCTGGTTGGCCCGATTGTCCTCCCCTACCAGAATGATGCCCCCATCCGGCGACGGCAGCTCCCCGGAGTGTGACAGGGCGTCGGCCCCGGCTGCCTGCCAGGGGGAGTGGAGAGTCGTGCTGACAACGTCGAAAAGCAACGGTTCGCGAACCGGCTTGACCAGACACTCCATGATGCCGAGATGGGGATCCCTTCTCTGTTGGCAGGGGTGAAAACCGAGCAGAATCAGCTTCAGCGGGACGATCCCCGGGTCGCCGGCCATCTCCCGGACCAGCTGAAGCTCTTCCATCTCCGGCATGGAAAGATCGATGACGGCGAGCTTGAAAGGGTGCTGCCCGGCGCTGGCGCGGCGCAGCTTCATCAACGCCTCCTGGCCGGAGGCAGCCACATCGTACTCCATACCCCACCCTTCCATCATCTGGGCAAGGTACTGGCGTCCGATATGGCTGTCGTCGACGATCAACAGCGGCCCCTCACCGGTTTCCACATGATGCTGGGGGATGAGTTCCTCTCCCAGCGTAGCGCGCTCCAGCGGGATGGTGAACCAGAAGGTACTACCCTCTCCCGGCACACTCAGGAGATCGATCTCTCCCCCCATGAAGTCCACCAACTGCTGGCTGATGGTCAGCCCCAGTCCTGCCCCCCCCGCAGCCCGGGCGGTGGAGCCGTCGGCCTGGGAAAATGGTTCGAAGATGGTCTGCTGCAACTCCTCCGGGATGCCACAGCCGGTGTCGCTGATATCGAAGCGCAGCAGGGATCCGCCCGCCTCTCCCTGCTGGACGCGCACCTCGATGGCGATCTCTCCCTTGGCGGTGAACTTGATGGCATTGCCTACCAGATTGAGCAGGACCTGACGGATGCAACGGGGATCTCCCCGCAAGCTGGTGGGCACGTCCCGGGCAATGAGGTACCCCAGATCGAGCTCCTTGCTCTGGGCCTGGGTGGCGAGCAGCTGAATCACATCCTCCAGCACCTCCCGCAAGACGAAATCCACCGGTTCCAGTTGCAGCTTGCCCGCGTCGATGCGTGAGAAGTCCAGGATGCCGTCGATCAGGGCCAGCAGGGACTCGCCCGAGTTGTGGGCCACCTCCACATACTCCCGTTGCTTGGCGGTCAGGCCCATGTCGCGCAGCAGCTCCAGCATTCCCAGCACCCCGTTGAGCGGCGTGCGCAGCTCGTGGCTGACGTTGGCGGCAAATTCACTTTTCACGCGGGCCAGCTCGAGCGCGGCGTCACGGGCCACCTTCAACTCGGTCTCATGCTTCTCCTGCACCTCCATCATGCTGTTGAAGGTCTCCCCCATGGCGACGATATCCCTCGCACCATGGATGTGGGCACGCACCCCCTTCTCTCCTGCCTGCGCGCGCTGCATGGCCGCCGCCAGCCCACTCAGCGGCTCCGTCACGCGACGCACGATGATGAGCAGAACCAGCAGGAGGACACCCGCCAGCACGAAAGAGGCGAACAGGTTTCGGCCCAGGATGTCCCGCTCCATCTCGCGCAGACTCTCCTTGCCCATCACCAGACGGACATAGCCGATCAGTTTCCTGTCACTGTTCACCTCGGTGACGGCCGGACCCCGATTCTGCAAGTTGCCGGGAACATAGACCGGGGCAATGAAATACCATGCATCCCTGGTCTCTCCCTGGAGCTCCAATTGGGTGGGCCAATACTTCGTATTGATGACATCTTCCACCCCCTCGGAGTA
The DNA here is from genome assembly GCA_015488495.1 of Gammaproteobacteria bacterium. Taxonomy (GTDB): domain Bacteria; phylum Pseudomonadota; class Gammaproteobacteria; order Thiohalospirales; family Thiohalospiraceae; genus DRMK01. The sequence continues at coordinate 11,147 of WFNS01000027.1, read as the reverse complement.
GAGCAGGTTGTGCTCCGCATCGTACAGCGCCAGGCCATGCACTCCGGGAAAATCGAGGATGGCCCGGATGGGGATCTTCGCCCCCTCCTTGCTGCCATAGAGCAGCGCAAAGGTGCTCTGCTGTGCAAACATGGCAGTGATCTTGTGCGCCTCGTCGATCATGATCTCCTGCACCTTCCAGCTGGAGAGGCTGGACATGGACACCGACAGCACCACCGCCAGACAGACGCTGACCACAGTAAAGGCGACAGCGAGCTGGCGGCGGAAACCCGCCGGTATCAACGCGCTGGACAAGGCATTGACAGGCAAAAACATCCGTCGTGGTTCCCCCCCGGGATGTGACAGGTCAGACAGTTGTTACGAGACTCCCCCGCGAAAGAGAGAGATCGGTTTTGTTATCGTTTGGATGCAGGATATTTTAACGGAGCCACGTTGACAAGGGGTACCATTCCCAAGGCACACAGGGAAAGGCACGGAGCCTTCCGGGACACCAACCCGGACCCCTCGATTCATCAGGACAAGCGGCCGATACCGCCAGGTATCGGCCGCTGCCAAAAGGGGGGAGACTAGTCCGCCTGCCGGCGCAGGAAGGCGGGTATGTCGAGATAGTCCATCGAGCCTTCCTCGGCGGCTGCCACCCCGTACCGGGAACCGCCACTGGCCGCACTCTTGTTGCGGATCACGGTGGGGCGCTCCAGCTTGCTGTAGTCCATCTCGCCGGTCTTGGTGTTCTGCACCAGCCTGACCTTCTTGTCCAGCTCCTGCTCCACCGCGGGCTTGCCCAGACCGGTGGCCACCACGGTGACACGCATCTCTCCCTCCATCTCCGGCTCCAGCACGGTGCCGACCACCACGGTGGCGTTGTCGGAGGCGAACTCCTTGACCGTGTTACCCACCTCCTCGAACTCACCGATGGACATGTCCATACCGGCGGTCACGTTGACCAGGATGCCGCGGGCCCCCAGCAGATTGATATCCTCCAGGAGAGGACTGGAGACCGCCGCCTCGGCCGCCAGGCGGGCCCGATCCTCACCGGAGGCGATACCGGAACCCATCATCGCCATGCCCATCTCGGACATCACGGTGCGCACGTCGGCGAAGTCCACATTGATCAGGCCAGGCCGGGTGATCAGCTCGGAGATGCCCTGCACCGCGCCCAGCAGCACGTCGTTGGCCGCCTTGAAGGCATCCAGCAGGGTCATGGTCTTGCCCAGTACCGGCACCAGCTTCTCGTTCGGGATGGTGATCAGCGAGTCCACATAGCCGCGCAGCTCTTCGATGCCCGCCTCGGCGATTTCGGCACGCTTCTTCCCTTCGAAGGGGAACGGCTTGGTCACCACCGCCACGGTGAGAATACCCATCTCCTTGGCGATCTGGGCCACCACCGGCGCACCGCCGGTACCGGTTCCGCCACCCATCCCGGCGGTGATGAACAGCATGTCGGCACCGTCGATCACCTCGGTGATCCGGTCCCGATCCTCCATCGCCGCCTCACGACCCACTTCGGGGTTGGCCCCGGCACCCAGCCCCTTGGTGATGTTGTTGCCCAGCTGCAGCACCGTACGCGCCGACGACCCACGCAACGCCTGCGCGTCGGTGTTGGCACAGATGAAATCCACACCATCGAGGTTCTGCTGCACCATGTGCTCGACGGCGTTGCCGCCACCGCCACCGACGCCCAGCACCTTGATGACCGCGCTCTGACTGAAAGAGTCCATTAGTTCAAACATGTCGCTTCTCCTCTTCAAGATTCAATTTGCAATAAACCGGTTGACCGTTTTCGACCCGCTAGAAATTACCCGTGAACCATGCCTTCATCCGCTGCCATATCCCCTTGACTCCCGTATCCAGTGATTGTGTCTCCCCACTGCTGCTCCAGTGCTCGTGCCCGAACAGCAACAGCCCCACGCCGGTGGCGTAGATGGGATTGCGTACCACATCGGCCAGACCCGTCGTGGCCTGTGGCGTCCCCAGCCGTACCGGCATATGAAAAATCTCTTCCGCCAGCTCCACCGCCCCTTCTATCTTGGAGCATCCCCCGGTCAGCACCACGCCAGAGGCACAGAGCTCCTCGAAACCACTGCGCCGCAGTTCCGCCTGAATGAGCATGAACAGCTCCTCGTACCGTGGCTCCACCACCTCGGCGAGTACCTTGCGGGCCAGCCGCCGGGACTCGCGCTCCCCGACGCCAGGCACCTCGATGGTCTCCTCCGAGGTCGCCAGCTGGGTGAGGGCACAGGCGTATTTCAGCTTGATCTCCTCGGCGTTCTGGGTCGGTGTGCGTAACGCCACCGCGATGTCGTTGGTCACCTGATCCCCGGCGATGGGGATCACCGCCGTGTGGCGAATGGCTCCGTCGGTGAATACGGCGATGTCGGTGGTGCCACCGCCGATGTCCACCAGGCACACCCCCAGCTCCTTCTCGTCCTCGGTGAGCACGGCGTAACTGGAGGCGAGCTGCTCCAGGATGATGTCGTCCACCTCCAGCCCGCAGCGGCGGACGCACTTGACGATGTTCTGCGCCGCACTCACCGCCCCGGTCACCATGTGCACCTTGGCCTCCAGGCGTACCCCCGACATGCCGATGGGCTCCTTGATCCCCTCCTGATCATCGATGATGTACTCCTGCGGAAGGGTGTGCAGCACCTTCTGGTCCGCCGGGATGGCCACCGCGCGCGCGGCGTCCAGCACCCGATCCACATCCCCCTGGGTCACCTCCTTGTCGCGGATGGCGACGATACCGTGGGAGTTGAGACTGCGGATGTGGCTGCCCGCGATGCCGGCGAACACCGAGTGGATCTGGCAGCCGGCCATCAGTTCGGCCTCCTCCACGGCCCGCTGGATGGACTGCACCGTGGACTCGATGTTGACCACCGTTCCCTTCTTCAGCCCCCGGGAGGGATGGGACCCGATACCGATGATCTCTATCCCCCCTTCGGGGTTGATCTCACCCACGATGGCGACCACCTTGGAGGTGCCGATATCCAGCCCCACGATCAGATTCTTTTCCGCTTTCTTAGACATTGTTCATTTCCTTGCTCTCGTCCCCAGCCGGCTTCCAGCGCACCGCGAACCCGTTGGTATAACGCAGATCCACCTGCTCGATCTGCTCCACTCGGGTGGCCAGAACCCTGTTGTAACTCCTCACGAAGCGCAGCAGCCGCTCATGACTCTTCTCCTGGCGCCCCAGCATCAACGCCATGCCGTTGTCCAGACCCAGCCGCCACGCGCCCCGTGCATCCAGCTCCAGTCGAACCACCTGGAAGCCCAGGGGGGCGAGGATCCGTTGCATCTCTCCATAGCGCCGCACCATCGCCTGTTGCATCCCCGGTGGACCCTGGAAAAACGGCAGCCCTGAGGGATAACTGGCCGGTGGCGGAGAAAAGATCCGCCCGTCCGGGCTTACCAGTCCATCCTGCCCCCAGAGCGCCACTGCCCGCTGCTCCTTCACCACGATGCGCAGCCGGTCCGGCCACAAGCGCACCACCGTCGCCTGCGCGACCCAGGGCAACGCCTCCACCTCCCGCCGCACCGCCTCGGTGTCCACGTGGATGAAGCCGGCGGTGGCAAACCCTTTCATCACCATCCGGATCTCGTCAGGGGTGACGTGGTGGAACGCGCCTTCCACCTGCACCGAGCGCAACGGCAGAACCTCCGGCTGCAACAGCCTCTCACCTCCCCAGACCAGCGCTGCGGCGAACATGACCGTGGCCGCAACCCAGCCCAGCGGGCGTGGATCGAACCGGCGGCGACCCTCTTCTCCGGTCACCGCCCGGCTCGCCTGCCGTTTGCTACCGCGCCTGCCGAACATCCATTCCCTCCGCCGGCCGGTACTCGACGCTGTCCACCAGGATCCGCCACACCAGCTCGTCGAAATCGATCCCCGCCGCCTTTGCCGCCATGGGTACCAGGCTGTGGTCGGTCATACCGGGCAGGGTGTTGCTCTCCATCAACCATACGTCACCGGCCCCGTCTCTCAGCAGGTCCACGCGTCCCCATCCCTCACCCCCGAGCACCTCGAAGGCATGCAGGGCGAGCTGTTGCATCTCCCGCTCCTGGGCCTCCGACAGCCCGCTCGGACAGTGATAACGGGTCTCCTCCGCCCGGTATTTGGCGTGGTAGTCGTAGAACTCCGCCGCCACCTCGATGCGTATCACCGGCAGCGCCACGCCATTCAGTATTCCCACCGTGTATTCGGCTCCTTCGATCCAGGGTTCGGCGATCACCAGCGGGTCGTGACGCGCCGCCTCCCGCCAGGCAGGCAGCAGCCCGTCCGGGTCCGTCACCTTGCTGATGCCGATGCTGGAACCCTCCCGCGCCGGCTTGACCGCCAGTGGCAGGCCCAGCCGCTCGATCACCTCGGCTCCGTTCCTCTCTCCCAGGCGGACCAGGGGCAGGGTGGGCAGACCCTCCGCCTGCCAGACCCGCTTGCTGCGCAACTTGTCCATGCTCAGCGCCGACCCCAGCACGCCGCTGCCGGTGTAGGGAATCCCCAGGGACTCCAGCAGGCCCTGGATGACGCCATCCTCGCCGCCCCGTCCATGCAGCATGACGAAGGCGCGCTGGAAACCGCCCTCCAGCAGCCGGCGAGCCACATCCCGCCCCACCTCCACCGGGTGGGCATCCACACCGCGGTGACGCAGCGCCTGCAGCACCGCTTCACCGCTCTTCAGCGAGATCTCCCGCTCGCTGGACCAGCCGCCCATCAACACTGCGACCCGCCCCAGTTCACACCCTTTCATGGCAGCCGTTCCCCCACGATGTGCACCTCTCGCTGCAGCCGGATCCCAAACCGTTCGTTCACCGTCGCGGCCACGCGCTCGATCAATGTCTCGATGTCCGCCGCGGTGGCATCCCCGGTGTTGACGATGAAGTTTGCGTGCTTCTCCGACACCACCGCACCACCGACCCGGCTTCCTTTCAGCCCCGCCGCTTCGATGAGACGCGCCGCGAACCCTCCCGGCGGGTTGCGGAACACCGAACCGGCGTTGGCCTGACCGACGGGCTGCGACACATTGCGCCGCTCCAGCAGCTCCCGCATCCGTTGCTGCCCCTGTTGCGTGTCCCCCGGCTGCAGTCGCAGGACGGCGGCGGTGAACCACTCCCCCTCGGGTCCCTTCACCTGGCGGTAGGACACCTCGTAGTCCCCGGGCAGCCGCCTGCGCGGCATCCCGGCGCGATCCACCGTCTCCACCTCGTTCACCAGGGTCCAGGTCTCTCCGCCGAAGGCACCTGCGTTCATCTGCAGCGCCCCCCCGAAGGTGCCGGGGATCCCGGCCAGGAACTCGGCGCCACACAGCCCTTCCCGGGCGCAGAAACGCGCCACCTTGGCGCAGGGCACACCGGCCTCCACCCGCACCCGGTTTTCATCCAGCCGCTGTATCCCGGCCAGCCGGTTGGTGGTGTGGATGACGGTGCCGCGGATTCCTCCATCACGCACCAGCAGGTTGCTGCCCATGCCCAGCCAGAAGATGGGCTCATCCACCGGCAACAGGCGCAGCATGGCCGCCAGATCGTCACAGTCGGCCGGCTCATAGAAGCGCTCCGCGGGGCCACCCACCCGCCAGGTGGTGTGCCGGGCCATGGGCTCCCGTTCGCGCAACACGCCGCGCAGCGGCTTGGTTACGAGTCGCTCCACCATCATCGCTCCGGCCCCTCCAGTCGTCCGGGCAGGGATGCGGCCTCGGCCCCGATGCTCCCGGCACCGAGGGTGAGAAGAACATCCCCGTCCTCCAGGATCTCGCGCAGCAGTGGCGCAAGCTGATCCAGCTGCTCCACGAACACCGGCTCCACCTGCCCGCGACTGCGGATGGCGCGGCACAGGGCGCGTCCGTCCGCTCCCGGAATGGGTTTCTCGCCCGCGGGATAGACCTCCAGCACCAGCAGCGCATCGGCGTCCGAGAGCACCCGGGCGAAATCGTCCAGCAGGTCCCGCGTGCGGGTATAGCGGTGGGGCTGGAACGCCACCACCAACCGGCGCCGCGGCCAGCCGGCACGAACCGCCTGCATGGTGGCCTCGATCTCCCGGGGGTGGTGCCCGTAGTCGTCCACCAGCATGATGTTGCCATCCCGTATGGGTACCTGGTCGTGGACCACGAAGCGGCGCCCGATCCCCTGGAACGACTCCAGCGCCCTGGCGATGGCCACGTCGCCGACCCCCAGCTCGCAGGCCACCGCGATGGCCGCCAGGGCGTTGAGCACGTTGTGCCTTCCGGGCATGTTGAGGGAGATCTCCAGCGGAACCCGGCGGCCCGGCAGTATCACCCGGAAGTGGCTGTGCACCGCTTCCTGCCGGACATCGAAGGCGTGCACGTCGGCCATGTCGTCGAATCCGTAGGTGAGCACCGGCTTGGCCACCTCCAGCAGCAGCTCCTTCACCACCGGATCGTCGATACAGAGCACCGCCAGGCCGTAGAACGGCAGATGGTGCAGGAATTCGAGGAAGGTCTGCCGCAGCCGCTGGAAATCGCCGCCGTAGGTCTCCATGTGATCCGCATCGATGTTGGTCACCACCGCCATCATCGGCTGCAGATGGAGAAACGATGCGTCACTCTCGTCCGCCTCCGCCACCAGATAGCGGCTGGCACCGAGACGGGCGTTGACCCCGGAACTGTTCAGCTGACCGCCGATCACGTAGGTGGGATCCAGCCCGCCTTCGGCCAGCAGACTGGCGATCAGGCTGGTGGTGGTAGTCTTGCCGTGGGTGCCGGCCACCGCGATACCGAACCGGAAGCGCATCAGCTCGGCCAGCATCTCCGCCCGGCGTACCACCGGGATGCGCCGCTCCCGTGCGGCCATCACCTCGGGGTTGTCCTCCGCCACGGCGGTGGAGATCACCACCACATCGGCACGGTGCACATGCTCCGCTGCATGCCCCAGATGGATGCGGATCCCCTGCTCGGCGAGCCGCCGGACCGTGGCGTTCTCCCGCAGATCGGAACCGGAGACCCGGTAGCCCAGATTCTGCATCACCTCGGCGATACCGCTCATCCCCACGCCACCGATACCGACGAAATGGATTCGGCGGATGCGGCCCATGCCGCTCTCGGCCTGGCTCGCGCTGTCCATGAACTCAATCACGGGCCACCTCCAGACACTGCTCCACCACCTGCCGGGTCGCTTCCGGCTTCGCCAGGCGACGCGCCGCCACGGCCATCGCCAGCAACCGCTGCCGGCCGGAACGGGCATCCTCCGCAAACTCCACCAGACGCCTGGTGAGCGACTCGGGGGTGAGCCGGGATTGGGGAATCAGCAGGGCGGCGTTGCTGTCCTCCAGATAGATGGCGTTGTGGGTCTGGTGATCGTCCACCGCATAGGGATAGGGAACCAGGATGGAGGCCACCCCGGCCACCGCCAGTTCCGAGACGGTGAGCGCCCCGGCGCGACAGATCACCAGATCGGCCCACCCATAGGCGGCTGCCATCTCCTCGACGAAGGGCTCTACCCTGGCCTCCACCCCGGCCGCCCGGTACCCCCGGCGGGTCGCTTCGTCCTTGCCCTTGCCCGCCTGATGCCAAATCTCCGGGCGCAGCTCCTCCGGCATACCGGCCACCGCTTGGGGGAGCACTTCGTTCAGCGCCTGGGCGCCGAGACTCCCCCCCACCACCAGCAGGCGCAGCCGCCCTTCCCGTCCTTCGAAGCGCCGCTCCGGCACGGGCAGCGAGATGAACTCCGGGCGCACGGGATTCCCGGTATGCACCGCCTGGAAGCGGGTCAGACAGGCGTCGGGAAAGGCCTCTAGGATGCGGGTTGCGAATCGCGCCAGCAACTGGTTGGTGACGCCGGGAATGGCATTCTGCTCGTGGATCACCAGGGGACGGCGCAGTAACCAGGCGGCCACGCCTCCGGGTCCGGTGACGAACCCTCCCATCCCCAGCACCACGGCGGGGCGGCGCCGCGACAGGATGCGCAGCGCCTGACCCAGCGCCACCATCGTCTTGAACGGGGCGATCAGCCACTCCACCGCCCGTTTCCCCCGGATCCCGCTAATGGAGACGTAGTCGATGGGGTAGCCGGCACCCGGCACCACGTCCGCCTCCAGGCCGTTGCGGGTCCCCATCCAGTACACCTCGACACCGCGCTCCTGCATGGCATCCGCCACGGCGAGGGCCGGGAACACGTGTCCGCCGGTACCACCGGCCATGATCAGCACCCGGGTCACCATGGCTCCCCCTTGCGCGGCTTGCCCTGCTCGTCGAACCGGTTTTCGTAGGCCACCCGCAGCAGCAACGCCACGGCGATGCAGGTGGCCACGATACTGCTGCCGCCGTAGCTCATCAGGGGCAGGGTCAGCCCCTTGGTCGGCAGGATCCCCATGTTCACTCCGATATTGATGAATACCTGCAGGCTGATCCCCAGGCCGAGACCATAGGCGAGATAGGCGGCAAACGGGCGGTCCGCCAGCCAGGCATTCCGTCCCACCTGCAGCGCCCTCCAGACCAGCAGGGTATAGAGCGCAATCACCACCACTACCGCGACCAGCCCGAGCTCCTCGGCCATCACCGCGAACAGGAAATCGGTGTGCGCCTCGGGCAGATAGAACAGCTTCTGGATGCTGCCACCCAGTCCCACGCCGAACCACTCTCCCCTGCCGAAGGCGATCAGCGCCTGGGTGAGCTGGAAACCGCTGTTGTAGGGATCGGCCCAGGGATTCAGGAAGGTGGTGATCCGCTCCAGGCGATAGGGAGAGGAGATCGCCAACGCCGCTGCGAGGCCGCTGACCAGCAGTACCAGCACCCCGAACAGCCACCAGCGCACTCCCGCCAGCAGCAGCACGCCGAGCACGGTGACCACCAGCACCGCCGCAGCGCCGAAATCTGGCTCGCGCAGCAGTAGCAGACAGGCAAAAAGGAGCAGCACCATCGGCCGGAGGAAGCCGGCGGCGGTATCCCGCACCGCCTGTTCGTGGCGCTGGATGTAACCTGCCAGGTAGATCACCATGGCCAGCTTGAAGAATTCGGAGACCTGCAGGTTGACCGGCCCGAGGGAGATCCAGCGCACACTGCCGTTGACCTCTCGCCCCACCAGCAGCACGAGCACGAGGAGGACGAATCCGCCGATCAGTAGCATCGGCCCTCCACGCTCCCAGAACGCCAACGGGACCTGCAGCACCAGCCAGGCGACGAACAGCCCCGCGGCGACGAACGCCCCTTGACGGTAGAGGTAATAGAAGGGGGTGTCGAAATCCCGGTCCGCGATGCCGATGGAGGATGAGCCCACCATCACCAGGCCGAGACCCAGCAGCGCCAGCGCCGGCAGCAGGATCAGGAAGTCGTAACGAGGCTCCGGGCGGGTGCGGATCCGGCGGCCAGCCACCGGCCGCTTGTTCCCAGACGACGGTTGCAGCACCGCGCTCATCGCGCCACCTCCCTGGCCAGCCGTTTCACCGCCGCAACGAAGGCCCGGCCGCGCGCCTCGAATCCGTCGTACATGTCGAAGCTGGCACAGGCGGGCGAGAGCAGCACGCTGTCGCCCGGCTCTGCCCAACGATGGGCGCGAATCACTGCATCCTCCATCCCTTCAGCGTGCTCCACCGGAGCCATTCCCTCCAGCACCCGGGCCATCAGCGAGGCATCACGACCCATCAACACCACCGCGCGCGCCTTGACCGCAACACTCTGGCACAGGGTGGAGAAATCCGCTCCCTTGCCTTCGCCACCGGCGATCAGCACCACCTGGCCCTCCAGTCCGTCGAGGGCGGCCAGGGTGGCTCCCACGTTGGTGGCCTTGGAGTCGTTGTACCAGGCGACCCCGTCGATCTCCGCCACCCATTCGGTGCGGTGGGGCAGCCCCGGGAAACGGCGCAACGCCTCGCACATGGCCGCGTTCGAAAGCCCCATGGACTCCCCGAGCGCCAGTGCCGCCAGGGCGTTGAGCTGGTTGTGGCGGCCCGGGATACGCAGCTCCCGCACCGGCAGGATGAGCTGTTCCCCCTTGGCCAGCCATCGCTCCCCGCCGCTCGCGCGGAGGCCGAAATTCCCCCTGGCCGGCCTGCCGGCGGTGAATCGCACCACCTTGCGCCCGCGCTCGACCATCGCCATCACCCTCGGATCGTCGGCGTTGACCACCATCACACCATCTCCGCGGAAGATGCGCCGTTTGGCGGCGGCATAACTCTCCAGATCCGGATAGCGATCCATGTGATCGGCGCTGATGTTGAGCACCGCGGCGGCGTGTGCGTTGAGCCGGTGGGTGGTCTCCAGCTGGAAACTGGAGAGCTCCAGGATGTAGAAATCGGGCCGCTCCCCCTCCAGCAGTTCCAGGGCCGGGGTACCGATATTGCCGCCCACCCTGGCCAGCACTCCTGCCTCCCGGGCCATCTCCCCCAGCAGCGTGGTCACCGTACTCTTGCCGTTGGAACCGGTGATGGCCACCACCGGCGCCCGGGCGCTCTCCGCGAACAGATCGATGTCGCCCACCACCGGCACCCCCGCCTCCCGCGCGGCAACGATGGCGGGTTCCTGCTGCGAGATGCCGGGGCTGACCACCAGCCGGTCCGCCCGGCGGAACAGCCCCGCGTCGAAGGGGCCGGTCACCACCTCCACTTCCGGCAGCTCTGCCTGCAGTTGCTGCAGCGCGGGCGGCCGGCTGCGGCTGTCCGCCACGATCACCCGTTCTCCCCGGCGGAACAGAAAACGGGCGGACGACAGGCCGCTCTTGCCGAGGCCGACCACGACGGTCTGCCTTCGCAGGGGAGCGGTCTGTTGCCGGTTTTCCATTGCCATTCCGTTCACCGAATCTTCAGACTGGAGAGACCGATCAGCACCAGGATGATGGTGACGATCCAGAAACGCACGATGACCCGCGGCTCCGGCCACCCCTTCAGCTCGAAGTGGTGGTGTAACGGCGCCATACGGAAGATGCGCCGCCCGGTGAGCTTGTAGGAGGCCACCTGCAGGATCACCGAGATGGTCTCCATGACGAAGACACCACCCATGATCATTAGTACCAGCTCCTGCCGCACCAGCACGGCGATCACCCCCAGCGCGGCCCCCAGCGCCAGCGCACCCACGTCCCCCATGAATACCTGGGCGGGATAGGTGTTGAACCAGAGGAAACCGAGCCCGGCCCCCACCAGCGAGCCGCACAGCACCACCATCTCCCCGACCCCCGGGACGAAGGGTATGCCGAGATAGCGGGCAAAGATG
>WFNS01000026.1 GCA_015488495.1 Gammaproteobacteria bacterium | reverse complement strand
CTCGCGCATCCCGGGCGTCACTCCCGCCGCCATCTCGTTGCTGCTGGTCCATCTGAAGCGGACCCGACCGGAACGGAAGAGTGCCTGAGGACGACCTGCTTCTCCGGCTCGACAGCGGCCTGCAGCGTCTGGGCATCGCGCTGTCCGATGCGCAGCAAGAGACCCTGATCGCCTATCTCCGCATACTGGAGAAGTGGAACCGCGCCTACAATCTCACCGCCGTACGGGACATCGGGCAGATGGTGGAGCGCCACCTGCTGGACAGTCTCGCCGTGCTGCCCCTGATCCGGGGCCGGCGGTGCATCGACGTGGGCAGCGGCGCCGGCCTGCCCGGCCTGCCATTGGCCGTGGCTTCACCCCCGACGGCATGGACACTGCTCGACAGCAGCGCCAAAAAGACCCGTTTCCTCATTCAGGCGGTTGCACAGCTCGGATTGTCCAACATCGAGGTGATGCAGAGCCGCGTCGAGCGATACACCCCCGCCACCCCCTTCGACACCGTGACCGCGCGGGCCTTCAGCCCCCTCGGAGCGTTGTTGCGGGAGACCGCACATCTGCTGGCGACCGGTGGACAGGTGGTGGCGTTGAAGGGGAAAAATGTGCGGCAGGAGATGACAGAGCTGCCGTCTGGCTTTACCATCACGGCAACCGAGCGGCTCGAGATACCCGGCGCAGAAGGCGAGCGTTACGCCGTCGTCGTCCGGAAGGAACCCTGAACAGGCCATGGGACAGATCATCGCGATAACCAACCAGAAGGGGGGCGTGGGAAAGACCACCACCAGCGTCAATCTGGCCGCCTCCCTGGCCGCCACCAAGCGCCGGGTGCTGCTGGTGGACGCCGATCCCCAAGGCAACGCCACCATGGGAAGCGGCACCGACAAGAATGCGCTGGAACATTCCACCTATGACGTCCTGCTCGGGCTCCAGCCGATTGAAGAGGTGATCACCGTCTCCGAGGAGGGGGGATATGATCTGCTCCCCTGCAACAGCGATCTGACCGCGGCCGAGGTGCAGCTGCTGGAGTCGGGGCAGCGGGAGCAGGCGCTCCGGCAGGCGTTGATGGCGGTGCGGGAGGAGTATCACTACATCTTCATCGACTGCCCCCCCTCGCTCAACATGCTGACCGTCAACGCTCTGGTGGCCGCCGACAGCGTCATCATCCCGGCCCAGTGCGAATATTATGCACTGGAGGGGCTGTCCGCCCTGCTGGAGACGGTGGAACAGATTCGGGAGTCACTCAACCCCCACCTGCACATCGCCGGCCTGCTGCGAACCATGTTCGATCCGCGCAATCGTCTCTCCATGGAGGTCTCCGCCCAGTTGACCGAGCACTTCGGCGATCTGGTCTACCGGACGGTGATCCCGCGCAACGTACGGCTGGCGGAGGCGCCCAGTTTCGGTGTACCGGCGCTGATCTACGACAAATACTCCAAGGGGGCGCAGGCCTATCTGGCCCTGGCCGGAGAGATGCTCCGCAAGGAAAAACCCCCGACCGAACGGACCCGCGAAGAGGAGGAGAGAGTAAATCATGGCAGCTAGAAAACGAGGCCTGGGCCGGGGGCTGGATGCACTGCTGGGCAGCTCCGGCACCCCACGGCCGACGGCGAAGAAGGAAGAATCGGCAGACGAGCTGGACGGGGAGCTGCGCTCGCTTCCCATCGACTTGCTGCAGAGAGGGCGCTATCAGCCCCGTACCGGGATGAATGGCGATGCGCTGGAAGAGCTGGCCAACTCCATTCGCTCCCAAGGGGTGGTCCAGCCCATCGTGGTTCGGGAGCTGGAGACGCCGGGGCGCTACGAGATCATCGCCGGGGAACGTCGCTGGCGGGCGGCCCAGCTGGCCGGGCTGCACGAGATCCCGGCCATCATCCGCCAGGTTCCGGATCAGGCTGCCATCGCCATGGCCCTGATCGAGAACATCCAGCGGGAAGAGCTGAACCCGATGGAGGAGGCGCAGGCCCTGCAACGCCTGATCGACGAGTTCAGTCTCACTCACCAGGAGGCCGCGGAAGCGGTGGGCCGTTCCCGGGCCGCGGTGAGCAACCTGCTGCGCCTGCTCTCTCTCAACGAGGACGTCAAGCGCCTGCTGGAGAACGGGGACATCGAGATGGGACATGCCCGCGCCCTGCTGGCCCTGTCGGGAGAGCAGCAGAGTGAGGCCGCACGTCTGGTGGAGAGCAAGCGACTGTCCGTCAGGGAAACGGAACGGCTGGTGCGGCGCATGGTGGCGGGAAGCCGCAAGCAGACCGCGCCGAACTCACCGGATCCCGACGTTCGGCGACTGCAGGAAGAGCTGGCGGAGAAACTGGGGGCACCGGTCAAGGTGCAACACACCAGTCGGGGCAAGGGCAAGCTGACCATCCATTACAACAGCCTGGAAGAGCTGGAAGGAATCCTTGCGCACATCCGGTAACCAATCTAGAATGAGACCAAATCACAAAAGCCATTAACGAACAGAATGTAAATATCTCATAAACTTGCTCAACGAACGGCGAAAATTTGACTATAGAAAGATAAGCGGCCATCCGACTATGTTTTCATGGACACGAGGGACACGGGTTGCCGAAAAGTAAAGGGAGTGTCAGTCATTCGACCCATTCATGGGATTGTGTAGCAGACCCGATGCAGATTACAGCGACCTGACATTGAAGACATTCGACGTATTGCAATAATGAAGATCCTGACTTTCGACATCGAGGAGTGGTTCCATATCCTGGACCACAAAGCCACCCGCACCGAGCGGGAGTGGAGCCGTTACTCCCCGCGTATCGAAGAGAACATGGACCGTATCCTGCACCTGCTCGAGCGCAAGCAGCAACCGGCAACCTTCTTCTGCTTGGGGTGGGTGGCACACAAATACCCGGGGATAGTACGCAAGGTCGCCGACCGGGGGTATGAGATCGGCTGCCACTCCCACATGCATCAACTGATCTATGAACAGACTCCGGAGCAGTTCCGGGCCGACCTCCGGGACGCCCTCCACGCCATCGAGGACGCCACGGGGAAGAGAGTGACCAGTTACCGCGCGCCGGGGTTCTCCGTCACCCGTGGCTGCCCGTGGTTCTTCGAGATATTGGCCGAAGAGGGGATCGAGGTGGACAGCTCCATCTTCCCTGCCCCGCGGGCGCATGGCGGATTTCCCGACTTCGGCGCCAGCGGGCCTGCGTTGGTGCAGACCTCCAGCGGAATCATCAAGGAACTGCCGATCAACACCCGCTCCCTCTTCGGCAGGCCTGTGATCTTTTCCGGCGGCGGATACTTCCGCATCCTACCGCTGTGGTTGCTGCGCCGCTGGTTCGGTGAGGCGGACTATGTAATGACCTACTTCCACCCCCGGGACTTCGACGCCGCTCAGCCGGTCATCGAGGAGCTGTCACCGATACGGAAATTCAAGTCCTACGTGGGCCTTCGCGGCGCACTGGCCAAACTGGAAGCAGTACTCGATGACCACGACTATCTCGACCTGAAGACCGCGGTGGCCACCATCGACTGGGAGCGAAGCCCCGTCATCCACACTCCCGCGGCAAAACCTCCGCTCATTGCTCCCCCGACCGCCGCCGCTTCCTGCGCCACTGGCGAATCACATATAGCCGCCACAAACCACGGACGCCAAAGTAGCCGACCACCGCGCTGACGGAGCCCAGAAGAAAACAACCCAGCAGCAGGGGAAACCAGACCGCCCCCAGCCCGTCGAGCAGCTGTTCGAATGAAAAGCCGGCAGGAACCACCTGCGAAGGTTGTCCTATCACCCACGCGCCCAACCGATAGGCAAAGTAGAAGATGGGGGCCATGGTCAATGGATTGGTGATCCAGACCAGAACCACGGAGACCGGCAGATTGACCCGGAACACGATGGCCGCCGCCGCAGCCACCACCATCTGCATCGGGATGGGCAGGAAGGCACAAAAGAGCCCCACGGCAAAGGCGCCCGCCACTGAACGGCGATTGAGATGCCAGAGATTGGGATCGTGCAATCGGGTACCGAACACCCGCAGATGCTTGTGCTCCCGGATCCGGCGGTGATCCGGCAGATAACGTTTGATGAATCTTTTGGGCATTCAGCGGGACGGTCCGTAGCAAACGGTTTATTCTAATACCACTACCATCGGCCGCGGAAGCCCTTACCAAGACGGGCCTTCACCAAATCGTGTGGGTAAAACGGTAAATCACCGCGTAGCGCCTTCGTCCTTGACAGGCAGAATGCACGCCGGAAGATGGTCGGCATGAGGGGATTGGGGACACTTTGGGATAACCGGATCACTTGCCATTCCCACAGATAGTGGATGTCCGGTGGTCTCCAGCCAGACAGCCCCAATCCCCTCATGCCGAGTATGTGGCGTGCATTCTGCCTGTCAAGGATGATTTGCCGTTTTACCCACACGATCAGGTGAAGAGCCACCAAGACAAACGATAGAGATACAGAGAACAGTCCCCCGGCGAGAATGCGCGCAGCCGTACTTTTCTTCCTTTCCGGTATCCTTCTGTTTCAGCAATGCGTCGAACTGCCCGAGCGCTACTGGTTACTCACCACCCTGCTGCTTCCCCTCGCCATCCGCTGGCGAATACTTCGTCTGCCCATGATGGCCCTGGCCGGCTTTCTGTGGGCCTTGCTGCATGCCACCTGGATCCTGGGGCACAACCTTCCTGCAAACCTGGAAGGAGAGGATGTCATCCTGGAAGGAACCATCGCCTCACTGGTGGAAGAGCAACCGCACCGCGCCCGCTTCCGGTTCGAGGTGACGAAACTGCACCACGACGACCATCCATCGACCACACCACGTAGCGTACTGTTGAGCTGGTATGGCCGGGAAAGTCCGCAGCTGGTGGTCGGGGATCGGTGGCGACTCACCGTACGTCTCAAACGGCCCCACGGTTTCATGAACCCGGGGGGATTCGACTATGAAAAGTGGCTGTTCCAGCAAGGGATCAACGCCACCGGTTACATACGGACCAAGGCGCCCCAGACCCATCTCTCCAGCGAATGGTACTCGCGCCCCGTCGATCGCCTGCGCCAGCACCTTCGACGACGGATAGGGGAACACCTGGAGAAGCATCCGCAGGCCCCTCTCATCACCGCCCTCACCATTGGTGACCGCGATGCCATCGATGATGAACGGTGGAAAGTCCTGACCCTCACTGGAACCAACCACCTGATGGCCATCTCCGGCCTGCATGTGGGGCTCGTCGCCGGCCTGATCTTTTTCCTGGCACGCCGCCTGTGGTCCTTGCTGGGCCGGGCGCCGTTGTGGCTTGCCGCACCCCGCGCCGCCGCACTCGCCGCCCTGCTGGCGGCAACGGGCTATGCCGCACTGGCCGGCTTCTCGGTGCCCACGCAGCGCGCCCTGATCATGGTAGCGGTGGTGATGGGGGCCATCTTTCTGCAGCGCCAGAGCACTCCGTCCCACTCCCTTGCCCTGGCTCTGGGTGGCGTATTGTTGCTCGACCCCCTGGCGGTCCTCTCTCCCGGATTCTGGCTCTCCTTTGGCGCCGTGGCCGTCATTCTCTATGGGGCGAGTGGACGACTGGAAAAGAACAGGGGGTGGAGGCAGTGGGGGCGCGTGCAATGGGTGGTCTCTCTCGGTCTGCTGCCGCTACTGCTGTTTTTCTTCCAGCAGGCACCATTGAGCGCACCGTTGGCCAATCTCGTCGCCATTCCCTGGGTGAGCCTGACCGTGGTCCCGCTGGCACTGCTCGGCACGCTCCTTTTGCTCCTCCATCCCCCGGCGGGCGGCTGGCTGCTGCTTCAGGCCGCCAATCTGCTGGACTGGCTTTGGCCGATTCTGGAGTGGCTGGCAGAACTGGAGTCGCTGCAATGGCGACCTGCGGCCGAGGTGGAGGCGTGGACGCTGCTGGCCGCGGTGGTGGGTCTCCTCTGGCTGCTGGCACCCCGCGGAGTACCGGCCCGCTGGGTGGGGATCGGCTGGCTGTTGCCCCTGGCATTGAATGCACCGGCACGGCCACCCGCGCAGGAGGCCTGGTTCACCCTGCTGGATGTGGGCCAGGGGCTGGCGGCGGTGGTACAGACCCGGAACCACACTCTGGTCTATGACACCGGGCCGAAGTTCAGTGACCGGTTCGATACCGGCAAGGCCGTGTTGATCCCCTTCCTTCGACAGCAGGGGATCCGCTCCCTCGATCTGCTGATGGTGGGACACGGTGACAACGATCACATCGGTGGAGTTCGATCCCTGCTGCGGGAATACCCGCCCGGGCGGCTGCTCACCTCGGTTCCGGAGCGGTTCGGGGCTAAGGCCGAACCGTGCCGGCAGGGGGATTCGTGGAGCTGGGATGGCATCCGTTTCACCCTGTTGCACCCGCCTGCAGGCGGGACCGGCTCGGGAAACAATGCCTCTTGCGTTCTCAAAGTGGAGAGCCCCGGTGCCAGCCTGCTGCTCACCGGCGACATCGAGCGCAAGGCGGAGCGACGCCTGCTGCGCGCCTCCCCCGTCGATCTGGCCGCCGATCTGCTCGTCGCCCCCCATCACGGCAGCAAGAGCTCCTCTTCACCGCGTTTCATCGACGCCGTGGATCCCGATTATGTGCTGTTCCCGGTGGGCTACCGTAACCGATTCCACCACCCCCATCCAAAGGTGGTGGAGCGCTACTCCAGAAGGGGGATCCACCTGCTGGACACCGCCCGCCTCGGCGCCATCCGTTTTCGTCTCGGGAAACAGGGCGTTTCAGAGCCCCAATCCTACCGGAAATCGGCCCTTAGATACTGGAACGCTCGCTGAACCAACCGGATCACCGTTTGGGAACCAGCCGCCCCTCGAAGCGATACAGCAAGGTATGGAAACCGGTCCAGCCCAGCGACCAGGCCAGCAGAGCGCCGAGGGCGTTGGCCAACATGTCTGCCGGATCGAAAAAGCGCACGCCGCTCATCCCCTGCAGGAACTCGATAGCGGTTCCCATCCCCACGAACAGCACCAGCAACAACAGCCGGCCGAGAGAACTCGGATAGAGCTGCTGGAACCAGCCCATCAACACGAAATAGGCCAGCAGATGGGAATATTTGTCTCCATGCTCCACCTGCAACTCCAGCGGCCTCGGCGTCAGCGACAGGTAGATCACCAACCCCACCAGCAGCCAGCCAACCGCCAGCCAGAGGGGCCGGTATCTCAGCGGCATCGAACGATCACTCATGACTCACAGGAACACCAGAAACAGAAACATGCCCAGCAGCAACCGGTAGATGACGAAGGGCAACATCCCCATCCGCTCCAGCAGCTTGAGGAACCAGTGTACACAGAGGTAGGCACTGACCGCGGAGAACAGCGTCCCCAGCAACAGCGCGGTCCATTCCACCGACCCCTCCCCGCGAACCAAATCGAGGGTCTCTACCCCCCCGGCCAGCAGGATGATGGGGATGGAGAGCAGAAAGGAGAAGCGGGCCGCCCCTTCGCGCGTCAAGCCGAGCGCGAGACCGGCGGTCATGGTGATACCGGAGCGGGAGGTACCGGGAATGAGGGCCAGCGCCTGGGCACAGCCGATCAGCAGGACGTCCCGCCAGCCGAGCGAGTACTCGTCCCGTTTGCGCTTCCCACGCTGGTCCGCCCACCAGAGCAACAGGCCGAACAGAATGGTGGTGGTGGCAATCACCAGAGGGGAGCGCAACTCGGTTTCGATGAAATCCTTGAATGCCAGACCGGCCAACCCCGCCGGAACGGTCCCCCACAACACCCACCACGCCAGCCGGCTGTTGAGGGTGCCCGCTCCACCGCGCAGCGACGCAACCCACTCCCGTGCCATCACCACCAGCTCCTGACGAAAATACCATACGATTGCCACCAGGGTGCCCAGGTGGACCGCCACATCGAACGCCAGTCCCTGATCCCGCCAGCCGGTCAGCACCGGTACCAGAATAAGATGTGCCGAACTGGAGATGGGCAGAAACTCGGTCAGTCCCTGCATGACCGCCAGCACGACAATCTGTATCAGATCCATTCAGTTCCCCCCTTTTTTCCTTTGGATTTGGTTGTATCACCCGGTGACGCGCAAACCCCGGAAATGGCTGCGCAGTGGCCGTCAGGACGATTATCGACAGTCTATAATTTTCCGCGCATGTCGTGAAACCGGAATCCAGCGAGGGGCCGCCCCTCCAGCCCTCTTCCGATCCCCATCACCTTGAACAGCTCTCCCATCTCCTCCGGCAGGATGAGCGTCTTGATCTGCTGGCTCAACTGGAGTTGCGCCAACGGCTCATCGCCTCCCTCCTCCATCATCCTGTCCAGCCCGTTTGCGAGCAGGAAGTGGGCCTGGGTGGTATAGCCGTAGAGCTCCAGCCCGGCTTCCAGCGCGGCCTCCGCCAGTGCCGTAAAATCCACGTGGGCGGTGATGTCCTGCAAACCCGGCAGAATCAATGGATCCGGATGGGCGCGGTGCCGATAATGACACATCAAGGTACCATCGGCGCGCTGCGGATGGTAATACTCTTGACGCGGAAAGCCATAGTCGATCAGCAGGATCACCCCTCGCCCCAGCACCTGTGCCATGCTGCTCACCCACTCTCCAACGGCCAGCGAGATCTCCGAACGATACCCCGGTGGAAGCCCTCGGGACACCACTCCGACACGCTCGGCGAGGCGATCCGAACCGAACTCTCCCGTCACCCAGTGGAATCCCTG
>WFNS01000025.1 GCA_015488495.1 Gammaproteobacteria bacterium | reverse complement strand
TGTTGCCCGGGTCAACGGTGATGGCGCTGGCTGAAAAGCTGACCAGCGGACCGCTGTAATCCGCCGCCAGCGACCGTGGCGTGACGGCAAACTGGGGGTTGGAAGAGTAGTCGGGGAATTTTGCCCGATCGATCAGGCGCTGCCAGGCGAGGCCGGCGTTGGCAATGCCATGGTCCACCGCCACTGCCAGGGCGGGCTGCAGGTTGGCCGGGTAGCCGACCGGGGAGTCGGAGTAGCCGTACATCTCGCCGGGCAGATAGCTGGACCTGTTGCGATCGAAATCCGCCAGCCAGTCAGCCATTTCCTGTCCCGCACAGGGCATGTCCCTGACATACACACCGTCGCTGTTCTGCCGGTTGCCGAAGTTGTTGAGGTAAACCTCATTCAGGCTCTGGAACCAGTTGGCGGGGTCCGTCTTGTCGCCGGCAACGCCGATGGCCAGTTGGTAGACACCACCGAAGATCCAGCAGAACTCATCGCCCGGCGAGGCCATGCGCCCCACGGGATACTTCGATTTCCAGGCCAACATGGGCAGGAAATCACTGTAGCCCAGTTCGACCGTATAACCTACCGCCCAGGTAAAAAAATCATCCATCCAGGGCGCGGCGGTATCCAGGTCGTTGTGATGCGGCAGGGCCCCCAGCTTGTTGGCAGCGGGGTTGTTCGCATATAGATCGAGGTAGTAATCGATGTTGTTCTGCAACTTTTCATTGAAATACGCCTTCATGGGATGGGCATCCGGCGTGATGTAGGCCGCCTGTGCCAGGGTGCGCAGGGACCAGGCCTGGCCCCGCACCTGCTGGCCACGGAGTATCCCCTTGCTGCCCTCCCGGGTGCCGATGCTGGAGGAAATCAGGTTGCCATTGGCCCAGAACAGCAGTTCTTCCAGATAGTAATGATCACCGGTGAGCAGGTAGGGAAGAAAGGCAATGGAGGGCTGATGGGCCGTATCCCTGGTGAGCGGCGAGGCGCAGTCGGTCTCGCAAAGTGCGACGATATGATCCTTGGGGTATTGCCGCTTGTCGCCAGTGACATAGGGATAATCATCCAGGGAAACCGGCAGGTCGGTATCGATGTCCCGGTAGTGGGCGGCATAAGAACCGCCGGCATCGCCATTTGCCAGCACGCCGTGATAGGCGCGCGGATCGCCACTGATCAGGTAGCGGGCGGCCCAGCGTGGCAGCGGCCCGATTCCTTTGTCGGCGCCGGCTTCCGGCATATAGTCGTTGATTTCGACGTTGCTCATGGGCGTATATTGGACCTGGCCCTGCTCCTCGAGCACATCTTCGGGGATGGTGAGTTCGGGGTCGTAATGCGGCACGGCCTGTGTAGCCTGAAGGTAGCGCGTGTCATGGCGGGTATAGATGCCGGGCTCCTTGCCCCACCAAAAGACCTTGTGCCAGCGAGCGTGCCGGTAATGGGTAAGTCGGGACAGGCTGTAAACCTCGGCCCCGCCAACCAGTACGCGCACATCATAGGTGAAGTTGCGAGGGTCCGGCACATAGGTCCAGTTGTTCTCGACGATGACATCCACGCGCACGCTCTCCAGGCCCTGGTAGGCACGTACGTCGAAACGCGCCATCAGATGTGGATGCATGGAGCCATCTGCCGTAGCGAAGGCGCGGCGGAGCATAAACTCCGTTACCAGCGGCCCCTCGAGCCACCGCCGGCTGCTGTCGGCCAGCAGTGCATCACGTGCCGAGGCCGTATAGACGGCGCCATCCAGGGTCAGCTCGATGACGGTGTCGAAAGGGGTTGCCAGCAACTCCGCTGCGCTGACGGCCGGGCCATTCACGGCCGGGTCGGAAGTCACGATCTCCGCCGCAAGAGACTGCCCGGCTCCCAGTGTCGGCAAGCGTGTCGTAATGACCGCATGGCGCAGGGAACCATCAGGGTGAACGGCCTTGTCGTCCACCTGGGTCGGCAGCGGATTACCACCCACATTCACTGTCACACTCAAGCCAGCAGGAACATCGCCCGGCGCGAACACCTGGGCAAAGGTTGCGGGAATATCCACCGCCGCAAGGCCGGTCTGATCGACGAAAGTCACATCGGGCTTTGCCTGCGCAGTCCCGGCAGCGAGAAGCAACAGCAGGGGGAGAATGCCGGTACAGCGGGAAATTCGACCGAAAATCCTGTTCGAACCGCTAGTGCGTATACCGGCTTTCAAATAATTCATTCTTGACACTCCACCTCGAACACATCCTGTCCGGCAAGCTGCGCTTGCTCATACATGGCCGTTCCGAATACAAGTTCACTTTCAGATAATGAATAAACCATTTCAGCTCCCCTCCAATCAATTCCCTCTGGGAGAGGGGAAGCCTCCTTCCACTCACGCAGCAAGTTTGAGATGGAGGCGATCTGAACAGGCAGTCGATCCGATTGGAGTGCTTGTTTATTTATTGTTATTAGCCCCATGGTAAGCCGTCACTAGAATCTTCAATGTGACCTCTTTCACGAAACGGTTATTCGACTTCTACTACACAACAAAGTCCGCTCCAGAAACCGGAAGAATAAACTCCCGTTTTATCCAGATATGGCAGCTCTGGCAGTGAATGATTCTTCCAGCAACTGTTCGATAGTCCCGATTGGGCCGGCACTCCACAGTTGACAGCCGGGGAGGCGGACGGGGTGAGCCGGTTGATTCAATCCCTTGGTCGCTACTATGTTCGCTATGTGAACCAGCGCCATGGCCGCAGCGGCACGCTATGGGAGGGGCGCTTCAAGTCCTGCCTGGTGGATAGCGAGAACTATTTTCTCACCGTCAGCCGCTACATCGAACTCAACCCCGTCCGTGCCGGGATGGTGGCTGAGCCTGGGGGATACCCCTGGTCGAGCTACCGGAGAAACGCCTTGGGAAAGCCCATAGAGCTGATAACGCCCCATGCCTGCTATTTGTCATTGGGAAAGACGGAGGTGCGAAGGCGGAATGCCTACCGAGCCCTGTTCGACGAGGCGATTGCCGAATACAAGCTCAAGGAGATTTGGGATGCGGTCAACAAGTCCTGGGTGTTGGGCGGAGAGGGTTTCAGGAAGCGGATAGAGAGGCGAACCGGGCGCCGTGCATCTCCCCTGCTGCGGGGAGGGGACCGAAAATCCGCGAGATACCGGGAGCTCAGGAAAAATCAACGACTCTGACCCCATCGATTTGGTTTGTCCGCCGGAGGTTAATGGAGTAAGTTAGCCTTTCGTCATCTGCTTCGTCGCCTTGGGGGGGGATTATGGAGCTCCAAAATACAACGACAGTCCTCATCGCCACGCTGCTGTTTGTCTGTGGGTTGCTGGCGCTGTTTGCCCTGCGCCGATCAAAGCGGCGGGTACTGCGGGTCAAAGACAGCAATGGTGTTTTTATTGCCGGAGACGGCAACCAGAATATCTCCGCCCAGGTTAACCAGTCTCAACCTGAAACACCCGCCACGCCGCTGTGGAAAAAGATCGCTGCGGCCATCGCATGGCTGGCGACGCTGGCAGGCCCGCTGATTACCGCGCTGGCCTATTGGTTACCACGGGGAGGGAGCTGATATGTTGGGCAGGCTGCAATTGCTAAAAACAGGTAGCCCGGATGCAGCGCAGCGGAATCCGGGGAGATCGCCTCTCCGCACCTCCCGGATTCCATTTCATTCCATCCGGGCTACTTGCTTGCTGGTTTCCGCGGGGAGAGGGTTGACATGTTTGGCAACGGGCGTTCGATAAAAGCCGGGCAGTGCCACGGTATCCTCATCGCGGGCGACAACAACCAGAACATCAATGTTCACTACGGTCCGGTTGAAACCTCTCTCACCATCCCCTTCAAACCCAACAGTCTGACCGGCAGTATCGACTCTCTGTTGATCTGGCAGAGCCAGCTTACGCCGCTCATCGGTCGCGAAAAGACGCTCGGTGAGCTGGAACAGTGGGCGAAGAAGGGGCCCCGCATCAGCGTGAAACTGATTCACGGTGAAGGGGGCGTGGGCAAGACGCGGCTTGCCTTCGAGCTGGCAGTGAGGCTGCGCCAACAGGGCTGGGAGGCGGGGCAGCTCGCCGGTCTGAATTGCAGTAGCGGTTTCCGGCTGGGTGAGCAGGGCACCCTGCTGGTGATGGATTACCCCGAGCAGCAGCCCGAACAGGTGCGGCAACTGCTGGAGGGGATCAAGGCGCTGGAGGAGCCCACGGCCCCGCTGCGTATCTTGCTGCTGAGTCGCCGTTCGGCGCTGCTCGAGCAAATGGGCGCATCCCTTCGTTACCTGGCTGCGCCAGCGCTGGCACTGGCGGTCCTCGAAGAGGAACAGCTTGCCTGGCAACTGTTTGAGGCGGCCTGGACCCGCATCTGTCAGTTACGTCAACGGGCAGATGCTTCACCACCCATCGATCAAGACGCCTTCAGCCAGTGGTTGGCGCTGCATAAAACTCACCGCCAGCCCCTTTTTGTGCTTGCTTACACTGCCAATCTTTTTGAAGAGCCCAGCGCCACGAGCCTCAGCGGCGGCCAGATCATCGAAAGCCTGGTGGCACGGGAGGTGGAACGGCTGGCACGGGAAGGGGAGGCCCTCCAGCTCCATCGTCTGGCACTGCCTCTGCTAAAAGGGCTGGCTGCCATCAGTGGCGGCATCACCGCCCGGCAACTCAAAGCCCTGGCCGAGTACGATGCGCTCACCCCTCTGCTGCCCGGTTACGAGTTGCTGGGCCGCTCAACCCTGTGGCAGCCGGGAGAGGGCGA
>WFNS01000024.1 GCA_015488495.1 Gammaproteobacteria bacterium | reverse complement strand
GTGCGTGGGGGGAAAAGGGCGCCATGGCGGTGGACGAAAAGGGAACCCCGCTCACCAGCCCCGCCTGCCCCCCACCGCAGGTGGTGGACACCACAGGGGCGGGCGATGTATTCAACGCCGGCATCATCGACGGTCTGCTGCGCGGAGAGCGGCTCGACGACGCTCTCCGTTCCGCCTGCCGGCTGGCAGGAAAGAAGTGCGGCATGAGGGGGCTCGACGGAGTGACGTATGGCTGAAGCGCCCTGCCTCCGGAAGATGCTCCCGGCGCCATCACCGTGTTCTTCAAAGCATTCGGATCAATCCCCTCTCCCGTGAGATTGCCCCGCCGAGTCTTTCTTGCCCGATTCGAAACGTACCGTCACCACCTCCCGCTTTCCATCTCGCTCCACCGTCAGCACCACCTCGTCTCCCGGCTGCTTCTGCTTGACGACATAGATCACATCGAAGCTCTTGGTCACCACCTCCCCATCGATGTCACGAATGAAGTCCCCCTTCCGCAGGCCCGCCTTGGCAGCTGGTGAGGAGGGGAGTACCCCTTTGATCTCCACTCCCTTTTCGCCCTCACCCAGCAATATCCCCAGCCGCACCTGCCGCTTGGGCAGCCGCTCGTATTTGGTGTAAACGATGTAATCGTACGGTGGCATGGGCATGCTGGGGAGGGTGACATCCATCACCTTGTCGCCCTTACCCTCGGCATATTCGATATCCTCGTTGCCCACCAGCACATAGGAAACCGGCAACCTGCGAAACACCCGCCGCGGAATCCCGACACCATAACTCACATGGTGCCCGCCGGCGATGACCAGCATCCGCCTGCCGCTTCCTTCGGGACTGGACAGATAGCGAGCCACGTTGGCCGCCATGGTCTCGTCCCACAAGGTCTGCACCCGCAGAAAACGCGCCTCGCTGCCGCCCCCGTGGGCGTGTCCCCCATAGACCGCCTTCACCAGCGCCTGCTGGTAGGGATCGGTCATGTCCAGCTTCGGAATCCCGGCTCGCTGCGCCTCATCGAGCTTCGACAGGTCGTCACCGGCCACCGCTTCCACCTGTTTCCGGGTGGCATTGAGACCGATGATGGGGATCCCGTTCTCCCGGCAGAAGTGAAACAGCGCCTTGTAATAGTCGAAATCCATGCGCCAGATCTCGTACCATCGGCTCTGCTCCAGCAGCTCTTTCTCCGAAAGTTTACCGGCGACCCATTTGTCGAGTATGGGCTGCTGCTCCGGAGTCAGCATCTCCATTCCCAGCGCCACTTTGCGAGGGTAGCGTTCCGCGAGCGCCTTCAACAGAGTCAGCTCCAGCCGGTGGGAGGCCGGATTGTCGTGGGTCTCACCCACATAGACGATCCTCGCATCGGTAGCCGCATCGAGCATCTGTGCCTCGGTCACGAAGACGCCGGTGGGAACGTGCAGGATCTCCCCCACCTTCGGCGCCCGGGCGGGAGGATAGGGCATCTCCGGATCCCCCAGGGGAGGAGTGGAACTGCACGCGAACATCAACGAACATGCCAGGATAAGGGGCCAGGTTTTCTGGAATATCATCATCTTCTGTATAATCAGGCGGCTTGCCATGCGCGGACGCATCCGCTCATCTAGTCGTCAAACAAAAACGGTGCTGGACGATAGTAGATGCTGGACCAATGGTTACCTTAATGCACAGACAGGTCATGAGCTTACACTTTATCCACCCGGCAACCAAATCCATGGGTCAGATTCTCCTTCTCGTGACGGCCCCGTTTATCCTGCTGCTCACCGGATGCCAGACTGATCAAGTAGGGAAAAAATCACCCCTTCCCGGGGCATCCACCCAAGGGGCAGTGGAGCCGAGTGGCCCGCGCCTGGATCTCCGCACACTGATCATCTCCACCGGCAGCGAAGAGGAAGACTCGCAACTCGCCCTGATGAAAGGGCTACATGAACGGCTGGGCACCCCTTACCACATACTCAATGCCCGCAGCGAAACACTTACCGCGGCCAGGCTGTTCTCGGGAGAACACGGCCATTACAACGCCATCATCCTCACGGACGCCGGTCTGTGGGACGAGACGGCGGAGAACAAGTCGGCATTCAGCGCGGAGGAATGGCGCATCCTCCATGACTACGAGCGGCGATTCGGAGTCCGGGAATCGGTGATCTCCGGCTATCCCAAGAATCCGATGCTCGACTTCGATTACGGTATGACCAACTTCGAGAGCTATACCGGGTCGTTCTCCGGACAGTGGCACTCTCCAG
>WFNS01000023.1 GCA_015488495.1 Gammaproteobacteria bacterium | reverse complement strand
GGACCGGTGGCGACGCCCCACTGCTGCCAGGCGCGCACCGCGACGAGGAGTCCCAGAACCAACGACAGCTCCAGAAGACGACGCATCCATTTGCGTCGGGAGGGGATGCCGGAGTCACCGTCCGTCACGCAACAACACCTCCAGTGGGCGACGCCTCCGCCACCAGCGACGCAGACTCCGGCGTGTGATCCGAAAGCGGTGTCCGCTCCCGGCGAACAGCTCCAGCTCCTCCAGCTCGCCCTGCTTCAATGCGGCAAGCAGCGGCGAGAACCAGGTCGCCTCCAGTTGTCCGAGGTACCGCAGCCACTGCTCCAGAGGGCCGAAACGGGGGATGTAGCGCGCCTCGTCCAGCACCAGCAGATGCGCCCCGGGCCCGGCCTGCCGCAACCATTGCATGGCACTCCGGGGCATGGGTGAGTGAGGGAGGCCCACTATTTCGGCAAGCCCCCCGCCCAGCGGTTCGTCACTCCATACCCTGCTCCAGGAAACCGCCCCGCAACGGGGAGGAGGACCACCGCCCCAGAACCAGAGACTGTTGACGATCGGCTTGCCGGACGACTCACGCCGCCGGTTGAGGGGGCTGGCATGCAGGACCATCTGGATCTCCGCCAGCAGGGTGTGCCACCGGGGAGCATCCTCTCCGAGCGGCAGATGGTGTTCTATGGAGTGGCCCCGTACGGTTGGCAGCGGATGGGTCTGCAACGAGGGGGGTTCCGGCAGGGTGAGATACCATCGATGGGGATGCAGGGCCTCGAAGTGCCACCCTCGATCGCCATAGAGACGCCCGAGCTCTTCGATGAACGCGGCACTCTCCTCGGGCGAGATGTCCAGATCCTCACTGCCTGCCAGCAGCAGGCTGTTATGGCCCGGAACCAGATGCACTGGATCGCAACGGAGATGCCAACCCGGCCGGTTCCCCCCATCGTAGGGATAGGTCACGGCGGCGACCGGCAAATCGTTCCCCGCAGCCTTTTCGACCCCAAACAGCTGGAACAGCTGCGCCTCCAGCCCCTTTTCCGTCGCCTCGGCCCCCGCGCGGGAGAGCATGGTCTGCAGCAGAGGGCTGCCCCCCGGCTCTCCGTCACCGGGCCGCAGGGCGGCATCCAATGGCAGCTCCAGTGCGGGAACCAGCAGGGTAAGACGTCGTGGATTCCGGTCCGCTTGCTTCATGGTCGAAACGACAGGGCGCAGCCATCGGGGTTGCGACGGGAGACCGCCACCTTCGTGCCTTCTGTCGGTGCAGGACGGTTCCGCTCGCTCAGAGATGTTCCAGTATCGCCTCGCGCACCGAATCGAGCCTGGCCGCCACCGTCACCATGGCACCCCCCTTGCTCTGTTCGATGGCGGTATCGGGGTCCTTCAGGCCGTGCCCGGTGAGGGTGCAGACGATCCGGCTTCCTTCCGGGATGGTCCCGTTGCGGACGTTGCGCATGGCGCCGGCCAGGGAGGTGGCGGAAGCCGGCTCGCAGAAGATTCCTTCCTTCTCCGCCAGCAGCTTCTGGGCCGCCAGGATCTCCTCGTCGGAGCAGGCCTCGAACCATCCCCCGGACTCCTCCTTCACCCGCCATGCCTTCTCCCAGCTCTGGGGGTGGCCGATGCGGATGGCGGTGGCCACCGTCTCCGGATCGTCCACCATCGCCCCCCGGATGAAAGGGGCCGCACCGGCCGCCTGATACCCCACCATCACCGGCCGGTTGTTGACGATGCCATGTTCGTGATACTCACAATAACCCATCCAGTGGGCCGTGATGTTGCCGGCGTTGCCCACCGGCAGACAGTGGTAATCGGGCGCACTGCCCAGCTCCTCGATGATCTCGAAGGCGGCGGTCTTTTGCCCCTGGATCCGGTACGGGTTGATGGAGTTGACGATGGTCACCGGCTCGGTCTCTCCCACCTCCTTGACCAGCTGCATTCCGGCATCGAAGTTGCCCTCGATCTGAACGACCACCGCTCCGTGCATCATCGCCTGCGCCAGCTTGCCGAGGGCGATCTTGCCATCCGGGATCAGTACGAAGGCGGTGATTCCGGCCCTCGCGGCGTAGGCGGCCGCCGACGCGGAGGTGTTGCCGGTGGAAGCACAGATGATGGCCCGGCTGCCCTCTTCCACCGCCTTGGTGACCGCCATGGTCATGCCGCGATCCTTGAAGGAACCGGTGGGGTTGAGCCCCTCGTACTTGACGTAGATGTCCACCTCCCTCTCCAGTATGCCGGGGATGTTGTTCAGGCGGATCAGGGGCGTGTTTCCCTCTCCCAGACTGATCAGCCGGGTATCGTCGTGTACCGGCAGACGATCGCGATATTTGTTGATCAGTCCGGTATATCTCTCTCGAAATGGCATTATCAATATCCCAAAATTGTCTGATTATCCCAACGATTCCACACGAATGCGAATCACATCGCTCAAGATGCTGTCGAGCCCCTGGATCTGCCCGATGGCCCGGTCCATGTTTGCCTCCACCACCCGCTGGGTGAGCATGATGATGGTAGCCCCCTCCTCTTCGGCGGGAGGCTCCTTTTGCAGCATCGCCTCGATGCTGATCCCCTCGTCGCCGAGGATACGGGTCACCTCGGCCAGCACGCCAGGGCGGTCGGCGGCCCGCATCCGGAGGTAGTATGCGGTCTCCACCTGTTCGATGGGCAGAATGGGCAGATCGACCAGGGCATCCGGCTGAAAGGCGAGATGGGGAACGCGGTTCTCCGGATCCGAGGTCAATGCCCGCACCACGTCCACCAGATCGGCCACCACGGCAGAAGCGGTGGGGTCCGCTCCGGCGCCGGCACCATAGTAGAGTGTCGGCCCCACGGCATCCCCTTGCACCAGCACTGCGTTCATGACCCCGTCCACGTTGGCGATCAGCCGCCGTTCCGGGATGAGAGTCGGATGGACCCGCAACTCCACGCCGGAACCGGTATGGCGAGCGATGCCCAGATGCTTGATCCGATAGCCCAACTGTCCCGCATAACCCACATCGGTACCGCTGACACGCCCGATCCCTTCGGTATAGACCTCGTCGAACTGCAGCGGAATGCCAAAGGCGATGGCTGCGAGGATGGTGAGTTTGTGCGCCGCGTCGATCCCTTCCACGTCGAAGGTGGGATCCGCCTCGGCATATCCCAGCCGCTGCGCCTCCGCCAGCACCTCGGCAAAATCACGCCCCTTGTCACGCATCTCGGTGAGAATGAAATTGCCGGTACCATTGATGATGCCCGCCAGCCACTCGATGCGGTTACCCGCCAGTCCTTCGCGAATCGCCTTGATGATGGGGATCCCGCCGGCCACCGCCGCCTCAAAGGCCACCATCACCCCTTTCTCCTGTGCCGCTGCGAAGATCTCATTGCCGTGTTTGGCGATCAGGGCCTTGTTGGCGGTTACCACGTGCTTGCCGTTGGCGATGGCCCGCAGTACCAGATCGCGCGCCAGGGTTTCTCCGCCGATCAGCTCCACCACGATGGCAATCTCGGGATCTTCCACCACTTCGGCAGGATCGGTGGTGAGCCGGATCCCTTCCGTGTCACAGATCCGGGGTTTGTTCAGATCCCGTGCCGAGGCGTGGGTGACGATGATGCCACGCCCCGCCCTGCGGGCGATCTCCTGGGCATTGCGCCGCAATACGTTCACCGTTCCCCCGCCGACGGTTCCCAATCCCAGCAGTCCTGCTTTCACCGGATTCACTCTGTTCTCCCCTGTTTTTTCTGCATTACCAGCCCATCCTTGCGAAACATCTCGCGTATCCCGCGGATGGCTTGGCGAGTGCGGTGCTCGTTCTCGATGAGACTGAATCGTACATGGTCATCTCCATAATTGCCGAAACCCACTCCGGGCGAAACTGCGACCTTGGCCTCCTGCAGCAGCCGCTTGGAAAACTCCAGCGAGCCGAGATGTCGATAGGGTTCGGGGATGGGTGCCCAGACGAACATGGTGGCCCTGGGTTTCTCCACCTCCCAGCCGACGGCATTCAGGCCATTGCACAAGGCGTCGCGCCGCCGCTGATACATGTCGGATATCTCGCGCACACACTCCTGTGGCCCCTCCAGCGCGGTGATGGCCGCCACCTGGATGGGGGTGAACGTACCATAGTCCAGATAGGACTTCATCCGCGCCAGCGCCTCCACCAGCACCGGGTTGCCACACATGAAGCCTATCCGCCAGCCCGGCATGTTGTAGCTTTTGGAAAGGGTGTAGAACTCCACCGCAATCTCCTTGGCGCCGGGAACCTGCAGGATGGAGGGAGCCCGATAACCATCGAAAGAGATGTCTGCGTAGGCGATGTCGTGTACCACCCAGATCTGGTGCTCACGGGCAACCTCCACCACCTTCCGGAAAAACTCCAGCTCCACGCACTGGGTGGTGGGGTTGCCCGGGAAATTCAACACCAGCATCTTCGGTTTGGGCCAGCTGTCGTTGATGGCCTTTTCCAGCTCGGCAAAGAAATCCACTCCCGGCACCAGCGGCACATGGCGGATGTCGGCCCCGGCAATCACGAAGCCATAGGGATGAATGGGATAGGAAGGGTTGGGGACCAGTACCGCATCTCCCGGCCCCACGGTGGCCAGTGCCAGGTGGGCCAGCCCCTCTTTCGAGCCGATGGTGACGATCGCCTCCCGCTCTGGATCCAGCTCGACGTCATAGCGCTCCAGGTACCAGTTGCAGATGGCACGGCGCAGGCGCGGGATCCCTCTGGAGACGGAGTAGCGATGGGTGTCGTCCCGTTGTGCCACTTCCACCAGCTTGTCCACGATATGCTTCGGAGTGGGCTGGTCGGGATTGCCCATTCCGAAATCGATGATATCCTCACCGCGGGCTCGGGCCTTGGCCTTCAACTCGTTGACGATGTTGAAGACATAGGGAGGCAAACGCTTGATGCGCGGAAACTCTTCGATCAATGCAGTAAATCCGGTGAAATGTGACTCAAAGCTGCTAACATTACCGGCGCACCAGGAGAGTGTCAATTGAAGCGTACCCGCAGACTTGGAAACGGCAGACGAACATGAAGATCGACCTGGATACCATTTCCGGCTACATCATCCACTCCTATGATGAAGGGAAGATTACGGTCAGGGTTCCCCTGGCCAGGCAGCTGGAAACGGCGCAAGATGAAATACCGCCCTCCGAGGCAGCCCTGGAGACCCTGCACCAGAGCCTGATCATCACCCCGGAGCGTCTGGTCCCCGACTGGCCTCCCACCGATCTCTCCCAACTTACGGCGGTACATCTGGAGGAGATTGTCGCACTGGAGCCCGAACTGGTGCTGCTCGGCACGGGCAAGAGATTGCGCTTCCCCGATCCGGCGCTGGTGGCGCCATTGCTCAATCGTGGTATTGGAGTGGAGTACATGGACAGTGCCGCCGCATGCCGCACCTACAATTTGCTGGCAGCAGACGAGCGACGGGTAGCCGCCGCTATCTTGATCGCATCGCCCAGACCACCAGCAGCACCAGGACCACAATCAGGCCCAGCTCGATAACCATCACCCACATCGCTCTCTTCTCCCCGGAAACTTGGCGCGATCCCCCCGCCCATGCGAAAATTGCCCTTTTCAATGACGTGAAGACCCCCATGACCGCAAACATCATCGACGGCAAGAGCATAGCAGAGAAAGTGCGCAACGAGATCAAGGAGGAGGTGGAAAGGCGCGTCGGGAAAGGACTCCGCGCCCCCGGCCTGGCGGTCATTCTGGTGGGCGACGATCCCGCCTCACGGATCTATGTGGGGCACAAGCGCAAGGCCTGCATCGAGGCCGGGATCAAGTCGGTCTCCTATGACCTGCCGGCCGATACCCCGCAGCAGGAGCTGCTGGAGCTGATCGACAAGCTGAACAATGCCCAGGAGATCGATGGTATCCTGGTGCAGCTCCCGCTACCCGGGCATATCGATGCCGAGACGGTCATCGAACGCATCCACCCCAGCAAGGATGTGGACGGGTTCCATCCCTACAACATGGGACGGCTGGCCCTGCGCCTGCCTGTGCTGCGACCCTGCACCCCTTATGGGGTAATGACACTGCTGGAAAGCACCGGCCAGCCCATCCGGGGACAGCACGCGGTGGTGGTGGGCGCCTCCAACATCGTGGGACGTCCCATGAGCCTGGAGCTCCTGCTCGCCGGCTGTACCATCACGGTCTGCCACCGTTTTACCCGAGATCTCGCTGCCCATGTGGAACAGGCCGATATCCTCGTGGTCGGTGTGGGCAAGCCCGGTCTGATCAAGGGGGAGTGGATCAAGCCGGGAGCCATCGTCATCGATGTGGGCATCAACCGGACGGCGGAGGGAAAGCTGGTGGGGGACGTGGAATTCGAGGCCGCTTCCCGGCGCGCCGGCTGGATCACTCCGGTCCCGGGCGGCGTCGGACCGATGACCGTGGCCATCCTGTTGAGAAATACCCTTTTCGCCGCGCAGAAGCTGCATAGCCTGGAAGAGTAGTCCGGATATCGAAGGGCCCGGGAATGTGTGAAACGTTCCGGCTATCCTTTCCCGCCTCGTGCAGACTCCGTCAACTCGACGACGAACGGATCGTTCAACTCCCCCGCGACAGACTGGAACACCTCGAGATTTTCCGGCGTAAACTCGGTTTTCCAGCGCTCGTCCAGTCTGATATTCAATCCCTGCTGTTCGTAGTATTGATTGTCGAAATACTCCTTGTGCCTTTCCATCCACTCCCGACTGCTCTGTTGTGACTCTTGCTCGCGGTACTTCAT
>WFNS01000022.1 GCA_015488495.1 Gammaproteobacteria bacterium | reverse complement strand
TGCTGGAAGAACTGGCAGCCATCGAATGGGTGCATCCCTACCCCAGCCGTGCCAACTTCATCCTGTTTCGCGTTCCGCAAGGGCGCGGAGAGCCGGTCTTCAGGGAGCTGCTGGAGCGGCGGGTGCTGGTCAAGAATCTGGGGGCTGCGGGAGGGGCACTGCAGGATTGCCTGCGGGTGACAGTGGGCACACCGGAGGAGAACCGGGTCTTCGTTCAGGCGCTGGCGGCCATCAAAACTCAATCATGATACCGATACCCGCTCCAACTCCGTTGGCTGCCATGTCCCCCCAATCGAAGTTTTCGTCGGAGAACTCCTTGGCCGCCCCAATGGCCAACGTCGAGACGAAGGCGGCGAGTTTGGCTTGGTTGGCGGTAAGGGAGGTGTTCTTGCGATAGAAGTCGTAGGTGGCCATGCCGATCACCAGAGAGAACGAGGCGTGCAACGCCTTGTCGGTT
This sequence comes from Gammaproteobacteria bacterium, assembly GCA_015488495.1. Classification (GTDB taxonomy): domain Bacteria; phylum Pseudomonadota; class Gammaproteobacteria; order Thiohalospirales; family Thiohalospiraceae; genus DRMK01. The sequence goes on along the minus strand of WFNS01000022.1, from coordinate 7,515 downwards.
GGAATGAGGCCGGACTCGTCATCAGCAAAGGTGTGGTTGGCAAAGAGCAACAGCAGCAGTGCTGCGCATAGCAGCGCCCGGGTCGGGAGCACCCGTTTTCGTTGAATCATGTGGAAAAGGTCCGGTTCGTTGTTTTTTGCAGCATCTTAAGCGAAGGGCGGATGTCATTCAACCTTGTTAAGCCGGCAACAACATATATCGGTCTCAGCGGCCCTGTGGACCGGACGGTTTGGAATAGGTATATACTACGATGATTCTTCAAGGGCAGATAATCGAGTGATGAGCCTGTTTCTGTTTTGTTTGGGGAGAGGAAGATGCCGCTGGTAGAGTGGACGGAAGAGCTGGTGGTGGGAGTGCCTGCTATCGACAGGGCGCATCATGAATTCGTCGAGCTGCTCAATGCCTTGCCGATGGCCTCCGAGGCGGAATTCCGCAAACTGTTCATCAAATTGATGGAGCATAGCCGGGAGCACTTTGCCGAGGAGGAGCGCATGATGGAGCGTTCCGCCTTTCCGGTCATGGGTGTTCACAAGGCGGAGCACGAACGGGTACTCAAAGAGCTGGAGGAGGTGCGGCAGCAGCTCGACGAGGGGGAGTTCGAGGCGGCGCGGGAGTATGTGATGGAGCAGCTCTCGGCCTGGTTCGTGTTGCATCGCAACACCATGGACTACGTCACGGCGGTCCATATCCAGCGCACTTTGGGTTAGTCCGTATCCGTGTCATGCCGTTGCCCTTCGCCTTTTCCGTATGTCCCGCTGAGCGGCCGTGAGTGACTGGTCTGTCCAGCGGGCTCGTGAGCTGTACAACATCCGCTACTGGGGTGGTGGATACTTCGATATCGATGGCGGGGGGCATTTGCTGGTCCGCCCCGTGGGGAGGCAGCGAGCGGTCGAGATCGATCTCCATGCGCTGGTAGCGGAGCTCGGGCAGCGGGGGGTGTCGCTGCCGGTGTTGCTGCGCTTCGAGGATATCCTCCGTGATCGGGTGGAGCGCCTGCGGCGGGCTTTCGCCATTGCCATGGAGCACGAGGGATTCAAGGGCGGATTCACCGCGGTCTATCCCATCAAGGTCAACCAGCAGCGTGCGGTGGTGGAGGCGATCCTGGCGGCGGGCGATGACGGCGTTGGCCTGGAGGCGGGAAGCAAGGCGGAGTTGATGGCCATCCTGGCGGTATCCCGCAGCGGTGGCACCGTGATCTGTAACGGCTACAAGGATCGGGAGTATCTCCGGCTGGCCCTGATTGGCCGCCGGATGGGGCAGCAGGTCTATATCGTCATCGAGAAGCCCTCCGAATTGGCGCTGGTGCTGGAGGAGGCGAAGCGGCTGGAGGTCGAGCCTCTGCTGGGGGTGCGGGTGCGGCTGGCCTCCATCGGCAGTGGCAAGTGGCAGAACACCGGTGGGGAGAAGTCCAAGTTTGGCCTGTCGGCTGCACAACTGTTGCAGGCGGTGGAGCAGTTGCGCGGGGCCGGAATGCTGGGCACCCTTCGGCTGATGCATTTCCATCTCGGATCCCAGATCCCCAATATTCGGGACATTCAGCGGGGCATCGATGAAGGGGCGCGTTATTACGCCGAACTGCACCGCCTCGGGGTACCCATCGGAATAGTGGATGTGGGTGGCGGTCTGGGCGTGGATTACGAGGGCAGCCGGACCCGCAGCTTCTGCTCCATGAACTACACCATCCAGGAGTATGCCAACAACATCGTTCAGGCCCTGGCTCGTATCTGTACGGAACAGCGGCTGCCTCATCCCCATCTGATCACCGAGTCCGGGCGGGCCCTGACCGCGCATCATGCGGTCCTGATCACTGACGTGGTCGCGGTGGAGCGGATCCCCGATGGACCGGAAGCACCGATGTATGGAGAAGGGGAGCCGGCCATCCTCGAGGCGCTGGCGCAGAATCTGGCACTCTTGCGGGGAAACAAGGAAGGCGAACGTTCCCTGCTGGAGTCCTATCACGATGCCCAGCACAGCCTCTCGGAGGCCAAGAGCATGTACACCCACGGTCTCCTGACCCTGGAGCAGTGGGCACGGGCCGAACAGCTCTATTTCGCCATCTGCCGGCATGTCCATGCTCGTCTGGACAGCGGCTCGCGTGCCCACCGGGACGTGCTGGACGAACTGAACGAAAAACTGGCCGACAAATATTTCTGCAATCTCTCACTGTTCCAGTCGCTGCCGGATGTTTGGGCCATCGATCAGGTATTTCCGGTGGTGCCCCTCCAGCGACTCGACGAGATGCCGTGCCGACGTGCGGTGTTGCGGGACATCACCTGCGACTCCGACGGACGGATCGATCACTACGTGGAGCGCAACGGACTGGAGAGCACCCTGCCGCTGCATCCCCTCCGTTCCGGGGAGTGTTATCTGCTGGGTTTCTTTCTGGTGGGTGCCTATCAGGAGACGTTGGGGGACATGCACAACCTGTTCGGTACCATCAACACGGTGAGCGTGGCGCTTTCAAAAGATGGCGGCTACCGGCTGATGGATACCGAAAAAGGGGATGACGTCAGCTCGGTATTGGGGCAGGTCGGTTTCGATACAGGGCGGCTGATGGCCGGCTATCGCAGCAAGCTTGCCACCGCCGACATGGAGGAGAGAGTGCGTCGACAATATCTGGATGAGCTGGAGAAAGGGTTGTCCAGCTACACCTATCTGGAACAAGGCAGGCTTTCCGGGCCGAAGGCAAAGAATCAGCGAAAACGATAGCGAATCCCGGCGGAAAGGGTGGTCAGGTCCAGCGTTCCCTGAACGGAAGAGAGTTCGAGCAGGTAGCTCATCTCCCGGTTCTGGTGGAGCGTACCGCCGAGAGCAAAAGCGATTCCTGCTCCACTTTGCGAATCGTTCCCCTCTTTTTCGCTGTACTGATAGAGCATCCCCGCTTTTGCGTGGATGGCAAGCTGCTCATTGATCAGCCGCTGATAGACTCCGTATCCGCCTGCTCCCCTATAGGTCAACTCCCGTGAGTTCTTTTTGGGATTGACCAGGGTGGCGGTGAGTTCCGCCTCAAGAAACAGGTTCTTCCGTTCGGGAACCGGCGTCCCCACCGTTATCACGGCACCATAGCCCACTGTGGAACCTGCCGGTTTGAGCAGTGCGATCTGGCCGTTTACGTAGGTCGAATCGGCGAAGACGCTGGAGGCCAGGAGAAAAAACAGTGCGCCGCCGGTGAGCAGGTTTCTGTATGCAGACACGGATCACTCCTTGAGTTTCAACAGGATGGCATCGAGTTCGGCTTCGCGCAGCCGATGACGCACCTCCGCAATGTGTACGGAGTTGCTGTAGGGGCCGATACGCACCCGGTACCAGTCGCTGCCATCGATGTTTACCGTTTGAATGTGGGGTTCGAAACCGAGCAGAGAGATCTTCGCCTTCAGCCGGTCGGCATCGGCGCGGTTGCGGAACGATCCGAGTTGCAGCACGTAGGTGGTGCGGGGCTCGCTCTTTCTCTGTCCTTCCGCGAGTGGAGCCTGTGTGCGGGATGGCGGTCGTGAAGAGGGGCGCTTCGATGGTTCCGGTTCGGGGACCGGGACCTCCATCTCCGGGAGGATGGTGTAAAAGTCGAACCTGGGTTTGGCCGGTTTCGCCTCCGTTTCCCCGGTTTTTCCGCCTGTTTCGGCAGCAGGCCGTGGCGGCGCCGGCTCGTTCCTGGAGGGGATGGGTGGCAGCTTGTGCTCCGGATCCTTTTGCCCCTGCAGATAGACCAGAAAGGCGACGAACAGCCCGACTGCCAGCCCGGCCAGCAACCAGGCCCAGCCGGGAGCCCCCTGCCTTTTTTCCTTTTTTGGCGTGGCGTGCCTGGCCATTTCTCTGTCACATGCTCTCCGGAGCCGATACTCCCAGCAGTTCCAGGCCGTTGGCGATCACCTGGCGCACGGCGAGAATCAGGGAGAGGCGGGCATCGCGCAGTCCGGCACTCTCCACCAGAAACTGGTGGGCGTTGTAGTAGGTATGGAAATCGGTCGCCAGTTCACGCAGATAGTGGGTCAGCAGGTGCGGCTCATGGTTCAGCGCCGCCGTCTCCACGACCTCCGGGTAGCGGGCGAGATCCCGTAGCAGCCGTTCCTCGTGGGGCTCGGTGAGCAGGTGCAGCTGGTCGAGGCCGGCGATCCGGTCGTAGCTCAGCTGCTTTTCCTCGAGCTGACGCATGACGCTGCAAACACGAGCATGGGCGTACTGGACGTAATAGACCGGATTATCGTTGCTCTGGGACTTGGCCAGCTCCAGGTCGAAATCCATGTGCTGCTCGCATTTGCGCATCACATAGAAGAAACGGGCGGCGTCGTTGCCCACCTCTTCCCGCAGCTCCCGCAGGGTGACGAAGGAGCCCGAGCGGGTGGACATCTGTACCCGCTCGCCATTGCGGTAGAGATTGGCGAACTGGACCAGCAGTACGTCGAGACGGTCGCTGTCGTATCCCAGGGCCTCCAGGGCGGCACGGATCCGCGGAACGTAGCCATGGTGGTCGGCTCCCCAGATGTCGATTACACGATCGAAACCGCGTTCCATCTTGTCGGCGTGGTAGGCGATGTCCGAGGCAAAATAGGTGGGTTGGCCATTCTCCCGTACCACGACCCGATCCTTCTCGTCACCGAACGCCGAGGAGCGGAACCAGAGGGCACCCTCCTTCTCGTACAGATGGCCCGCCTCCCTGAGCCGATCGACCACCTTTCCCACCGCCCCCGATGCAGTCAGCGAGCGCTCCGAGAACCACTCTTCGTAGACCACACCGAACTCCTCCAGATCCCGGCGGATATCCTCCACGATGTGGTCGAGTCCCGCACCGAAGATCCGGCCGTATGCCTCTTCACCCAGCAGCTCCCGCGCCCGCTGGATCAAGGCGTCGATGTGTCGCTCCTTGTCCCCTCCCGCCGGTTCATCGGGCGGGAGCCCCGTGAACACCGCTTCGGCATCGCGGCAGAAGCGGCTGCCAAACTGCTGGTGGAGCTCTTCGACGATGTCGTAGATGTAGTCTCCCTGGTAGCCGTTGCTGGGGAAATCGAATCGTTCGCCACAGCGCTCCAGATAGCGCAGCCAGATGCTGGTGGCGAGAATGTCCATCTGTCGGCCGGCGTCGTTGACGTAATATTCCCGGTGTACCTGGAAACCGGCCGCGGCCAGCAGATCCGCAACCGCGGCACCGTAGGCGGCGCCCCGTCCGTGGCCAACATGCAACGGACCGGTGGGATTGGCCGAGACGAACTCCACCTGGACCCGTTTGTCGGCGCCGATGGTCGAGTGGCCATAGGCCTCGCCTGCCTCGAATACCTCTTTCACCACGTTCTGGAATGCCGCCGGGGTCATGAAGAAGTTGATGAAACCGGGGCCGGCAATTTCCACTTTCGCTACCCGTGTCGAAGGGGGAAGGGCGGCAACGAGCGCCTCGGCCAGCTCCCGCGGCTTGCGCCCCGCCTTTTTCGCCAGGGTCAGCGCGATGTTGCAGGCGTAGTCACCATGACGGGGATCCCGGCTGTTTTCGATGCGGATGTCGCAAGCCGTTTCCTTCGGCAGTCGTTCGTCGTCTTGCAGCGCAGCGAGCGCTGTGGCAACCAGCTCTTGCAGGTGACGTTTCATGAATCGTTTCGTTTTTCGTTTACGGAAACGATCATTATCCCCCCTCGGCAGGAACAACTCAATGCACCGAAGTACCGACCGTGAAGGGAGACATCGAGTCTTCCCCTCGAACCGGGGGCGGCGTGGTTACGGATCTTTTTCCGGCCCCCGTCAGAACAGGTCGATGGGATCCACGTCCAGTGACCAGCGCACCCTGCGGGCGCTCTTCATTTTCTCCAGCCCGGGAATCCAGCGCTCCAGAAGTCGGTGCAAAGCGGGGCGGTGCGCGGACTGCAGGAGCAGCTGGGCACGGTACCGGCCGGCGCGCCGCTCCATCGGTGCGGCTACCGGTCCCAACAGAGCGACCGTTTCAGGACAGAGCGGGGTAGCCATTTCCCGGGCCTGGTGCAAGAACTCCATCGCCTGCTCCGGAGCTGTGGCCTCTGCCCTGAGCAGCGCCATGAAGGTGTAGGGAGGAAGTTCCGCTTCCCGCCGTTCCTCGAGAGCGGTTTCGGCGAACCGGTGATAGCCGCGGGTCATCAACTGCTGGAGCAGGGGATGTTCCGGGTGGTGGGTCTGTATCATCACCAGGCCCGGCTTGTCCGCTCTGCCGGCGCGCCCGGCCACCTGCACGATGAGCTGGCTCATGCGTTCCGCGGCACGGAAATCGGTGCTGAACAGTCCCTGATCGGTATCGAGGATCCCCACCAGGGTGACATTGGGGAAGTGGTGCCCCTTGGTGAGCATCTGGGTGCCGATCAGGATCCGGATCTCCCCCTTCCCGACCCGCTCCAGGAGTTGCTGCATGCTCCCCTTGCGCCGGGTGGAGTCGCGATCGAGGCGGGCGACACCCGCCTGCGGAAAGCGTTCGCGCAGCAGCAGCTCGATGCGTTCCGTGCCCATCCCCAGAGGGAGCAGGTCGATGCTGCCACAGGCGGGACAACTTTCTTCCACGGGGCTCTCTGCGCCGCAGTGGTGGCAGCGCAGGCGCCGTTCACGTCGATGAAAGGTGAGATGGGCGTCGCAACGGTGGCAGCGCCCCACCCAGCCGCACTCGTGACACAGTAACGTCGGTGCGTAGCCACGACGGTTGAGAAACAGCAGAATCTGCCCCTCTGTCCGCAACTGTTCTTCGATGGTGGCGAGCAGTCGGGGAGAGAGTCCTTCCTGCAAGGGCTGACGACGCATGTCCACCAGCTCGAACCGCGGGGGACGGGCGTTTCCGGCCCGCTCCGGCAAGACCAGGTGGCGGTAGGCTCCCCGCCGTGCATGGTACAGGCTCTCCAGGGAGGGGGTGGCGCTGCCCAGCACGATGGGGATTCCCGCGTTCCGGGCGCGGACGATGGCCAGGTCCCGTGCCGAGTAACGAAATCCCTCCTGCTGTTTGAACGAAGGGTCGTGCTCTTCGTCGATGACGATGATCCCCGGATCCTTCATCGGTGTGAACAGTGCCGAGCGGGTGCCGATGACGATGGCCGCTTCTCCGTTGCGGCTGCTCAACCAGGCGGCCAGCTGTTCGCTTGGGGAGAGGGCAGAGTGAATCAGGGCGATCGGTCGGGAAAAGCGCCGCCTGAAGCGCTTCACCAGCTGGGGGGTGAGGCCGATCTCCGGCACCAGAACCAGCGCCTGCCGTCCCGCCTCCACCGTCCGTTCGATGATCTGCAGATAGACCTCGGTCTTGCCGCTTCCCGTCACGCCGTCGAGCAGCGAAACGGAAAAGCCGTCACCTGCGCCGGTCACCGAATCCACCGCTCTCCGTTGTGCCGGGTTGAGCGGGGGCGGTGATTCCTGTTTCGGCAGCGGGGTTCCGGGAGGGGAGACGGGGTGCTGCACCTGCTCCACCCAGCCCTTTTCCAGCAACCGTTTCATCGCCGGTTGCCAGTTTTTCAGCCGTTCACCGATGGCAGCCGCCGAGAGGCCGTTTTCTTCCCCCTTCAGTATGGTGAGCAGTCCGGCCTGCAG
>WFNS01000021.1 GCA_015488495.1 Gammaproteobacteria bacterium | reverse complement strand
GACCCTCGCACTCTCTGCCGATAATTTCCAGCGTTACGAGCCAGGAGCGGTCTTCGGGCTCGAAGGAAGGATCTACGGCGGAAGGGTACAGATGAAGGAAGGGGGCGATACGGAAAAGTCGGTCGAAACCGATTCGGACTACCTGGGGCTGCGCCTCGAGGGCCTGCTGGGCTACGGCGGCAACCGCACCAATGTCTTTGCCGTGTTGGGAGCGGACGCTTGGCAGAGGACGGTTCACGAAGTGATAACCGCCGACGATCGGCTCTTCCCCGGTTTCGACGAGCAGCACCTGATCGTCTACGGAAAACTGGGCGGCACCATCAGGGAGTACGACTATTACACCGATCTCGGTTTCCCGCTGCCGTTCGAGATCAGCGCCGGTTTCAAGTTCCCCCTGTTCGTCGCCGCCTCGCAGGATCAGGGCAAGAACAAGGCAGAAGCCACCATTCCGGCCGGCCGCACCAACACCGTCTTCGTCCAGATCTCCAAGCGTTTCTGGATGAAATACGCCATCTCCATCTATTCCGAGTTCTATCAGATCGACGACCTCTCGAAATCGTTCAACGACAGCGTGACCGGCGACGAAGAGACCATCAAGCGATTGCAAAAGGATATCTCCATCGTCGGCCTGCAACTCAGCCGCCGGTTCTGACCCCCCAGCCACATTTTCCATATCAATCCATTTCCGGAAACTGAGAAAAGGTTAAAGTTTTCTCCCCCGTCTGCCGATATATCATCCACCGGTGATTTCCTGATGGTGAACGGGAGCGTTTCTCTTGATCAAGATCCTTCTCATGATTTGGGTGGCTGTATCCCTGTTCATGCTCTACATCTTCTGCGCCGCGGCCCGCCGTTACGTCTCGGAGGATCCAGGGCAAAAAGCCGACAGCCATGAACGAACTCCGCCGCTCGGCAAGACAGCTAACCCTTCTCCAACCGCCAAACGCGAGAAGGATTGCCGAAAAGGGCACTCCCGAAGTGTCGTGAAGAACACCCCCATGACGAACTTCTCCGCAAGGCAGCGGATCCTCTAGCCAGAGCGCATCTGCATACGGGCGGAAATCAGGGCCGCCGCCACTATCAATCCACCTCCCAGCCACTCACGCAGCGAGATCACCTCGTCCGTCAACAGCTCCGACGAGATGGCTCCAGCGACCAGCTCGAACAACAGGATCACCGCCGAGCGATGGACCGGCATGTGGGTCACACCGTACTGTACACAAAGAGTGGAGATCACGATCACCAGCGCACCGAACAGCAGCGCCGCTCCCACCACACCGCCTCCCACCGAAGGCAACGGAGCGCCATCGACCATGATCCAGGTCCCCGCCACCAGCAGCACACCGAACCAGCTGCTCAGCATCTTGGCCGGAATGGTTATCCGCTGCCCTTCACGAATGAAGGCATTCAGTATGGCGAATGCCATGCCCGAAGTGATCGCCAGCCAGTCCGCCCGGCCGGTCGGCCAGGGAACCACCATGCCCGGCTGCCACAACATGAATACCGCCCCCAGAATCGACACACCCAGCATCAGCAGGGAGAGCGGCGTCAACCGCTCTCCCATGAACGCCCAGCCGATCAGCGTCGCCCACAGTGGTGAGAGATAGAACAGCAGCAGCGCCCGCATCACGTTGCCCTCCAGCATCGCAAGATTGAAACTGGTATTGGCCCAGCCGCTGGCCAACGTGATCCCCAATGCCACCCAGGGTTGCCGCCACAACGTGGCCAGGTGGCGGGGCATCAACGCCAGTCCCACCACCGTGGCACCAGCGAAAAAGGTGAAGGTAACCCAGAGCCCGTCCAGGCCGCGATCCTCGAACAGACGCAGGGGGAACCACATCACCCCCCACACCGTGGCACTGAACAATAGCGCCAGCACCGACAGGAGTGTCGTTGTTTCGTGTTTGGACGGCTTCATTTATACTGTTCTGCTCGCAATCGACTGGCTAACCGTCTGATTCATGAACCCCGATCTGGACAAACTGCGCCCCTATCCCTTCGCCCGGCTCGCCCGTCTGAAAGAGGGTATCACGCCCGTCGCCGGGAAGGATCACATTCCGCTCTCCGTCGGGGAACCACGCCATGCACCGCCCCATTTCATCGGCCAGGAGCTGCTCACCCATCTGCACGGCCTGGGCACCTATCCGCTCACCCGTGGCAGCGAGGCGTTGCGGAGCAGCATCACCGACTGGTTGACCCGCCGCTATCGACTCACTCCCGGCGCAGTGGATGCGGAACGCCACGTGCTTCCGGTGAACGGCACCCGTGAGGCGCTGTTCGCCTTTGCCCAGGCGGTGGTGGATCGCGCTTGCCGGCCCGTGGTGATGATGCCCAATCCCTTCTACCAGATCTACGAGGGTGCCGCCCTGCTCGCCGGCGCCGAACCCTGGTATCTGAACTGCTCCGCCGGGCGAGGCTTCCTGCCCGACTTCGAGCAGGTACCGGCAGAGATCTGGCAGCGCTGCCAGCTGCTCTATCTCTGCTCCCCCGGCAACCCCACCGGCGCGGTGGCGGATCTGGAGACGCTGCAGCAGTTGATCCACCTGGCGGACCGGCACGATTTCATCATCGCCTCGGACGAATGCTATTCCGAGATCTACCTCGACGACCGCGAACCGCCGCCGGGACTGCTCCAGGCCGCCTCCGCGCTGGGCAGGGAGGATTTCTCCCGCTGCGTGGTCTTCCACAGCCTGTCGAAGCGCTCCAACGTCCCCGGCCTGCGCTCCGGTTTCGTGGCGGGAGATGCCGGGATCCTGGAGCGGTTCTTTCTCTATCGCACCTATCACGGCTGTGCCATGTCGCCGCCGATCCAGGCCGCAAGCATCAAGGCCTGGGGTGACGAGGAGCATGTGAAGGAGAACCGGCGACTCTACCGGGAAAAGTTCGCCGCCGTGCTGGAGATCCTGGAGCCTGTGATGAAGATTCCCCGGCCCCGGGCCGGCTTCTATCTCTGGGCCGAGACCCCCGTGGAGGACACCCGCTTCGCGCGGGACCTCTTCGCCCAGCAAAACGTCACCGTGCTGCCCGGAAGCTACCTATCGAGGGAGTTCCAGGGCACCGATCCCGGTCGCAACCGGGTGCGTCTGGCGCTGGTCGCCACCCCTGAAGAATGTATCGAGGCGGCCAGCCGGATCCGCGAATTCATCGAAACGAACCGTTTACAACCAGCTTGACGGAGAAACCCATGAACGACATGCAGAAGGTAATCGAGCAGGCCTTTGAAGACCGGGCGGAGATCACACCGCGCTCCGTGGAGACCCACGTCAGGGAGGCGGTGGAAGATGCGCTGCACCTGCTGGACCGGGGTGAGCTGCGGGTGGCGGAGAAGATCGACAGTGAATGGACCGTTCACCAGTGGCTGAAGAAGGCGGTCCTGCTCTCCTTCCGCATCGCGGACAACCGCTTCATCGAGGGGGGCTTCACCAACTACTACGACAAGGTGGACGGCAAATACGCCGACTACAGCGCCCGCGACTTCCGCGAGGGTGGCGTGCGGGTGGTTCCGCCGGCGATGGTGCGCAAGGGCTCCTACATCGCCCCCAGCGTGGTACTGATGCCCTCCTACGTCAATATCGGTGCCTACGTGGACAGCGGCACCATGGTGGACACCTGGGCCACGGTGGGCTCCTGCGCCCAGATAGGCAAGAACGTCCATCTCTCCGGCGGAGTCGGGATCGGCGGCGTGCTGGAGCCGTTGCAGGCCAATCCCACCATCATCGAGGACAACTGCTTCATCGGTGCCCGCTCGGAAGTGGTCGAAGGGGTGATCGTGGAAGAGGGATCGGTGATCTCGATGGGGGTCTACATCGGCCAGAGCACCCGCATCTACAATCGCGAGACCGGGGAGATCAGCTATGGACGCATTCCCGCGGGCTCGGTGGTGGTACCGGGAAACCTCCCCTCCAAGGATGGCCGCTACAGCCTCTATTGTGCGGTGATCGTCAAGCAGGTGGATGAACAGACCCGCTCCAAGGTAGGCATCAACGAGCTGTTGCGGGACATCTGAGTCTGGAGACGAAATGCACACACTCTACGGCATCGAGAATTGCGACACGGTCCGGAAGGCGCGCCGCTGGCTGGAGGAGAGGGAACTCCCCTTCCGCTTCCACGACCTGCGCAGAGACGGTGTCACCCCGGCGCTCCTGCAAACCTGGGCGGACGAATCCGGCTGGGAAGCGCTGCTCAATCGACGCAGCGCCACCTGGCGCGGGCTGGCCCGGGAACAGCGGGAGTCGCTGGACGGAACTGCGGCCCTCGCCCTGATGCTGGCCCATCCCTCCCTCATCCGCCGCCCCATACTGGAGAGGGAGGGGGAGATCCTGATCGGATTCGACGCGCAGCGGTGGTGTGAGGCGCTGACGTGACGACCCCCTCCCCCACACTGGAACTGGCCATGGAACTCATCCGGCGACGTTCGATTACGCCGGAGGACGCGGGTTGCCAGAACCTGCTGGCCGAAAGACTGGAGCGCCTGGGCTTCCGGGTGGAGCGGCTGCGCTT
>WFNS01000020.1 GCA_015488495.1 Gammaproteobacteria bacterium | reverse complement strand
GTGACCGGCTTGCCATTTTCATTCAGCATGGCGCGGACGCGGCCATATTCCTGGCCAGCGAGCAACGCGTCTCCCTTGTGCAGGACTCCACGCTGCACCAGCATGGTGGCAACTGCGCCCCGCCCGCGATCGAGGCGTGACTCGATGATCACACCGTGTGCAGGTCCGCTCTTGGGCGCCTTCAACTCGAGCACCTCCGCCTGCAGCAGGATTCCTTCGAGCAGTTCGTCCACCCCTTCACCGGTCTTGGCTGAAACGTTGACGAACATGGTATCACCACCCCAATCCTCCGGAATGACATCCAGCTGGGCCAGCTCGCCTTTTATCCGCTCCGGATCGGCCTCCGGTTTGTCGATCTTGTTCACCGCGACGATCAGGGGAACCTCGGCCGCCCTGGCATGCTCGATGGCCTCCTTGGTCTGCGGCATCACCCCGTCATCGGCAGCCACCACCAGAACGATGATATCGGTCACCTTGGCACCCCGGGCACGCATCGCTGTAAAGGCGGCATGGCCAGGGGTATCCAGGAAGGTGATGGTTCCACCATCGATGTCCACGTGGTAGGCACCAATGTGCTGGGTGATCCCACCGGCCTCCACATCGACCACCTTCGACTTGCGGATGTAGTCCAGCAGGGAGGTCTTGCCGTGGTCCACATGGCCCATGATGGTAACCACCGGGGGCCGTGTCACCTCCTCACCGGCGGCACTCTCGGCGCCCGTGGCGAGCTCCTCTTCGATGCTGGCCTCCTTCTTGAGCAGCGCCTTGTGGCCCATCTCTTCCACCAGAATGGCAGCGGTATCCTGGTCCAGCACCTGATTGATAGTGACCATGGTGCCCATCTTCATCAGCTCCTTGATCACCTCCGCTGCCTTCACCGACATCCGTTGCGCCAGCTCGGCGACCGTGATGGTCTCCGGAATGGCGACTTCCCGAACCACCGGCCCGACCGGTTTTTCGAAGCCGTGTTGCGGTGCGGCCGCCTTGACGGTCACCCGACCTGCCTTCTTGCGGCGCGGCGTCTTCTTGGCCTTGCGACCCTCCTTGGAGAGCCCCAACCGATCCGGCTTTTCCCGCTTTTCGGATGGACGCGCTGCAGGTTTGCCTTTCTCCTTCTCTTCCGCCAGTTTCTCCTTGCGTTGGCGCTTCTTCTCTTCGGCGGGAGGCGCCTCCACGACCGCCGAAGGTGCTGCAGCGACCTCGATCGCCTTTTGCTTCTCTTCTTCCGCCTTTCTGGCCGCCTCCTCTTCTGCCCGCCGACGCTCCTCTTCCTGGCGGCGCGCCTCCTCTTCCCGACGACGCGCCTCTTCAGCAGCCTCCCGCTCGGCCCGCTCCCGTTCCAGGCGGCGACTCTCCTCCTCCATCACCACGCTGCGCTTCACGTAGGTCCGCTTTTTCCGCACTTCGACGGTAACCGTCTTGGACGAGGCGCTCCGCCCCTTGCCGAGTTTGACCTCGCTGACGCTCTTCCGCTTCAGCGTCACCTTTTTGGGCGCACCCGCCTTCTCGGCGGCACCATGCTTACTGCGCAGATAGGTAAGCAGTTTGCGCTTGTCTTCGTCACCGATGAGGCTGTCGGACTGCATCGTGGAGATACCGGCCTCCTGGAGCTGCTCGAGAAGCCGCTCGACCGGGATGCCCACCGTCTTGGCAAATTCCTTGACACTCACTTCAGCCATTGGTCACCTCCCTCTATTCCTGCGCCTGCTCGGCAAACCAGGGTTCCCGCGCCTTCATGATCAACTGCGCCGCCCGCTCCCGATCGAGTCCTTCGATCTCCAGCAGGTCGTCCACTCCCTGCTCCGCCAGCTCCTCCAGAGTCGTGATGCCCCGGCCGGCGAGTTTTGCCGCCAGCTCCTCGTCCATCCCCTCCATCGCGAGCAACTCCTCACCGGGCTCGGCTGCCCCCAGATAGGACTCCTCCTTGGAGATGGCCATCGTCAACAGGGCATCCTTGGCACGCTCGCGCAGCTCGGTGACGATCTCTTCATCGAACTCTTCGATCTCCAGCATCTCGCTGGCCGGCACATAGGCCACCTCCTCGATGGTGGAGAATCCCTCCCTGGCCAGGATTTCCCCCACCTCCTCGTCCACCCCGAGGTGCTCCTGGAACAGCTGGATCAATCGGGCGGTCTCCTGCTCATTCTTCTCCTCGGCCTGCGCCTCGGTCATCACGTTGAGCTCCCAGCCGGTCAGTTCACTGGCCAGACGGACATTCTGGCCGTTGCGGCCGATGGCCTGCGCCAGCATCTCCTCCTCCACCACGATGTCCATGCTATGGGTATCTTCATCGATCATCACCGATGAGACCTCTGCCGGCGCCATGGCATTGATGACGAAGAGGGCCGGGTTCTCGTTCCACAACACGATATCCACCCGCTCACCCGCCAGCTCGTTGGACACCGCCTGCACCCGGGATCCCCGCATGCCGACACAGGCCCCGACAGGGTCGAGCCTGGGATCGTTGGAGTGTACCGCAATCTTGGCACGCAGCCCGGGGTCTCGTGCGGCACCCCGGATCTCGATCAGGCCGTCGCCCACCTCCGGCACCTCCAGCTTGAACAGTTCGATGATGAACTCCGGTGCCGTACGGCTGACGAAGAGCTGAGGCCCCCGTGGCTCGTGGCGTACATCCTTGAGATAACCCCGCAGACGGTCTCCGGTGCGCACCGGTTCCCGGGGGATCATCTCTTCGCGTGGGATGAAGGCCTCCACGTTGTTGCCCAGATCCAGGATGACATTGCCCCGCTCGACCCGCTTGACCGTCCCGTAGAGCATCTCTCCGATACGGCCCTTGTACTCCTCGACGATGCGCGCCCGCTCGGCCTCCCGAACCTTCTGGACGATGACCTGCTTCGCAGTCTGGGCGGCGATCCGGCCGAAGGTCACCGACTCTATCTCTTCCTCGATATAGTCGCCCACCTGGACATCCGGGTTCTCTTCCCTAGCCGCACTCAGTGTGAATTGGCGCAGGGGGTATTCGACGGCGTCATCCTCCACGACCTGCCAGCGCCGGAAGGTCTTGTAATCCCCAGTCTCCCGATCGATCTCCACTCGAACATCGATATCGCCTCCGTGGCGTTTTCTGGTCGCCGTTGCCAGGGCAGCCTCGATCGCCTCGAATATTATCTCCTTATCTACTCCCTTTTCATTGGATACGACATCAACAACAAGCAGGATCTCTTTATTCATACCACGCCTCTACAAACAAAATGTCTTCCTTCGCAGGCCGAATCCCCGCTCCAGAACCCTCTGTCGTGTCTCTGGCCTGCTCCGCCACTATATTGGACACCCTGGGCAACCTAGAGCTCCGGTACCAAGCGGGCCTTCTCGATCTCTTCGGGAGCCAGCAAGATCTCCTCTCCCTCCATCTCCAGGACGACCTTGCCATCCCGAACGCCACAGAGCCCACCAGTCATCTTGCGCCTTCCATCATGGGGAACCCCCAGCAGCAGGCGGACCCGCCTTCCGGCAAAACGCTCGAACTGGGCCAGATTGAAAAGAGGGCGATCGAGCCCTGGGGAGGAGACCTCCAGAACATATTCCCCCTTGATGGGATCCTCGATATCCAGTACACCACTGATCTGATGGCTGGCCCGCGCGCAATCCTCCACGCTGACCCCCTCCTCACTGTCGATATAGACCCTCAATACCGAGTGTTTTCCCTGTGCCAGATACTCTGCACCCACCAGCTCATAACCCAGGGCTGCAACCGCCGGGTTCAGTATGTCATACAGCTCTTTGCCGACCTGACGTACCATCTTTCCTTCATTTGCAAACAAAAAATGGGCCGTACGGCCCACTCTCACGACATCCACCGCTTTGTGGACATCAGCTAAATATTATAGCATCAATGGCTTATAATAAAAAAGCCCCGGCTCCGGGGCTTTTTTATTTTCAAACGAATTTGGTAGCGGGGGCAGGATTCGAACCTACGACCTTCGGGTTATGAGCCCGACGAGCTACCGGACTGCTCCACCCCGCATCCGAGCTTTACTATAATACAGAAAAGCAAATGGAAACGCAAGGGTTATGCAGTATCTCGAGTCCCCCTCGCCCACTATCTTCTACCCCGCGAACAGCACGGGCTTCCAATGCCAGAACTGCCCGAAGTAGAGACAACACGGCGGGGCATCGCACCCCATATCACGGGACACCGGATCAGTGGCGTCATCGTGCGTGAACCACGGCTACGGTGGCCCATCCCCCCCGATCTGGGGCAGAAGTTGCGTGGACGGAGAATCCAGTCGGTGGGACGCCGGGGCAAGTATCTGCTGCTGGAGGCCGACCAAGGAGCCGTGATCATCCACCTCGGGATGTCCGGCAGTTTGCGTCTTGTGGACCCGGTCGAGCCTCCACTGCGCCACGACCACCTGGATATCCTCTTCGAGAACGATCGCTGCCTGCGGCTACGGGATCCTCGGCGCTTCGGGGCCGTTCTGTGGATGGAATCGGATCCCCGGGGCCATGGGCTGCTCGCCAGGTTGGGACCGGAGCCGTTGGAAAGCGATTTCGATGGTGATTATCTCTACGGCCGTTCGCGAGGACGGCGGACCGCCATCAAACCGTTCCTCATGGACAATCGGATAGTGGTGGGGGTGGGAAACATCTATGCGTGTGAATCCCTCTACCTAGCGGGAATCCACCCTCTGCGCCCTGCCGGACGCATCTCCCGGAATCGTTATCGACGGTTGGCGTCTTCCATTCAACAGACGCTATGCCAAGCCATTGCGGCGGGCGGCACCACCTTGCGCGATTTTCTCTCAAGCGAGGGGCGCCCCGGCTACTTCCGGCAACAGCTGCAGGTATATGGGCGCGCCGGCGAACCGTGCCCTCGCTGCAGCACTCCCATCCGACAGGTTCGACAGGGACAGCGCTCAACCTTCTTCTGCAGCCGGTGCCAGACCTGACCGCTAGCTGCTACTGATAGGAGGCATTGCGGACACGGATGATCACATCCACACCGTCGGCGACCGTCCCCGCTGGCAATCTGGGCAAGTTGCGCAATTGCAACAAACTGGCATCGAAATCCAGTAACTCTCCCGTATCCACATTATAGAAATGGTGGTGCATGGTGGGATTCGTGTCATAAAACACCCGCGTGGGATCGACGATGATTTCCCGCACCAGTCCTTTTCTCGAGAAGAGAGAGAGGGTATTGTAGACGGTGGCCTTGGAGATGTTCGCCCCCTCTTGCTGCGCTGTACGCAAAACGTCATCCGCGGAGAGATGCTGGGGTCGCGCGAACAATACCTTCGCAATATCAATACGTTGCCGGGTCGGATTGACACCGTGCTCTTGCAATCTGTGAATAATTTCGTTTGTTGTTAATTTTTGACTCATCATCAGCTAACCCCCCGTATATACCTCTTCAGGAGTAGATCATCCTGAACGCCCAGTATATACGCACGTGCAAACAAACGCCATTTTCAACCTGAATCGGCCCAGTTAATAAGAAACAAAAACTATTCTAATATACCATACGGCTCCGGAATTACAATCGGTTCCCTGCCGACGATCAGATCCGTCAACAGTCTTGCCGATGCCAGCGCCGTAACCACTCCATTGCGAAAATGCCCCGTGTTGATGAACAACCCGCCAATCCGCGGATGCTCCCCTATCAAAGGTATCCCTTCCGGTGACCCAGGGCGCAGGCCGGCCCAGTGGTGTACCAGGGGGTGCTCGGCCAGTGCGGGTACCATCTTCAGCGCCTCGGCACGCAGCTGCTCCCGCCCCTCCGCGGTGACCTCCTTGTCGAACCCCCGATATTCCACCGTGCTGCCCGCAAGGATCACACCGTCACGCCGGGGGATCACATAGTACCCCCGGTTGAGCACGATCCGGGAAAGCAGCCCGGGGAGAGCCCGGAAGGCCACCATCTGCCCCTGAACCGGCTCTACCTTCCGCAAACCGGGAAGCAAGGTCCCACTCCAGGCGCCGACGGTCAATATCACCCGGTCGGCCAGCAACCGGCCGGAGGCGGTCTCCACCCCTTTCACCTGCCCTCCGTCCTGCAAGAGGCGGTTCACCTCGGTGTGCTCCATCAACTCTACCTCGTCCCACATCAGGCTCAACTTTAGCGCTTTCAACAAGCGGGGATTCCGCAACTGCGCCACCTCCGGCAACCAGAACGCTTCCGACCAGGTCTCTTCCAGCGCCGGCTCACAGCGCGTGATCGACTCTCCCTCCAGCAGTTGCAGAGAGACCCCGTTGCCGGCGGCCCATGCCTGCGCAGATTCACGCTCACCGGTATCCAGAATGAGCAGCCCACTACGCTCCCACTGAGGATCCACCCCGGTTTCCTCCTTCATCTGCCGGAGGAATTCCTCGTAGCGTGCCTGACTCCAGCGAGCAAGTATGGTTACCGACGCTGGGTACCGCCAAGGATAGAGCGGTGACAGAATTCCCCCACCGGCCCAGGAGGCTTCCTTGCCAGCAACCCCCTTGTCGACCACTCGAACCGTGGCCCCCTCCCTCGCCAGCTCACGGGCACAGAGCAACCCAATCAAACCCCCACCGACAATGAGACAATCCATACCAACCTCTAAAGTCACTATACGACGTGGTCGATGTTAACTAGGGCGCTTCGGAAAATCGAGCGCCGGCATACACTCCCTTCTCCAAACACGCAATCGGCTTGAAGTAGAAGCAAGAAGAAGACGAGTGACCTCTTAACCGTGGCTATGAACTTGATGAACGGAAGAAAAAAGATAACCGGCCAAAACGGATTCACTCTCATCGAGGTGATGGTGGCGCTGGTGATCTTCACCATCAGCCTGTTGGGATTGGCTGGACTGCAGGTCGCCGCACTACGTGACAACCATCTGGCCAACCTGAATACCATCGCCACCCAGCTGGCCGAAGATATGGCGGAGCGGCTGCGGGCCAACCCCGTAGGGGTGGGTAACGGGAGCTACGACAATATCGACAGCGATCCGGGCCATGAGGACTGCTATGGAAACAGCTGCAGCCCTGATGCAGTCAGCCGCCTGGATGCCCATGAATGGCTCACAGCGATCGGTGAAGCCTTGCCTTCGGGGAAAGGCAGGGTCGCTCGCAATGTCAACGGCTTCACAATCACTGTCATGTGGGACCAGGAGCGAACCGGGGCCACGGGGACCGGTTGCAGCGGTGACTACGCCACTGACCTCAAGTGCCTGAGCCTGACCATTCAGCCGTGAACGGAAGGGTTACAGTGCAGTGGCAACGGGGATTCAGTTTGGTGGAGATGCTGGTGGCGATGGTCATTGGTCTCATCCTGTTCGCTGGGCTGGGGCAGGTTTTCGTCACCACCAAGCGCACCTCAATAACCCAGGAGGAGTCCGCCCTGCTACAAGAAAACAGCCGCTATGCAGCATACCTGCTTGCTCGTGAGGTTCATCATGCCGGATACCTGGGGTGCGGTGCACCGGCCAATCTCGAGGTCTACAGTTCCGAGACTTTCGGTGACGATTTCGGCTTGGCGATAGCCGGCTACGAGGCTGCAAATACTGCACCCGGAGACACCTTTACCATTGGAGGCAGCCAGAGCGGAAGCTGGAGCCCGGCTCTGCCGGCAACACTTGGTAACGAGCAGATCCTGCCCGGCTCCGATATTGTCGTCATCTACCGGGCAAGCGGCACAGGAGTGAAGTTCTCCGCACAAACCAGCAACGGTTTCGTGATCCAGAACCCGCAGGAAAGAATCTCCCAGGGATGCAGTGAAACGCAGGACAGCTTCTACGGACTGTGTCCCGGAGACATCGCTTTGGTCTCGGACTGCTCCGCTGCACGCAGTTTCATCATCGACTCCATGACACTGAACGGCAGCGGCGATCTCGAGCTGTATCATAACGAAGGATGGGGAGGAGCGGGAGACCCCAACATCAACAACCAGTTCAACAAGGACTACAGTCGGCTGTATACGGGTTACGCGGTCTCCTACTTCATTCGCAACAACCAGAACAACGTACCCTCCCTCTATCGCTTGATCAGCGGCCCCTCGGCGGCTGCAGAGGAGATGATAGAGGGAGTAGAAAACATGCAGATCCTCTATGGCATCGATAGTGACGGAGACGGCACCGTAAACCGCTACGTTCCGGCTAGCGGTTCACTGGATTTCAGCCAGGTAATCAGTCTTCGCATGGCGCTGTTGCTACGTTCCGTCCGGGAAATCCCCAATCGCAACCCGCCGCCATCATCGCCCAGCTGGAATCTGCTGGCAACCAACATCGTCACCGATAGCGACAGTCTGCTGAGAAAGGTGCTCACCATCACCGCTCAGCTTCGAGACCAGGGGAACTAGGCGGTGAACAGAATCATTCTCGCAGACCGGAGCGGCATTCCGCACAACCAGCGAGGAGCCATATTGATGGCCACCCTGATGCTGGTCTTCGTACTCTCCCTGATTGCCACGACAGCGATGCAATCGGCTGGCCTGGAGGGGAGAATGGTGCGTAACCACATCGATCGCAGCATCGCCTTCCAGTCTGCCGAAGCCGCCATGCGTGAGGCTGGAACACAATTGAAAAATGCAACCGCGAGACCGGACGCGATGCGCAACTGCAGCTCGGCACCTTGCGTTCTTGATTCTTCCTTGCTTGAGCCCGGCTGGTGGGAAACGGCAGATGACGAACTCTGGAGCAACAAGGGCATACAGGCAGGGAATGCGTACTACGTCATCGAAGAGGGAGAGTTCGTTCCCGATGCCTTGAGCATCGGGCATGCCGTTCCCACTGGTCGGAATTTCTACATCATCACCAGCAAGGGGATGAAGCAAACCAGCTCAGGCAAGGTGATACTACAGGGAGCTTTTGTCAAGCGCTTCAACTGACGAAGTAAAAATACGAGACCCAATACTGGCAGGATTCTTTCCAATGAAAAAACTGGCTTTGCAATACATACGACTCCTTCCCCTCCTCGGGGCTTTGTTTGCCGGATCTGCACTGGGCGAGAACATTGGCACCATCTCGGGTGAAGGCTTTGTCACCTCTGTGAACAGGATGGAGAGAACCATCACCGTAAATGGTGAACAATATCGAATCTCGCCGGAGGTAAAACTGCATGGTTTTGCAAAAAAATGGAAAAACATGCCGCCATTGAGAAAAGGAGACAGCATCGCCTTCCGACTATCTACAGAGACACCCCCGATCATCGTCGAGATATGGAACCAACAGGAGTAGGCGACGATCCCTTTAGCCAGAGGAATGCGCTGATGGAGAGCTTCACAAAAAAAATTCTGCTTTCGGCATTGCTGGTGCTGTTCCTGACGTCAGCCGGTGCAGCGACGTTGAGCCTGTCAGATACGCCTCTGGTTCTCCAGTCCCAAGTGCCTCCCAATGTGTTTTTCGAAATCGACGACTCCGGGTCAATGGACTGGGAGATCATGACCAAACCGCATTGGCACTTCTGCGAATATGACCCCAATGCGCCATTTGCTTCGGGCAGTGGAAGCTGCACGTCGGGCAAGCTGGACTACGGACTATGGAGCAGCTACAGCGGGCACCCCTATTTTTACCCCAGCTTTGAGTATATCTATGCCAACGCCGATAACGCATACGCCACCAACTGCCAGCCTTACCATTATGCAAGGGAGGCCTTGCTGGCCTGCCCTGCATCGGACAACCCGGCAAACAACACACCACTCCAGCATGACTGGCGTATCTTCTCCTCCGACTTCAATGTCATCTACTACGATCCGGCGCAAACCTATCAACCTTGGAAAGGCCCATGTCACACCGATGGCTCCCTATGCACAGATGCGGACTTTACCGCAGCGCGAAGCGACCCCAGAGAGGGAAGTGACGGCTATTTCCAAACGCGTGACTTGACCGGATTCGTCTATGAGGTCTGGATCGACGACAGGGGTTACACCGGAAACAGACCCCGCCGCGGGGTCAACCTGAATGCCACCAGCGCGGCAAACGGAGAGATCGATCTTTGGGATTCTCACACCCGCTATACGATCCAGACCTCCAGCATCAAAGTAGAAAAGTTCAGCTACCTACCTGATGCCGGCGGACTGAACCCCATAGTAACCGAAACCTCTTACATCTCCGATCCGGTTCAGGTCAATGCTGTCAAGCAGAATGTTGCAAACTGGTACACCTACTATCGCAAGCGCTCCTTCGTGACCAAGGCGGCTGTTGCCGAGGTAGTGAGCACGCGACCAGACTTCCGCTACGGCGCAAGTGTGATCAACGACTACCGGGACTTTTTCATAGAGGTTCCCCCTTCATCTACCACCAACTTCACGAGCCACAACGACAACCTGCTGGGTGAGCTGTTCAGTTTCGACTGGTCTCCACGGGGAACGCCTCTTCGCAGGGGTCTGCAAAGGGTGGGAAGATATTTCGACAACACAGACGGCAGGACAAACCCGATTCTTCCGGAATCGCTGGGAGGGAGCTGTCAGAAAAATTTTGCCATTCTGATGACCGATGGTTACTGGAACGGCGACAGCCCCTATTTGGGCGACAGGGATGGGGACTCTATCGGAGACACCCTGGCGGATGTCGCCAAGTACTACTATGACAAAGACCTCAGCCCACTTCCCAACCGAGTCGAGGAAGATGCCTTCGATACTGCCACCCACCAGCACATGGTAACGTATGGGGTTGCCTTTGGCGTCACTGGAAACCTCTCGGACAGTAATGGCGATGGCTGGCCGGATCCGCCACTGACTGAGTCCGACAACTGGGGCAACCCCCGCAGCTGCTCGAACTGTCCAGAGAAAATCGACGACCTGTGGCATGCTGCTTTCAACGGAAAAGGGGCGTTCATCTCTGCCGCCACACCGGAAGAGCTGGTGAGCGGGCTTGCAGAGACCCTGAGTGACATCAGCAACCGCATCACCAGCACCGCGGCAGTAGCGTTGAGTACCGGCTACATCAGCGGTGACAGTCATATCTATCAGGCCAGATTCCAGAGCAGGGACTGGAGCGGCCAACTGCTCTCCTACCCAGTGATCTCGGATGAAGACGACGAAAATTTTGGAAAACCAGACACCAGTGGGAGCGGGCCTGAAGGGGCGAAATGGGATGCTGGAGAAAAGATCCCCAACCATGACAACCGGATCATTGCCACCTATGATGGCGACAAGGGGATCCCCTTCCGGTGGTCACAACTGACAGAGAGACAGAAAGGTCTGCTGAACAACGATCCCCAGCTACTGAATTATATCAGAGGGGATGACAGCAACGAGGCAAAAAGCGGGGGCACATTCCGCAATCGTAGCAGCAGGCTCGGCGATATAATAAACTCCTCTCCGGTCTTTGTCGGCGCACCAGCATTCCCCTATCACCAGGAGGATTATGAGGCGTTCAGGGAAAACAACGCCTCCCGTCCGGGCATGATCTATGTCGGGGCAAATGACGGCATGCTGCATGCATTCGACGCAGATACCGGGGTGGAAAGGTTTGCCTATATCCCCGGCCGGGTATTCGATAACCTCGCCTCCCTGGCCGACAGGGACTACAAACACAAATTCTTCGTCGACGGTGAACCCACCTTTGCCGACGTCTATTTCAACGACAGTTGGCATACCGTCCTGGCCGGGGGGCTCAACAAGGGAGGACAGGGAGTCTACCTTCTGGATATCACCAACCCTGCGGACATAACCTCCGAGTCAGTAGCTGCAGACAAGGTTCTGTGGGAGTTCTCGGACAACGATGATCCGGATCTGGGGTACACTTTCAGTCGCCCTGCGATAGCGAAAATGAAAAACGGAAAATGGGCCGTCATCTTCGGCAACGGATACAACAGCACGGAGAACGATGGCGCAGCCAGCACCACCGGGCATGCCGTTCTGTACATTGTATTTATCGAGCAAGGTATCGACGGGAGCTGGGGTTCCTCTGACTATGTCAAACTGGATACGGAGAGCGGTTCGACCAGCACACCGAATGGCCTCGCCACGGCAACTCCGGTGGATATCGACGGTGATCACGTGGTGGATTATATCTACGCCGGTGATCTGTTCGGGAATCTATGGAAATTCGACGTATCCAGCAGCAACACCGCAGAATGGAAGATCCCCTTTGGCCTGTCCACCCCCGAGCCGCTGTTTACCGCCACCGATGGAGTTGGCAATCCCCAGCCCATAACTGCTCGCCCAGAGGTGGGACGAACCACTTTTGGAAACGGAATCATGATCTATTTTGGTACCGGTAAGCTGCTCGAGAATACCGATATCAGCAACGATATACCCACCCAGTCGTTCTATGGCATCCTGGATCAGGACGTACCCGTAACCTCCCGCGATTCCCTGCTGGAGCAAACGGTAACTGCGGTAACCGTCAAGAACGACCAGATCGTCCGGGTCACCTCAAAAAACCTGATGACTCGTCAGCACAAAGGGTGGTTCATCGACTTTCCGGAATCCGGAGAAAGGAGCATCAGCGAACCACTATTGCGTGCAGGCAGGGTCATTTTTGTCACCATGTCTCCCTCCGGTGACGCCTGCTCGACGGGAGGGGAATCGTGGCTCATGGAGCTCGATGCCTATCATGGCAGCCGCCTGAACACCTCGCCATTCGATCTGGACGGCGACGGCAAGTTCAGTGACACCGACTATGTGTCGATCGACGGGGAGTCGGTTCCGGTGAGCGGCAAGAAATCCAGTGTAGGGATCATCAATAAACCCGGCGTAGGGGTAACTAACGACAAGGAGATCAAGTACACCGCTGGCACCCAAGGTGTCATCGAGACCATTACCGAAAGCCAGGGGGTACGCACCTCTGTCCGAAACTCCTGGCGACAACTGGATTGAGCCTGCTGCATCCCGGCATGGCGTCATCTGAGATGACTCAGCAGAAACGGGCAAAGGAACGCCCGTGATTGTAGCGCCCATATCGGCGCCATATTCAGAACCCATCTAAAGCCGCCATCAACAGGGGCCGATATCTGTAGTTGGAGAGCTGCAACGATCTTGCACATCCGATCGACCAAAGCCGGCACGTTTCCTGACGGGATCAGGAAAAACGAACCAACGACGCACAACCATAAAACAGACCACGATGCAGGCGGCGAACGACAGAGGTTTTACCCTTGTGGAGATGATGGTTGCCCTTGTAGTGGGCATTCTGGTGCTCGCAGGGATCGGCCAAATCTTCATCAAGACGAAGCGCGCATCCGTGCTTCAGGACGAATTGGCTCGCATGCAGGAAAACAGTCGCTACGCGATGCAGCTGCTCAACAACGAGATCCGGAGCGCCGGCTACCTGGGATGCCGGCATGCCAGCAATATGGACCCGGCCTATCTCGACACCGACGGTACCTACTTCGACAATTTTGCACTCGCTATGGAAGGATACGAGGCCTCCGGAACGGGACCGGGTAACTCGTTCGTGCTGGCCAGCGCCAGTGAGGGGTGGTTCAACCTGGCAGGCGGGACACCCCAGGATACTGCACTGAAAGACCAGCCCCTGCGTGCCGGATCCGATATCCTGATTGTCCGCTATGCGTACGGTCCGGGATTGATTCTCACCGGAGACAAGCAGAACGACAGCCAGTTGAAGGTCTTCAACATTTCCCGCGAAAGCGAAGCCTGCTCTGGCGGCAACGACAAGTTCAGTGAGCTCTGCGCCGGAGGCGAGGAGCGTGCCATCATCTCCGACTGCGAACGGGCTCGCAGCTTCAAGATCGGCGCGCTCTCCCTGGATACGGCTGGCATATTGACTATCACCGATGCGTCAGGCACTTCCTGGGTGGGAGAACACAGTAGCACCGTCCCCTTTACCGCTGCCGACAGCACCGTCTTTGCGGCGCGCACCATCGCGTTCTTCGTCAGAGACAACGCCGTGGGAAATCCCGCGCTCTACCGCAAGATCGGCGACAAGAATGCCGAAGAACTGGTAGAGGGGGTGGAAAACATGCAGGTGGTCTATGGAGAAGACAGCGATGGGGACGGGGTTGCCGACCAGTATCTCCCCGCCGATCAGGTGGCGGATTTCACCGATGTGGTCAGTATCCGCCTCTCCCTTTTGCTGCGAACCATCCAGGAGTCCGCCGGTAAGACACACGGTGAGGAACGGTTGGCCATGCTCTCCAGCTCCGTCATCACGCCCGCCGACCGCCACTACCGGCGGGTCTTTACCACCACTATTCGACTGCGCAATCCCCATGGGTAACGTGACATACAGAAGCGGCCAGCACAAACAGGCGGGCGCCGTACTGGCGGCGGTGCTCATGATCGTCATGGTGGTCACCATCCTGGGAATCACCGCCATCAGCACTGCCAGCCTGGAAGGCAAGCTGGCCAGGAACTATCAGGACCGAAGTCAGGCCTTTCAGCTGGCCGAACGCGCACTTCAGGCGGGGGAACAGGTTCTCGGGGCGCTCACCACAGAACCGCTGCTCTGCACCGCCGCCCCCTGCACTTGCGCTGACGCCGCGAACTGCAAGGTCTGGGAGCGTACCGCACTACAACAGGCATCTTTGACCGAAAGCGGCGGTAATCCGTTCAAATGGTGGGAGATCCAGAACGGCTCGTGGTGGCTGAACAAGGGAGCAACAGCTCTGGCTGTCCCGACCGGTTCCACCGCCATGTATCTCATCGAGAAACGCTCCTTCGTGCAGAACAACGCCCAAGCGAATGTCATCGGCAGCGGACTGAACTATTACACCGTGACCGCGATAGGAATGGATGACGGCAGCGGAGCCCAGGTGGTATTGCAGAGCCATTTCATGAAGCGCTTCAATTAGGGGCAATCGAAATGAGTAGTCGTCATATCCTCTTTGCCAATACATCCTTCAAGAAGATTGCCTTATTTTTACTGTTTTTTGCAGTTGGAGCTTCGGGTTCCCGCGCATCCCTCCTGAATCTGCCAGACACCCCCCTCTTTCTAGGGCTTCAGGTACCACCCAATGTATTCCTGCAGATCGACGACTCCGGCTCGATGCTCGAAGAGGTGCTCACCCGCCAGTACTGGTTGGCTTTCTGCTACGACTCCAACGCTCCCGCCATGGGAGGCGACTGGGATTGCGACGGAAGCTGGGAGCGCTCCACCGACGGCTACTGGCATGCCTATTCGGGAAGTGGCGAATTCTTCGCAAATTTCGGCTACATCTTCCCTACCCGGGACACCATCGACCTCGCCTACATGATTGCAGAATGCCGTGATACCACTCCCCGCCAACAGGATGACAATGATGACTGGATCCCGCGCATCATGCTCACCTGTGGTGATGCCTTCGATCCCGCGGTCAATCCGCCTTACGGATATGACTGGCGTATACTCTCTTCGGATCTCAACGTCCTCTATTTCAATCCGGCACAAACCTACCGCCCCTGGAACGGCCCCTGTAATGCTTCGGGCACTCCTTGCGCCGATGCCTCGTTCACCGCGGCACGCAGCAACCCTTATGAAGGAAGCTACGGTTACAGTGACGTCCGTGATCTGACCGGATTCGTGTATGAGGTCTGGCTGGACGACAAGGGGTACAGCGGTGACATCCCCCGCCGTGGCGCCGACGACGACGGCAGCGGCCCGGATCAGGCGATCAATGTCACCACCGGCCCCAATGGCGAAGTCGATCTGTGGGACAGTCATATCCGTTTCACGGTCAACGCCGACCATATCAAGATGGAAGAGATCACCTACAATCCCACGGAAAGCGGCCTGAACCCGGTCGTCACCTCCACGCTATTCATCAGGGATCCCGTCAAGTTACAGACCATCAAACAGAACATCGCCAACTGGTACCAGTATCACCGCCGCCGGTCCCTCACCGCCAAGGCGGCCATCGCCGAAGTACTCAGCAAACGACCCAACATCCGCTATGGCGCCAGCGTAATCAACAATCGCCGGGACAACCAGTTCTTCGTCGAGGTACCGTCCCCATCGGTCACCGATTACACGGCACACAACGCCAATCTGCTCAACAAGCTGCTGGGTTTCCAGATGGGAAATGGTGGAACACCGCTGCGTCAGGGCCTGGAGGTGGTAGGAAGATATTTCGACAACACCGATGGCCGGACCGATCCCATCCTCCCCGCCGACAAGGGAGGAAGCTGCCAGAAGAACTTTGCCCTGCTGTTCACCGATGGCTACTGGAACGGCGATCCTCCTTCCGTAAGGGACGAAGATGGTGACGGAATCTCCGGCACCCTTGCCGACGTGGCGATGTATTACTATCAGAAGGACCTGAGCGATCTCCCGGATGAGGTTCCGGCGGACGCCATGGATCCGGCCACCCATCAGCACATGGTCACCTTTGGCGCGGCCTTTGGCGTATATGGGCAGCTTTCCGACAGCGACGGTGACGGCTGGCCGAATCCCCCCCTTGCCGCCAGCGGAAACTGGGGGGATCCCACCACGGACACCGCCGATATGGAGAAGATCGACGACCTGTGGCATGCCGCCTTCAACAGCAAGGGAGGGTTCTTCTCTGCGGCGACCCCGGAAAGCCTCCTCGCCGGCTTGAACAAGACCATGGAACAGATCTCCGGCCGCAGCAATCCAGCCGCAGCGACGGTAGCCCTGAGCAGTGGATATATCAGCAGTGACAGCCGGGTGTATCAGGCACGATTCAACAACGCTCAGTGGAGCGGGCAACTGCTGTCCTATCCAGTCCATGCCGACCCCAGCAAAGCCAACTTCGGGGCACTGGACACCTCCGGCGACGGACCCGAAGGCTCGGAGTGGGATGCGGCAGAAAAGATCCCCGATTACAACAGGCGCGTCGTCCTTTCCTACAACGGCAGCAGCGGGCATCCGTTTCGCTGGGAGGCACTTTCCAGCACCCAGCAAACCGCTCTTGGCTCCAAATCGGTGCTCAACTATCTGCGTGGTGACAGCTCCGAAGAGCTGAAAAATGGGGGCACGCTACGCAACCGCGCCGGTAAGCTGGGGGACATCATCAATTCCTCCCCTCTCTTCGTTGGTCCACCGGCGTTCCGCTATACCTTCGATGACTACCCGACCTTCCGCAGCAAATGGCAAAAACGTCCGTCGATGATCTACGTCGGGGCGAACGACGGCATGCTGCATGCATTCGATGCGACGACGGGAGTGGAGCGCTTCGCTTACGTCCCCAGTCCTCTGTATGGCCGACTGGCCGAGCTC
Source organism: Gammaproteobacteria bacterium (assembly GCA_015488495.1). Taxonomy (GTDB): domain Bacteria; phylum Pseudomonadota; class Gammaproteobacteria; order Thiohalospirales; family Thiohalospiraceae; genus DRMK01. The sequence goes on along the minus strand of WFNS01000020.1, from coordinate 13,058 downwards.
TCCAAGCCCACATACACCCACCGATTCTTCGTGGACGCGACTCCGGTGATGGGTGACGCACGTTTCGATGGTGACTGGCACACGCTGCTGGCCGGTGGATTGGGCAAGGGAGGCCAGGGAATCTACCTGCTGGATATCACCGACCCCACCAGCTATGCCAGCGAACCCACTGCCGCCGCCAACGTATTATGGGAATTCACTGATCGGGACGATCCCGACCTCGGATACACCTACAGCCGTCCGGCCATCACCCGGATGCAAAACGGCCGATGGGCAGTGATCTTCGGCAATGGATACAACAACACGGAAAACGACGGCAGCGTCAGCAGCTCCGGAAACGCCGTTCTCTACATCGCCTTCATCGACGCGGGTATCGACGGCTGGTCGGTTGGCGACTTCATCAAACTGGACACCGGGGCCGGTCTTTCCAGCTCGGCCGATGGCACCACCCCCAACGGTCTCGCTACCCCCATACCGGTGGACATCGATGGCGACGGCAGGGTGGACTACATCTACGCCGGCGATCTGCAGGGCAACCTGTGGAAATTCGATGTCACTGCCAGCAGCCCCTCTGGTTGGAAGGTGGCCTTTGGTGGCCAGCCGCTGTTCCGCGCCGAAGACTCACTGGGCAATCCACAGCCCATCACCGTGCGTCCCGAAGTGGGTCGAACCCCCTACGGTAACGGAACCATGGTTTACTTCGGTACCGGAAAATTCCTCGAGAGTGGCGACGTCTCCACGACGGGGGCACAGAGCTTCTACGCCATCCTCGACGACGACGACAAACGGGTGACATCCCGCAGCCAGCTACTGGAACAAACGGTGCTCAGTGAAACCAGTTACGACAGCCAGCAGGTTCGCATCACCAGCAACAAGCGGATCTCTTCTCACCGTGGCTGGTATCTCGACCTGCCACTTGCCGGGGAGCGCCAGATCAGCAGCCCCGTGCTGCGCGGCCGGCGCATCATCTTCACTACCATGCGGCCGGCCGGGAGCAGCTGTTCATCGGGAGGGGAGAGCTGGTTGATGGTGCTGGACGCCTTCCACGGCAGCCGCCTGCAATTCTCCCCATTCGACCTGGACAAAGATGGCGATTTCGATGAGGCCGATCTGGTGGATAAGACCGCAGCCAGCGGGCTGAAAATCGACCAGATCAGCAACACCCCCGGTTTCGCCACCTCTGACGACAGCGACTTCGTCTATCTGACCGGCGATCCGGAAAGCGAACCCTATGCTCTGCACCCCGGTGAAACCACCGGCCGCAAATCCTGGCGCCAGCTACGCTGAATCACTTACTACGGATCGATTGAGACATGACCAACTACAGCATTGAAACCAACCGGGGTTTCACCTTGATTGAAATCATGATTGTGGTGGCGATTCTCGCCATCCTGGTCGGGGTGGGCTGGCCGATGTACGAGAAGCAGTCCGCCGAGCAGCGGGTCGCAGACGGCATCATCCTGATCAGCAAGGCCCGCAACCAGATGGAAAAATGCCTGCTGGACAAAGGAACCTATGTGGGTTGCAATCTCGGTGGCATCAGTTCCCCGAAAGGTTATTACACACTGTCGAGCAACAATGTCACTGCCACCACCTACACCCTCGTCGCCACTCCCACCGCAGAGACCGCAAAAAGATTCGACAGCGCCGGGGTGGCCGACCGGTTCAAGGCCAACCTGACCATCAACCACCTCGGGCAGAAGAGCGGCCCCTGGCCCTGAAGCGCTGCTGGAGACCACGGCGCCCGGCCATTGCACCGTTGCACCCCGAACCCCATCCGACGAAGAGAGAAATCACCATGCTCAACCGCCACGAATCGCTGCGCAGGCTATATGGTCATCGCTGGTAGCGGCCCCACCCCGATCGTCGCATTAGCAGACGAAACGCTTTGGTTAACAAAATTGTTACAATTGAGCGACAAGCCAATATCCTTTTTCATCAATCAGTTGCGACTGGCGCCCAACCGAAACGTTTCCATCTCCCGACAGCACCGCCGTTTTCCGGGCCATGCGCCTTCTCTCGATCGTCAACATAACCACATGAAGAATAAGAAAAAACATAAAACCTGGCATCATTCATGCTATAGCTAGGGTGCACAGCAGTGTAAGTAGAGTGTACTTACGTACCACAAGATAGCTATAACGGAGTGATTGACTATGTATAAAAGCGTGTTGACCCTGGCCGCTGCCGGCCTGTTTTTCTCTGCCGCCGCAATGGCAGGAGGACTGTCATTCACCGAGCTGGATGCCAATGGTGATGGCGTTATCAGCAAGGACGAAGCTGCCAGCTCTGCGACCCTGGCTCCCCTGTTCGCCGATGCGGATCGCAATGCTGACGGCAAACTGGACAAGGATGAGTTCGCGGCACTGGTACAGCCTGCCGATGAGGGCGCCCACGAGAAGAAATAGGCCTCTCTAAACACAGGCGTTAGTGTCTGATTAAAAGGAACATCGTTCACGCTCAGGGAAGAGCACCAGCCAGAACGAAAGAAAACCCGGTCGATGCCGGGTTTTCTTTTGCGTGCCTGACACCGACTGGCCCCTTCTCCTTCCCCGGATTCAACAAATATCGTTGCGAGACCGATAACAATGTTAGTCGGTTTTTCGGGGGATCACTGTGACGATGCGCTTCGCTTCTACGCTCCTGGTGTGCGTCGCCTTGTTGTTTCAGGTGAACGAGGCCCCTGCAACGGTGCATAGTGCAACGGCCGCGACCGACAGCACTGCCCGCCATCCACAGAACGAACCGACTCGACTGGAGGTGTTGGCCAGGCTGGGCGACGTGGATTCCCAGTACCGGCTGGGGCGCTACTATCTCCTGGGGAAAGGGGTACAAAAGGATCCCGGCAAAGCCGCTTACTGGTTCGAAATGGCCGCCCGCAAGGGGCATGTCCTGTCCCAGCGCATCCTCGCCACCCTCTATTTCAGCGGCACCGGTGTCCGCAGGGCACCTGCCCATGCGTTACGCTGGTTTCGAGAGGCTGCCAGGAACGGCGACGTGGTGGCACAGACGGCCGTGGCCGACATGTATTACCGCGGCATTGGCCTGCGCCGCCCGGACCTGAAACAGGCGTGGCGCTGGATGATGGCTGCGGCCAAGAATGGCGATCCCATGGCCCAGTATCGGGTGGGACTGATGTTCCGCGACGGCCGCGGTACGCGGGTCAACCTCTCCCGGGCGTTTCTCTGGCTCCACGTGGCTGCCCTGAATACCACCGACGAGGCCTTGAAGCAGGAAATACTGGCGCGGCGGGATGAAGTGGGCAAACGCATGAGTGCGCGGCTGCTGGCTGCCACCAGGCAGCGCAGCGAACAGTTCAGCCAACGCTACGCCAACAACCCGGCGACGGCACAGGAGGGGTGACGGCTGGTTGTGAAAACTTTGCAAAGTATTTTTCCCGACACCCCGAAACAGAAGAAGGAAACTTATCATAGCGAGCAACAGCAGCGACGACCCGACATGCTTACCGAGAAACAGCAACGACAGATCCTCGCCTGCAGCAAGGATGAAAAGAGCTACCAGACCCTTCTGGGCATCATCGCTTCCCATCAAAAATCGCTGGAAAATGCGAAATCCGAATTCCTCTCCGTGATCGGGCACGAATTGAGGACTCCGCTGACCGCCATTCAGGGCAGCCTCGCCCTGCTCGCCAGGGAGGTGGCGGGCCCGCTACCCGAGAAAGCCAGGCAAATGGTGGAGATCGCCATCGACAACAGCATCCGTCTGCGCGATCTGATCAACTATTTCCTGGATCTCCAGTCACTGGAAAGCGGGGAGGCCGAACTTCAGCCGCAACCGCTCGAACTGAAAACCCAGCTGAATCAGGCAGCGGCCAACCTGAAACCGTTTGCCGCCAAGCGGCAGATCGACATCCGGATAGAGGAGAGGGCCAAGGGGGTCCGGGTCACCGCGGACCCCGCCCGGCTGATGCAGGTGATCGGAAACCTGCTATCAAACGCCATCAAATTCTCACCCCCCTCTTCGCTCATCACCATCACCATCGACAGCCGGGACGAAGTCGGGATCTTCTCCATCAGCGATCAAGGGCCGGGCATTCCGGAATCGCTGCAACCTTTCATATTCGACAAGTTCGTTCAGGCAGATGCCACCGATGATCGGAAATCGGGAGGAACCGGCCTCGGACTCAGTATCTGCAAGGCAATCGTCGAACGACATGGTGGCAGGATCGATTTCACCTCCGCCGAAGGGGTCGGAACCACCTTCCGGGTCGAACTACCCCTTGCGAAACCGCAAACGGTGTTCGAGCGCGCAGAGAAATAGGCCGCCGTCACCCGGGACATCACGTCTCGGCTAAAGCAAAATCCGCTCGAAGTCGATGTAGTAGGCATGGACCTCCTACGGATCCGGCGGGAAATCGACCTCCGGCTGCTTTTTTTTGTCACCCTCCTCTGGCTCTTTTCCCTGCCCCTGCAGGGGAGTGAGCTGCGCTTTGCCGTTCCGGCAGACGAGTCGTCGTGGTCCAGCTCCGGGAACAAGCTCGCCTGCCAGATGTGGCAGGAGATCCCCCGTTTCGGTACCGCTCGATTCACCGCCCGGGCAGGCGGCGGACTGGACCTCTCCTTTCTGTTGAAACGGGAGCCGGCCAAAAAGCGGCGAACCGCCACCCTGCGGGCAGTGCCTCCGCCGTGGAAGCACAAGACCCGCCCGCTGGAGATCGCCAGGACGACGCTCCACACCGGGAAAAAGCTGGTCACCTTCTCCCGGGATGCCACGCTGCGCACCCTCTATGAGCTGGAAAAGGGCATGCTCCCCGTACTCAGCCTGCGCGACTGGGCCGATGCAAGAGATCGGATTACTGTTTCGCTCTCACCTGTCAACCTGACACCCGTACTGCAGCAGTTCCAGAGCTGCATGGGCTCGCTCCATCCAGACAGCTTCGACGATGTCCGCGAGCTGAACGTCTATTTCTCCGTCGACAGCCACCAGTTGACCGAAAAGGGGCGAGCCACCCTGCGGCGAATCGCTTCCTATCTCGAGGTCGATCCCAGCGTAATCCATGTGGTTCTCAGCGGGTACGCCGACAGCAGCGGCGACGAACTCTACAACCAGGAGCTCGCCCAGCTGCGTGTCGATGCCGTGCAGGAGTACCTGCTGGAGAAAGGAGTCCCGGCCGAGTCGTTAATTACCTACAACAAGGGGCCGCAAAAGGGGAAAAACCGGGCCAGAAACCGCCGGGTACACATCCTCCTGCAAAAAGAGTGAGTCGATTGCCCGGCCGAAGCCGCGGATCGAGACATCTGTATTCCTGGCCCCCCTCCCGAAACGCCCCCGCTCCTGCTAGAATTGCCCGCTTAGCTCAGGAGCAACGAGAATGTCCGAATCTGTCAAGAAAGTGGTGCTGGCCTATTCAGGCGGCCTGGATACTTCCATCATCCTCAAGTGGCTGCAGGACACCTACGGCTGCGAGGTGATCACCTTCACCGCCGACATCGGCCAGGGGGAAGAGGTGGAGCCGGCCCGGGCCAAGGCGCAGGCCCTGGGGGTGGAGCGGATCTTCATCGAGGATCTGCGCGAGGAATTCGCCCGCGACTATGTCTTCCCCATGTTTCGGGCCAACGCCCTCTACGAGGGGGAGTATCTGCTGGGTACCTCCATCGCCCGCCCCCTGATCGCCAAACGTCTGGTGGAGATCGCCGAAGAGACCGGCGCCGACGCCATCTCCCATGGTGCTACCGGCAAGGGCAACGATCAGGTCCGTTTCGAGTTGGGTGCCTATGCCCTGAAACCGGATATCCGGGTCATCGCGCCCTGGCGCGAATGGGACCTGAACTCCCGCGAGAAGCTGCTCGCCTATGCCGAACGCCACGGCATCCCCATCGAACAGAAACGGGGCAGCCGCTCCCCCTACTCCATGGATGCCAACCTGCTGCACATCTCCTATGAAGGGGGCATCCTGGAGGATCCGTGGCAGGAGCCGGAAGAGAGCATGTGGCGCTGGACCACCGCTCCGGAACAGGCGCCCGGCGACCCCACCTACATTGAACTGGAGTACCGCAAGGGGGACATCGTGGCCGTCGACGGCGAGTCGATGACCCCCGCCGGGGTGATGGAGACCCTCAACCGTATCGGGGGCGAAAACGGCATCGGCCGGGCGGACATCGTGGAGAACCGCTACGTGGGGATGAAATCCCGCGGCTGCTACGAGACACCCGCCGGAACCATCATGCTCAAGGCCCATCGTGCCATCGAATCCATCACTCTCGACCGGGAGGTGGCCCACCTGAAAGACGAGTTGATGCCCCGTTACGCCACCTTGATCTACAACGGCTACTGGTGGTCGCCGGAGCGGAAGATGCTGCAGGAGATGATCGATGCCTCCCAGAGCACCGTGAACGGCACAGTCCGCCTGAAATTGTACAAGGGAAACGTAGTCGTGGCGGGCCGGAAATCGGACAGCGACAGCCTGTTCGACACTACCATCGCCACCTTCGAGGACGACGCCGGTGCCTACGACCAGCAGGATGCCGAAGGGTTCATCAAGCTCAACGCCCTGCGGCTACGCATCGCCGCCCGGCTGCGGCAGCGGCGGTGAAAGCTTGAGCCGACGGGAACGCTGAGATGCCTCCCCGCCCGGAGCAGAAGAGCTGGCGGGGAAATCCGTGGACCTTCTTTGCGCTGGCCCTCGGCATCTCGTGGTTTTTCTGGTTCTGGATCATATTGGCGGGATGGAACGTATTCACCTTCCCGGCGGTGCTGTTCGGCGCCCTTGGACTATTCGGTCCCGCCCTGGCGGAAATCATCCTTATCGCCCGTACCGGCGACGCCGGCGCGTGGCGGGATTACTGGCAACGGGTGTTCGACATCCGGCGAATCGGGGTGAAATGGCTGCTGGTGATCCTGCTCGCCTTCCCTCTGATGCATGCCATCGCCCTCTGGCTGAGCTTCCTCGCCGGAGCTGCGCCACCGGAGTTCGAAACCGCCAGGGAACTCTTCTCCGAGCCCTGGAGGATCCTGCCGTTTGTCATCTTCATCCTGCTCTATGGCCCCCTGCCTGAGGAGCTTGGTTGGCGAGGCTACGCGCTGGACGGACTGCAGTCGAGATTCGACGCCCTCGTTTCGAGTCTCATTCTGGGCGTGGCCTGGGCATTGTGGCACCTCCCCCTCTTCTTCATGAAGGGGACCTTTCAGCATGACCAGTTGGGATTCGCCACGGCGAGCTTCTGGAGTTACATCTTCGGTCCGGTGGTGGTTTCGATCCTGTTCACATGGATCTACAACAACACCAACCGCAGCACGCTATCGGCAATCCTTCTCCATTTCATGATCAACCTCACTGCGGAACTCATCCCCCTGAACGGGCAGAGCAGGAACTACAGTCTGCTATTGACCATCCTCCTGGCGGTAACGGTAACGATGTTCTATGGACGAAAAACCCTGACCCGGCCACAGCACAGCGGCTGAAACAGGGCGGTCTCGATGAAGGTGCAAAGGAACACCGCGAAGAGAGCGACATGAGCAACCGGACCGGAAGGCGGGAGCAAGACCGCACCACCCGGTGGTGATGCGGCCTTACCCTTCCATCACGCCACTTCCGCTCTTCGCTCCGCCTTGCGGAATACGAAGCGGTCGTCTTCCACATCCACTTCGATCACGTCGCCGACGGTGAAATGGCCTGCCAGGATCTCGTGCGCCAGCGGGTTTTCGATGGCATTCTGGATGGCCCGTTTCAGCGGCCGGGCGCCATACACCGGATCGAAGCCCGCCTCGCCCAGCTTGTCCAGGGCAGCATCGGTAAGCTCCAGATCCATCTGCCGATCCCGCAGGCGGCGGCGCAGCTGTTCGATCTGGATCCGGGCGATGGCACGAATCTGCTCCTTGCCCAGCGGATGGAACACCACCACCTCATCCACCCGGTTGATGAACTCGGGCCGGAAGTGCTGACCGACGATCTCCATCACCACCCGCTTCATCTCATCATAGTTTTCCTCACCCGCCATCTCCTGGATCTGCTGGGAGCCGAGATTGGAGGTCATGACGATGACGGTGTTGCGGAAATCCACCGTGCGGCCCTGACCGTCGGTCAAGCGGCCATCGTCCAATACCTGCAACAGGATGTTGAACACATCGGGGTGAGCCTTCTCCACCTCATCCAGCAGGATCACGGAGTAGGGTTTACGCCGCACCGCTTCGGTCAGATACCCTCCTTCCTCGTAACCCACGTATCCGGGCGGTGCACCGATGAGACGGGCCACCGAGTGTTTCTCCATGAACTCGGACATGTCGATGCGCACCATGGCATCCTCGGTGTCGAAGAGAAACTCCGCAAGTGCCTTGGTGAGCTCCGTCTTGCCCACCCCGGTGGGACCGAGGAACAGGAACGAGCCGTTGGGCCGGTTGGGATCGGAGAGCCCGGCGCGTGCGCGGCGTATGGCGTCGGAGACCGCCTTGATCGCCTCGTCCTGCCCCACCACCCGCTCATGCAACGCCTCTTCCATGCGCAGCAATTTCTCCCGCTCCCCCTCCAGCATCTTGGAGACCGGGATGCCGGTCCACTTGGAGACCACTTCGGCTATCTCCTCCTCGGTGACCTTGTTCTTCAGCAGCTTGGTCTCTTGCTGCTCGGCCTTGGCGGCAATCTCGAGCTGTTTTTCCAGCTCGGGAATGCGACCATACTGGAGTTCGGACATACGTTGCAGATCGCCAGCACGCCGGGCGGTTTCGAGCTCGATACGGGCCCGCTCCAGCTCCTCCTTGATGTGCTGAGTGCCTTGCAGGGCGGCCTTCTCCGCCTTCCAGATCTCCTCCAGGTCGCTGTACTCCCGCTCCAGCCTGGCGATCTCCTCTTCCAGCTTCTCCAATCGTTTGAGAGATGCCTCGTCCTTCTCCTTGCTCACCGCTTCCCGTTCGATCTTGAGCTGGATCAGGCGGCGTTCCAGCTTGTCCAGCTCTTCCGGCTTGGAGTCGATCTCCATGCGCAGGCGGGCGGCGGCCTCGTCGATCAGGTCGATGGCCTTGTCCGGCAACTGGCGATCGGTGATGTAGCGATGAGAAAGGGTGGCTGCCGCCACGATGGCGGGATCGGTGATCTCCACCCCGTGATGCACCTCGTATTTCTCTTTCAGGCCACGCAGAATGGCGATGGTATCCTCCACCGACGGTTCATCCACCAGCACTTTCTGGAAGCGACGTTCCAGCGCGGCATCCTTTTCGATGTATTGGCGATACTCATCCAGTGTCGTGGCGCCCACACAGTGGAGCTCACCACGGGCCAGCGCCGGTTTGAGCATGTTGCTGGCATCCATCGATCCCTCCGCCCGGCCGGCCCCGACCATCGTATGGATCTCGTCGATGAACAGAATGATCCGCCCTTCCTGTTTGGCGAGATCATTGAGCACCGCCTTCAGGCGTTCCTCGAACTCCCCACGGAATTTCGCTCCCGCCACCAGGGCACCCATGTCCAGGGCCAGGATCCGTTTGTCCTTCAACCCTTCCGGCACCTCTCCGTTGACGATACGCTGCGCCAGCCCCTCCACGATGGCGGTCTTCCCCACCCCGGGCTCGCCGATCAGCACCGGATTGTTCTTGGTGCGACGCTGCAACACCTGGATGGTGCGGCGGATCTCGTCATCCCGGCCAATCACCGGATCCAGTTTGCCCAGCTCGGCCCGTTCGGTGAGATCGATGGTGTACTTCTCCAGCGCCTGCCGCTGATCCTCGGCGTTGGGATCGTCCACGTGCTGACCACCCCGAATCTGCTCGATGGCCTTCTCTACCGCCTCCTTGTTGGCACCCGCCTTGCGCAGCAGCTCCCCCAGGTGACCCTTGTCCTCCACCGCCACAAGCGCAAACAGCTCGCTGGAGATGTATTGGTCATTCCGCTTCTGGGCCAGCTTGTCGGTCAGGTTGAGCAGGCGTCCCAACTCGTTGGAAATGTGAACCTCACCACCCGCCCCCTCTACCGAAGGAAGCTGGTCGAGGGCCTCACCCAGCGCCGAACGCAGGGCATTGATGTTGACTCCGGCCTGGGCCAGCAGGTGACGCACGGTCCCCCCTTCCTGATCCAGCAGGGCGGTCATCAGATGCACCGGCTCGATGAACTGGTGATCGCGCCCCAGCGCCAGGCTCTGGGCATCGGCCAGGGCCATCTGGAATTTGGTGGTCAGTTTGTCCATTCGCATTACTTTGGGCTCCCCATAACAGGTTGAATAACGTTAACCATAACATGTGGCCGTGCTATCGGAGATTCAAGCCCGGAGCAGGGCGTGAGTCGGGACTATTGCGCCAGTGCGCCGAGAAGGGCTTCGATACCTTTGTTCAGACTCTTTCCCTCTTCGCCATCGATGGACAATCGCTCGCTTCTGGCCTGGATCTGCCAGGCCATGAAGACCAGGCGGCAGATCCGCTCGGCAATCATGGTTGCCTCCTTTTCTGCCATTTTCAGGGCAACGCCGGCATCACCAAGCAGCCCCCACCAGTGATCGAGGCTCTGCATCTTCAAGTGGACCCGAAAGTGCAGGTCGTCCAACCGCTTCAGCAGGCGCTGCTTGAATCCATCATCCAGCTCGGTGTTGCTCTCTACCAGCTGCTTCAGCTCGCTCAACAGCGCCTGGGCCTGCTTGACCTCATCGCCACTCAATTGATAGCAAAACCCCTCCCCCAACAGTTGTGCATACCGGGCATGAGCCAACTCCACCTTCAGCTTGGCAAGTCGGTGACGAGCTATCCCGTTCAGTTCGGTGCAATAACGGATGATATTTTCGATATTCCTCGCCGGCGGCTTGGTTATCTCAGGAGGCAGAACCTCAAGCTCTGCCTTCACTGCCAACACCTCCAGCAGCCCCAGCGCTTCCAGATAGAGATCCAGCTTCTCTATCCGCTCGGTCTCGGTGAGAAAGGTCGAGTGAAACAGCCGGACGTCCTTGCACACCCTCACCAGCGCAAGTAATGGATGTTTGGGCAACCCTTTCAGGTACTCTTCATCAAACATCTGCCGGCTCATCTCTCCCATTCAAGAGCGGATCGGTACGGTAAGACGGGAACCCCGGGGATGGATTTCAAGGAGCCCCACGTCCCGACGGGAATGCGGGGGCGCGCCGAAGACCCCGACAAACTCACGTTACTTGAGACTCTGTCCAAATCCATTGAATCTTCATCGGCCCGCTGATACAAAAATTTAACAATGTAACAATATCAAAACTGACAAATATCAATGGGAACGGCCAATGGGGAATGAGGAGAGTGGGGGTAACATCTGCGGTGGGTCTCGGTAATCAGCGACATTTGCACTGGAAACGCTGATGGGGACCCGCCTTTCATGGCCCGAACTTGCACCGCACCCAGCGAAGGGGCTCAACTGTAGTCAAAGGCGAAAAAGGCCGCACTCAAATCGGCCGTTGCGAGCGGTGCGGGTAAGGGTAGATTTGATCCAAAGGGAGACTATGGCCCGCACGCTGCACGATGCGCACATGTTCCCGCCTGAACAGGCGCGCGTTGGCCAGTCCGCAGGCGTGCGCCAGGCGATCCACCTCATGATTCACCCAGTGGGCATAGCTGGCCACCCGCCGGGCCTTCTCCTCCACCACGAGGCCCTTCTGCAGTCGCTGGTTGTGGGTGGTGATTCCGGTCGGGCAGCTGTTGTTGTGGCATTGCAAGGACTGGATGCAGCCCAGTGCGAACATGAAACCGCGAGCGCTCACCACGAAATCGGCTCCGGCACAGAGCGCCCATGCCACCCTTCCGGAATCCACCAGCTTTCCGGACGCGATCACACGGATTCGGTCCTTCAGTCCGTACTCCATCAACAGATCCACCAGCAGCGGCAGGGCCTCCCCGATGGGAAGTGCCACATGATCGGCGAGCACCTGTGGCGCCGCTCCGGTGCCGCCTTCCCCTCCGTCCACGGTGATGAAGTCGGGAGCGAAATCCGGCCCGAGTCGCACCACCTCTTCACACAGCAGACGAGGATAGATGTCGGAGCCCAGCGCCATCTTGAACCCCACGGGGCGGCCGGTCACCTCACGGATATGGTGGATCATCCGCAGCAGATCCAGGTGACTCCTGATCTCGGGGTGGCGATTGGGGCTGCTGGAGACCTTACCCTCCGGAATACCGCGAATGCGTGCGATCTCCGCGGTCACCTTGTGCGCGGGAAGCACTCCTCCCCGCCCCGGCTTCGCCCCCTGGGACAGCTTGATCTCGAACGCCTTGACCCGTTCCGCCACCTCCTTCAGCCGCTGATCGGAAAGCCGCCCCTCGGCATCCCGTACTCCATATTTGGCGGTGCCAATCTGAAAGACGATGTCCCCTCCCCCCTCCAGGTGGTAGGGCGCCAAACCTCCCTCCCCGGTATTGATCCAGATCCCGGCCTCCGCCGCTCCTAGAGAGAGCGCTCGCACCGCAGGCGCCGAGAGGGCCCCGTAGCTCATGCCGGAGACGTTGAAAGGATGGCGCGCCTCGAAGGGGTGGGCGCACCGCGGCCCGATCACCAGCGGCGGTGAGGGCTCACACTCCTCCTCGAGCAGCGGATAGGGAGCATTGACGAAGATGTAGGATCCCGGTTCGCGCAGGTCGTTGGTGGAACCGAAACCGACCAGCCCTCCTATCCCCTTTGCAGTGCGATAGATCCAGGTGCGGGTGGCACGGTTGAACGGCTGCTCCTCCCGGTCCATGGCGAAGAAATATTGGCGGAAGAACTCCCCCTGCCTCTCCAGAAAGTAGCGGAGCCGACCGATGACCGGAAAGTTGCGACGGATGGCATGCTCTTTCTGCAAGACATCCTGCAGAAACAGGATGACCAGGATGAGCAGAACAATACCTCCTGCCCATCCCAGGATGGTGAACATCCACAGCGAGACGCTCATTCTCCGCTTCCCCCCTCGATATGACGCCGCAGTTGCTCCAGGCAGCGCGCCTGCTCATCCTCCTCTCTGCAATATATCGGCGGAAAAGTCTTCAACCGCACCCGGCTGCGGATCACCAGTGCCCCCAGGACGAGCCGCTCGCCGCGGATCCCGTCCAGCCGCACCGGAAAGATGGGGCACTCGCACCAGCATGCCAGACGCACCACCCCTTTCTTCAAGGGACGAGGGGGATCGGAG
>WFNS01000019.1 GCA_015488495.1 Gammaproteobacteria bacterium | reverse complement strand
GGTGACGTCGCACTCGGCAACCCGGAGGCCCCGGCCGTCTGCGTCGCGACGAACAGAATCGTTGCCGTGACGAAAAGCGGCTTGAGGAAATGAACAAAAAAATTGTGGAAATTTATTGAGAGTGAAAACACAACATATCCCTGTCAAAAAGTAGGTGCTTTTCGGGGAAATGAAGCCTCCAAACTGCTTCTTCATCTCGCCCGATGCCTGTTAACACGCCGGCAACAGTGAAACGGTTCCCTCTTTCGAAAAATTTTTTCTTTCGCCGGTGCGTCGTGGTCGCCACTCCGGCTGTAGCAAAGACCGGCGCTGCAGTTCTGTGAAGCGTTCATTGTCGATGGCAAGCGGGATGCTCGTCGAAGAACGGTTGGTAGAGGGGAGGCTGAATGCAGGAATCCTAGACCCTAGGAGAACAGTGCCTGGAATAGTGCCTGGCTTGCGTTATTGCGCAAAGTGGCGGTTGTTTCGCGCGGGAAAGAAGAGGGCGGTCGCCATGCCCGGAAATCCACGCTGGCCGGATTGAGAAACAGCGTGGCCGCTCAACGCCCCCTGGCGTGCCTGCTGAGGTAGTCCAGGATCTGCCGATACTCGGCTTCCGTGAGCGGTGGCATTCCGAGGTGCCCCATCCGTTTCTGCATTGTCTCCAGCACGATGCGCCACTGCATGGCAGTAAGCATTCCCGGCTCGGGAAGCTGGTGACACATGCCGCAGCGGGATTTGTAGAGATTCTCTCCCGCATCGTTTGTCTCTTCTGCCCAGAGTGGTTGTGTCGATAGCAGCAGGGTTGCCAGCAGCAGGTATCTCATGGCAACGCCTCCAGGGTGGCGTAAAGCTTGGAGCCATCCTTGTAGTCTTCGTTCATGCGGATGATACCGGCGCTGTCGATGACCACGGTGGTGCCCATGGTGGCGTCGAACTGGTGGAGTACGCTCCCATCGGTGTCCACCAGCACGGTGAAGCCGGCGTATCCATTGGAGAGCTGGGCGGAGCGGGAGCGTTCCACGGAGCCCGAAACGTAGTCCACGATCAGGAATTTCACATCGGGAAAGTCGGGGACGACGTAGGAGCGCATGTGGCTCATGTGGCTGTCGCAAATGGGGCACCACATGTTGAAGTAGAGTACCACTCCTTTGGCGTCGGCCAGCTCGGTGGCCAGATTGACGTTTTCGCCCAGTGTATTGGGAAGGGTGAAGTCGGCGGCATTCTGCTCCACCAGATTGCGTTTGTCCTTGCCCGAGGGGGCGAGGTCGTCGAAAGTGTCCCCACACCCGGCGAGCAACAGCAATACCAGAGTTGCAAGCAACGCTCTAGCGATAGACATGGCTCACCCCTAAGGTGTAGATGTCGGTGGTGGGAAAATTCTCCCCCCAATCGTCGCCTCGTGGTGCATGATTCCAGGTGAGTTTGATCACCCAGTTCCGGTCGAAGGTGGCGAAGGCGACGGTGGCTGCGAAGGAGCGTTTCCTGAACCCGGTGGCGGGGTCCCGCTGCCCATCCACCTTTCCTTCGTTTTCTTGCAGATCGGAATAGGCCAGCGTGTAGGTGAAGGTGCTCATGGATTCCAGAAACTGGGTATAGCCAAAGGAGAGAGAAAACAGGGTGCGATCCCCGAGTCGTCTCTTGTAGGGCTCCACATAGTTGCCATATTCTCGGTTGACCGACCGCTCGAAATGCGTGCCGTAGCTGAGCGTCAGCGAGGCATTCCAGGGATAGACGGTCTTGTCCAGCAGGATGGTTCCGTCCAGACGATAGAAGCCGCGGCCGGTGATGTCGAAGCTGTTTCTCACATCGTCATAGGGTGAAACGCCGGTGGGAACGGTCAGTGTCGCGCCAAAATAGGTGGCCGGTGTCAGATCCTTGAGCTCTTTCACCTTCCACACACACTGGATGGCGTCGAAGTTTTCGTACCAGATGCCGAGCGTGGTGTCGCCGAGTCCGTTGGTGCTGGAATTGAGTCCGGCGTAGTCGTTTTCGTTCCAGACGTAGGGCACGTTGATGCTGCCTTGCCAGCGGGGAGCGAAGCGGTGGGCGTAACCAAGGTTGAGACGGTATTGATTCAGATCGGAACCGGGTGGATCGGGGGTATGGTCGCCCTCCTGGTTCCAGAAGCCGTCGTATTGCTCGATGTCCAGCGAAGCGCTCGACATCGCCTTGGAGAATTTCGGCAGCAGCAGCGATGCAGCGGAGCCGCCGCCGCAACAGGAGGCGGCCCAGGCCGCGGAGTGAGAGAAGGAAACGATCCCCCCCGTGAGGAGGATCGCTCCGGCTTGGTAGATTTTATTCAACGGATCACATCCCCATGCTCATCGAGGAACCGCCGGGCGTGACCTCGAATACGGCGTTGTCCGCCACACCGTCCGGGGCGTTGCCATCGTCGGTCTTCTGCTCGTCGCTCACTGTCAGTCTGACATACAGCGTGCCCCGGCTGCCGTCGGTGAGGCCGGTGATGCCCGCGGCAAACCAGTGGCCGCCGCCGTTGTCGGTGGCCGCGATCCAGTTGGTCCGATCGGTGGAGACCTCGACGCTCATGCTGTCGACGGTCCAGTCGTTACCGTTCTCGTCCTTCAACACCGTTCCGACCGAGACCGCCGGGTAGCTCATCATGCTCTCTTTGGTGGCGATGAAAAGATTAAAGGTGTGGTTGCCGGTGGTTCCGGTGATGCCGTCGTTGAACAGGAAGTATTTGCGGTTCTCCGACGTGCCCCCCATGCCGGCAATCCTGTCGTTTTGACCCAGCAATACCGCCTTGACCGTATCTCCTCCCATGGCCATCTTCACATCCGGGTAGAAGTGGGCTTCTTCGCCATCCATGCCGCCGATCATTACTTTCATATCCCAAAATCCCATGGACATGCCGTTCATCATTTTCGAGGCCATGAGATAGTACACTGTGCAGCGGTAGGTGCCGGCGGGATCGGTTTGTTCCACACAACCATCCACCGGCGTGGAATGTTTGTGCATCGCCATGTTCATCAGTGGCATGAGAGAGATGGCCAGGCCGGTTGCCGGTGTCCCGTCCGTCTTGTTGGTTATGGCAAGGGTACAGGTGGATTTGCCCTCCGTCGGTTCCATCACGGAAGTGCGCTCGATACGGTAACTGTCGGTCAGCACCACATTCCCCTGGGGGATGGAGCCGATCTTGTCGGCGGTGAGGCCGGTGGGGTTATTGGTGCTGGAGAAGAAACCGGCCAACGCCCTCGCGAAGCGGTTCTGCGGGTCCGCCGGGAGTCGTTTTCCGGTGGAGCCGATATCGACAGGGCCACTGGAATCACTGCCATCCGCCGTTCCATCGGACAGGTCTCTGGCAATCGCTTTCAGCAGTTCGAACTGGTCTGCCGCTCGCAGGCCGAGATCCATGTTCAGTTGACTAAAGGCGCCAGCCCGCAGGACGGCTCGTTGCTGTGGTTCTTCACCCGTGGCTGCGGGGAGTATGGTGCTGTCGGGTGTATAGCCGAAGGCGGTTTCGAAAGTTTCCTCTGCCTCCTGCAGGGTCTTGCCGTGCTCGGTCACCAGCATCTCGAGGATGGTGCTCCCCGGCGTGAGGCCGACCTTCGGTTTCGTGCTCAGCTCTTTCCCCATTACATAGGCGGTGAGGCTACCAGCATCCGACACCTCCAGTCCGGTCGCCTCGTCAGTGTAGGTGCCGCCCTGGGCCTCGATGACCAATGGTCCGGAAAGCCGATCATTGGGGACTTCGATGGTGTAGCTGCCGTCGTCGCCCGATGTGACCGGCCCGGCGATGGTATCACCGGCGGTGGTCCGGACGGTCACCCGGGCACCCGATACCGCGCTGGCGTACACCGTCCCACTGATGGTGGTGGTGTCGTCGCCGGAACCGGAAGATCCACCGCCGCAACCAGCCAGCAGACCGCCTGTACCAATGAGAAAAGCCGATAGACAGAGAGAGCGCCTGAGATTCATCTTGGGTCCTCGAATTTGTTGGTTCTCCACGGCATCAGCAATTTGCAGGCCATTTTTCTTTCCTTTGAACAACAGCAAGTTATCGATCGTCTGTCTTTGATTGTCGTGTGCTATGACGCAACGAGTGTGGCATATAACCAGTTTCGTGCTCCTTTCCGGTGGGTGGGCAGCTCCGTGGTCGTCGGAACCAGCCGACAAGCCAGGGAAGCGCGGGTTGATGGAGCGGGCAAAATCGCTCCGCAGTGCGGCGTTTCGAAAGACATCCAGAGCGGAAAGATTCGTGGGGTTCCGCCACTACGGATGACTGAAAGATGGGCGGGGCGACGGCGGGTCATCCAGTTGTGCTTCGCTGCTCCAGCGGTGTGCCAGATGGCACAGGAGGAAGGTCATATCACATGAAATTTCTCCGGATTTGATGGCCCGTTTTTTCACAACCAATCGGAATAAAAAGAAAAATCTTGTTGGCCCATTCGTTGCTATCGGAACCGGAGGGGGACGGGTCTCGGTTTGGAAAGACAACAGGCGGAGTAAACAGATGAAAAACGGGTTTTGGCGGGGCGTATGTCGCGCCGTTTCTCTGGTGGTTCTTCTTCCGGTGGGATTCGCCGGAGCCGTGGCCCATGCCGCGGAAGGTGAAGAGGTTCTCAACGAGCTGGATCAGCCGGTGTTGCATCCGGCCATTCCTCTGCTGGATGAGGCGGGGCGACACGTGCTGGAGAGCGGCAGGCCCTACAGTCCACGGACGAGTTGCGGTTCTTCCAATTGCCACGATTACGATGCCATCACCCGCGCCTACCACTTCGAGATGGGGCGGGACGAGGCAGACGACGACTTCGGGGCCAGGCGGGGATTTCCCCATCTGGTCTCTCCTGGCTATTTCGGCGGCTATGCCTGCATGGGAGGCAGCAACCCGGAGGTGCTGGCGAAGAAGCACAATGCCTCGGCGGAACAGTTCGCGGATCGGGGTGCTGCCGGCTGGATCATCCGCTGTATCGGATGCCACACCGGTGGTGGCTGGGCGGAAAAGGATCGGGAGGGGCGGCGTTATGACGATACCGATCCCGGCTCGGTGGCGCCGCTGGATGGTGACTATTTCAACCGGGGAACCAGGGAGGACAACCGGGATGCCGACATCACCACCGTCAGCCGGTGGGACTGGAAGAGGAGCGGCGTGGTGGAGGCGGACTGCCTGCTCTGTCATGCCGATTTCAGCCGCTTGACCAAAGGGGATCCCGCGCTGGCCGATGAAGGGAGCAGTGACGCACTCACCCACCTGCGCGAATTGCGCCGTACCTATCTGGTGCGGGGATATCGCGCCTTCCGGTACGCACCGTCGGCCACCCTGGAGTTCTTCAATCTGCGCCACGAGGCGTGCGGCGAGAACGAGCCGGGTTGCGCGACGGACGATCGCACACTGCTCACCTTTGTACGGGATCTTGAAAAGGAGCCACCCATCCACAGCCGTGCCAGGCCTGCCTATGCGCTGCTGCTGGATGAAAACGGCGAGCCGCGGATTGAATGGAACCGGGATGCCTTTGACGAAAACGGCAAGGTGCGGCTTCCGCTGCTGCGCTTCCCCGGTAACGACAACTGCATGATGTGTCACCGTACCAGCAACTCGCGGCGCGGTTTCTACGGTTTTGGTGAGGGGGCGGAGGCCATCTATGACGAGGAGACCGGTATCCTGATCGAGGACTATCGGGACGACGTCCACAAGGGCAGGACCTGGACCGACCCGGTCACCGGCGAGGAGCGGCGGATCGAGAACTGCAACACCTGCCACGCCCGCAACTACTTCCGGGCGGCCTGGGCCAACACCGATCTCAACGCCAATCACGACATCCTCAAGGGGAATTCGGACATGGACGTGCGCAATGATCTGGACTACAACCCCAACGCCAAAAGCTGTGAGTATTGCCACAACGACTCTCCTCAGCCGGTGATCCCCTCCGGTCAGGAAGACATGGTGTCCGCCCACCTGGAGCGCTGGAAGAACAGCGGTTTCATGGCGGGCTATCCCGAGTCCTCTCTCGCCCGCATCACCAGGGCCCATCTGGACGTGGTGAGTTGCCAGGCCTGCCACATCACCGGCAAGAAAGGGAGGAGGGGAAGAGAATTGCAGATCATGTACCGCTATCGGCAGGCGGAGGACGGTTCCCTGAAGATCGTCCCCTACAACCCGCGTATCCGTTACTACTGGAAGGATCGCAACAGCGGTCGCATCATGACCCGCCACGAGCGCAACAGCGTCTTCGAGGCCCGCACCGGGGAGGATGGCAAGCGGTACGGGGTGATCGTCGATCCGGAGACCGGGAAGGAGCTGGGTCGGGTCAGCGCCCGAATGTCCCACGGCAGCATGCGTTTCGGTGATCCCGATGACTACGCCGGTTTTCTCGCCCTGAAGCGGGCCTATGACAAGCTGATGAGGCAGAAGGGGCTGGACAATCCCGACATGGTGCAGGTGTGGACCGAGTCCAACGAGTACATAATCTCCCACAACACCCGCCCGGCCACCGCCTCGGTGCCTTGCCAGGATTGCCACAGCAAGAAACAGAACGGCTCGTTCAGCGCGCTGTTGTCCAAAGAGGGGCTGTTTGGCGGCGGTTACGTCAAGGAGGTGACCCGGCTGGTGGATCGTCGTCTGGTGGACGAGGGGCTCGTGGAGCTGGAGCTGCCTTACATGAAGATGGACGACAGCGGTCTGGTGACCGAGAACGTGGCAGACATCCTTTCCGTCACCCGGGTCGATCCCTTCATGACCATCCTCAAGGCGAGCAGTGCACGCGATGCCACGGGACGGGTGGTACCTGTGCCGCTGGAGAAAGGACTGGCAGCCATTGGCGCGGAGGGGGCGGTGGCAACGGCGCTGGCGAACAGCTTTCCCACCGGAGAGATGCTGCTCTATCGCCCGATTCATGGTGCCGCTGCGCTGCGGGCGTTGGCCGTGATGCCGGAATCCAACGGCACCAACGAGCGCATCTTTCCCGCCTACCGGTTGCGAGCCGCGGTGGCAGGGGAGAGCGTCGCCGCTGCGGCCCGCGGCGCCGGTCTGGGGGTATTGGCCTCGCCGGTATTCCGGCTGGAGGCGAGAGATGAGCACTATCGCCCGGTGAGCCTTTTCACCGACGTGCTGGTCAAGCTGCCCTATCAGGGGAGCGCAAAAGAGGCCGGTGCAGTGCAGGTGATCCATTCGGTGGACGGCAGCGAATGGAGCCCGCTCTCCGGACAACTGGTGGCGTTCCGGCCCGATGACGGGCAGGCCGACGGCATGGTGATCTTCCGGACCGGCCACTTCAGCTATTTCGCCGTGGTGGATGCAGCCG
>WFNS01000018.1 GCA_015488495.1 Gammaproteobacteria bacterium | reverse complement strand
CCGATTCTCCCGAAGGGAAGGCGGTCATGGTGGATGAAAACAACTGCCGCTTCGGCAAGTGGCTGTTGCAGGATGACGGCGGCCAGCGCTACGGCCATCTGCCCAGTTTCTCTGCCATCGATCGGCCCCATCACCAGGTTCACCAGAACGTTCATCGGGCCATCCGGCTGTCCGAAGAGTCCTGGGAGAAAAACGTGGAACTGCAACAGGAGATCGTCCGGGCGATGCACGCCGCCGAAGAGGGCAGCCGCCAGCTGATGAGAATCCTGGCGAAACTGATCGAGGAAAAGATAGCCGAGGACGCCTTGCCTCAAAAAGCAGCCGCAACGGGTTGAACCCGCAACGGAACTATCTTCGTCGGCACCGCCCAACCAGCGGTGCCGACAACCCAACCAGGCCGGCCACCATCGCTGCATAGCCGATCCCCATCAGCGACAGGTTGATGCCCCATTCCCGCAACGACAGCAGACTCCACACGTCCACATCCTGCATCTTGCCCACCATCACCCCGAGCGCGACGAACAGCGCCCCGAACGACAGATAGGCCACCGACTGCCCCGGCGAAGGAATACCGTAACGCTCGATCATCACCACCGATGAGACCACCACCACGAAGATACCGAACAGTTGATACCACATACCCTCACACCCTTTCCCGCCACATCAGCGAAAGTCCGAAGAGTGTCACTGCCGCCAGCACCACCGCCGGGCCGGCGGGCAGGTCCCACTGCAGGGAGGCCAGCAGTCCGCCGCTGACCGCCAGACAGCCCATCCCTCCGGCATACAGCGCCATCTGTTCGGGAGTGCGGGAAAACGGCCGCACCGCCGCCGCCGGAACAATCAGCAGCGAGGTGATGAGCAGGATCCCCACCACCTTCATGGAAATAGCGATGAACAGTGCCAGTAACAGCATGAAACCGAGCCGCGCGGTATCCACCGGCACCCCCTCCACCCGGGCCAGCTCTTCGTGGACGGTGTCCGCCAGCAGCGGCCGCCAGATGAAGGCGAGGCCGGCCAGCACCGCCAGCAGGATGAGATAGATACCGAGAATGTCGGCGCGGGAGACCGAAAGGATGTCGCCGAACAGGTAGCCTAGCAGATCCAGTCGCAACCCCTCCAGGAACGCCAGTACCACCAGCCCCAGCGACAGCGCACCGTGCGAGAGGATCCCCAGCAGGGTATCGCTGGCCAGACGACGCTGACGCTGCATCAGGACCAGCAACAGCGCCAGCAGCAGGCAGACCGCCACGATGGTCAGGGTCATGCCGACCTGCAGCAGAAACCCCAGCGCCACCCCCAGCAGAGCCGAGTGAGCCAGCGTTTCGCCGAAATAGGCCATTCGCCGCCACACCACGAACGCCCCCAGCGGCCCCGCCGCCAGCGCCACCCCGATGCCCGCCAGCAGGGCGCGCAGCACGAACTCATCCACCCTTGCGCTCCTCTCCGGGCCGCTTCTCGCCGGCCAGGAGCCGTCCATCGGGGCCATGGCGATGGTTGTGATGGTGGGTATAGGGCGCCAGCCCGGGAACGGCACCAAACAGCGCCAGGTAGGCGGGATCGCTGCTCACGTCCTCCGGAGAACCGGAGCAGCAGAGGTGACGGTTGAGACACAGCACCCGATCGGTAGTGGCCATCACCAGGTGGAGATCGTGGGAGACCAGCAGGATGCCACAGTCGAGCCGCTCCCGAATCTCGCCGATGAGGCGGTAGAGCTCCAGCTGTCCGGTGATGTCCACTCCCTGCACCGGTTCATCCAGCACCAGCAGGTCGGGATCACGCAACAACGCCCGTGCCAGCAGGATGCGCTGCAGCTCGCCGCCGGAGGCGTGCTGGATGGGGGTGTCCAGCAGGTACGCCACCCCTACCTCCGCAAGCACCCGACGAAGTCGCTGCGGGTCACACCGCCTCCCCAGCGTGAGGAAACGGCGTACAGTGAGGGGCAGCACGGGGTCCACCACCAGCCGCTGTGGCATGTATCCGATACGCAGACCGGGACGCAACCAGACCGTTCCCCCATCCGGCTTCATCAGACCGAGCAGCACCCGCACCAGCGTCGATTTTCCAGCACCGTTGGGCCCGATGAGAGTAACGATCTCGCCACGATGGATGGCGAGGTCGACCTGCTCCAGGATCTGCCGCCCATGCCGTATCACCTCCACTCCGCGGGTTTCCGCGAGCAGCTCGTCACCCTCTTTCATCGATCGACACCTTCCGGGGAAAATGTAATAAAATAGCTCGTTTACCCAAACCACTACAAGCATGCTGCGCACCATCGCCCGATTCATCCTGTGGCTCCCCCTCCTCTTTCCGCCGGTGGCAAACGCCTCGACGCCGGTGGTGGTGGCCAGCATCCCGCCGCTCCACTCGCTGGTGGCGGGAGTGATGGAGGGGATCGCCGAACCGATTCTGTTGATCAAGGGAAACGCCTCCGTGCACGCATACAGCCTGCGCCCCTCGCAGGTACGCGCCCTCCATCGGGCCCAAGCGGTATTCCGCATCGGCAGCAACCTGGAGCGCTTTCTCGACAAACCGCTCGCTGCGCTGTCGCGGGAAGTGCGCGTGGTGAATCTCATGGAGTGGCCGGGGATCCGGCTGCTGCCCGGCCGCAGCGGCGGACTCTGGCAACGGCCGGCACACCAACACGGAGAGCATGGCTATCAGGATCCTCACATCTGGCTCGATCCCCGTAACGCGGAGGTGATGGTGACGGCCATCGTCGCCGTGCTCTCGGAGAAAGACCCGGAGCACACCGCCCGCTACCACGCGAACGGGGAGCGGTTGCGGGAAACGCTCCGCCGGCTGGATCGGGAGCTGGATACCACCCTGGCGCCGGTACGAAAGGTACCCTACCTGGTGTTCCACGACGCCTATCAATATTTCGAAAGCCGCTACGGGCTGCACGCGCTGGGCGCCGTCGTCGCCACACCGGAGCGTACACCGGGGGCCCGCCGCCTGCGGCAGGTGAGGAAGCTCATCCGCGAAAGGGCGATCCGCTGTCTGTTCCGCGAACCCCAGTTCACCCCCGCCTGGCTCGATCTGCTTCGTGAAGGCACCCCTCTGCGTATCGGCACGCTGGATCCCCTGGGAGCGGATCTGCCCCCGGGCCCCGACCTCTATTTCACCCTGATGCGCCGGCTGGCAGCATCGCTGACCCAATGTCTGAAACAAGCACGATGAACGACGCGATCCGGAAACAGGTAGAACGCCGCCGGGCGTTCGCCATCATCTCCCACCCCGATGCGGGCAAGACCACGCTGACCGAAAAGCTGCTGCTCTACGGCGGCGCCATCCAGCTCGCCGGTACGGTCAAGGGACGCAAGGCGGCCCGCCACGCCACCTCCGACTGGATGGAGATGGAGAAGCAGCGCGGCATCTCGGTCACCTCGTCGGTGATGCAGTTCCCCTACCGGGAGTGCGTGCTGAACCTGCTGGACACGCCGGGCCACGAGGACTTCTCCGAGGACACCTATCGCACCCTGACCGCGGTGGACACCGCCCTGATGGTGATCGACGTGGCCAAGGGGGTGGAGGCGCGCACCATCAAGCTGATGGAGGTGTGCCGCCTGCGTGACACCCCTATCATCACCTTCATCAACAAGCTGGACCGCGAAGGCCGCCCGGCGCTGGATCTGCTGGACGAGGTGGAAACCGTACTCGACATCCCCTGCGCCCCCATCACCTGGCCCATCGGTATGGGCAAATCCTTCAAGGGGGTGTTCAATCTCTATACCGATCGCATCCACCTGTTCAGCCCCACCCACGGAGGCAGGATCCAGCAGGGGGAGATCATCGAGGGGCTCGACAACCCCCGGCTGGAGGAGCTTTTCGGCAGCCTGGTCGGAGAACTGCGCGAGGAGGTGGAGCTGGTGCGGGGCGCCAGCAATCCGTTCGACCTGGAGGCGTTCCGCGCCGGTGAACAGACGCCGGTGTTCTTCGGCTCCGCCATCAACAACTTCGGCGTCGAGGATCTGCTCGACGCCCTGGTGGAATACGCCCTGCCGCCGCAGCCCCGGCAGACCACCAGCCGCAGCGTGGATCCCCACGAGGAGAAATTCTCCGGCTTCGTGTTCAAGGTGCAGGCCAACATGGACCCCCAGCACCGGGATCGCATCGCCTTCCTGCGGGTCTGCTCGGGGCGCTATCACAAGGGAATGAAGATGCGCCACGTGCGCATCGGCAAGGATCTGCGCAACGCCTCCGCCACCACCTTCCTTGCCCGCGAGCGTGGCCATGTGGAAGAGGCGTGGGCCGGCGACATCATCGGCCTGCCCAACCACGGCACCATCCAGATCGGCGACACCTTCACCGAGGGGGAGAAGCTGAAGTTCACCGGCATCCCCAACTTCGCGCCGGAGCTGTTCCGCCGCGCACAGCTCAAGGACCCATTGCGCATGAAAGCGCTGCAGAAGGGGCTCACCCAGCTGAGTGAGGAGGGAGCCACCCAGCTCTTCCGGCCACTGAACAACAACGACCTGATCCTCGGCGCCGTTGGGATCCTGCAGTTCGACGTGGTGGCGCAGCGGCTGAAGACCGAATACAAGGTGGAGTGCCTGTTCGAACCGGTCAACGTCGCCACCGCCCGCTGGGTGACCTGCGACGATGCACAGAAACTGGCGGAATTCCGCACCAGGGCAGCGGACAACCTGGCCCTGGACGGGGCCGGCAACCTCACCTATCTGGCCCCCACCCGGGTCAATCTGGACCTCACCATGGAGCGCTGGCCAGAGATCAGGTTCCACGCCACCCGTGAACACTGACGGAGTGTCGAAAAAGCCGGCCTTGGCTTTTCAACCAACGCGATCCAACTCGGCGGCGTAACGCGGCCTGATTCAGGAAGACTCTTTGTCATGCGACAGGTGGCCTCGAGCATATTTGACATACCATATTTAATATATATACTTTTTATGGTATGTGGGTGATATACGAACACCGGCGCGTCGCCAAAAGCTTGAAGGGAGCCCCCATTGAAGTACTCAAGAGGTACGAGAAATGGAAAGATATAGTGGCTGTCTCGGGGCCACAGGGGCTGAAGAGAATCAAAGGCTTGAATGATGAAGCGCTTTCAGGGAAATGGAAAGGCTGTCGATCCTCCAGGCTGAACATCCAGTACCGGGTTATCTATAGAGTGGAAGGTGACAAGGTTTTGGTTCTGGTTGAAGACGTTACGCCCCATGACTATCGAAGGAAGTAACATGAAAGATTATAGAAAAGCCAAAAAAAACGTAGAGGTTACGGTTGGTGAGTCCGTGAGGATTATTCGTGAGCTTCAAGGGCTCAGCCAGAACGATCTGGCAGAGTTGACGGGCATCCCCCAGTCCACGATTTCAGCTATTGAGAATAACAGGGTCCAGCTGGGTGTTGAGCGCGCCAAAGTGTTGGCAAGGGCATTGAGTTGTCATCCCGCTGTTCTCGTGTTCCCTGGCTGGGATGTAGAGCAGGAATCGGCCGCATAACGACGCGCTTGACCTAGCCCACCGCCAAGGGTGTTCTGAGCTTCCACGCCCCATCGCCGGGCTGTCCGCAAATCGGTGCCCCGAATTACCGATTCGGCCATGACCGGCGGAAAGCCCATTTTCTCCCGCCATCCCTGAAAAAACCCCGGCGGGCTCTTCCAGGCTTTCCGAGGGGCGAGGACGAGCTGAAGATTCTCTCCGTCCAGGGTATGCGATATGATGGAAATGCAGCTCGCAGGAGGAACCCACCCATGGCATCGAATCGGCACCCATCTCCCCCCGGCGCCCTCTTCCTCGTCCTGCTGTTGTCGATCGCGCTGCTTGCGGCCTGCTCTCCACCCGCCGGCTACCGGGTGACCGTGGAGAATCGCAGCGGGCAGGCCATCGATGAATTCCTCTTGCAGGCGAACGGAAAGGACTTCTCCCTCGGTACGTTGCCCCCGGGTGCAAGGACCGACAAGAAGCTGAAACTCTCCGCGGCGGGCCGCATCGATTACCGATTCAAGATTGGAGAAAACTGTCAGGCAGGACGGCTGGAGGAGCATGCAGCACCGTCGAGCCGGGGCGACAAGAGCATCATCATCGAGCCGGGCGGCGCGGTCCGCATCATCGACAACATCCGTCACACCGAAGTGAAAAAGTCGACCGGGAAGAAGGCGGAAGAGTGGGCGCTGCCCTGCATGATTCCAGGGTGACTCCATCGGGAAACGAACGGCCATGAGGATGATCCCCAAGGAGTGTCGCCGCATCGTACTGTTCTCCCTCCTGCTCTTCGCCCCTGCGGTGCCGGCCGGGGAGCCGGTGGTCGTGCCCGGTTACCAACGGGGTCCTCTCATCGCCGGCGAAACCTTCTCCGGCAGCCTGGACCACTGGCTGGCGGAAGGAGGAATCGTCGCCCGCATCCGGGAAGGCAAGCTCCTTCTCGAATCCCGCAAACCGGGAGCCGACAATCCGAAGGGCAACCTCTGGTGGCGAAAGGAGTTCCGGGAGCCCTACCTCATCCAATTCGACTACCAATCCCTGAGCAGCAACGGCCTGACCATGGTGTTCTGGAACGCTCACGGGATCGATGGCAAGGAGATCTTTTCCTGGAAGAGAAGCGGCAAGTACACCGAATACGTCAGCGGCAACCTGCGCGCCTACCACCTCTCCTTCCACCGCTTCGGGAGCGGTCTCTCGAACATCCGCAAGGCACCCGGTTTCCACCTGCTGTCCGCGGCGAAAGACCCCGTCGCCCCCGATGATCGGCGCGTACACCGCTTCCGCATCGTCGTCACCGGAAAACGGCACCGGGTTTTCGTGGACGGCAGACTGCTCCACGACATCCTCGACGACGGAAAACCCTGCCTCAACCGCCATCCGTGGCAGCATCCCCTGCCCTGCCCCGGCACCGGCCCGGCTTCCATGCACGGCGCATTCGGCATCCGTGTGACCCAGAGACAGAAAGCGCTCTTTGACAACGTGCAGGCATACACACTCGTTGCTGCGGAACGGCCGCCCGGTGAGGCGCGGTGAATCGATCAACAGGCTCGGACGTTGATACTCTTCCAGCCAGCCTCCTTATGGAGAGTTAACCGCCGCTTGCCTCCCGGGCTCCATTTCATTCCCCCCGCCTTGCCAGGTAGCGGGCCAAATTACTTTTCATCTTTGCCAGCCAATCCCCGTAGGTCGTGCCGTCGGTGGCAAAAGGGGTAATCAGCTCAATTGCTCGCTGCAAGGTGGTAATCGCCTCTTCCATATCCCCATGTTCCTGCATCCGATTCGCCAAGTTGCCGAGGCTACCCGCCAAGTCGGGGGCGTAGGCGGTGAAGTTCTCCTTCGCCAGCTTCTCGTAGATATCCACCGCCCGCTCGATGGCCCCCAGCCCACCCGCACAGTCGCCGTTCTCCGCTAGACGAACCGACAGGATGGCGAGGCTCCTCGCCAAGTCAGGAGCGTAGGCGGCGAAGTTCTCCTCCGCCAGCTTCTCGTAGATATCCACCGCCCGCTTGATGGCCTCCAGCCCGCCCACACGGTCGCCGCTCGCCGCCAGACGATTCGACAGGTTGTTGAGGCTCGTTGCCAAGTCAGGGGCGTAGGCGGCAAAGTTCTCCGCCGCCAGCTTTTCACAGATATCCACCGCTCGCTCGATCGTCTTCAGCCCCCCCGCCCGGTTGCCGCTCGCCGCCAGATGATTCGATAGGTTGTTGAGGCTTCTCGCCAGGTCAGGAGCGTAGGCGGTGAAATTCTCCTCTGCCAGCTTTTCGCGGATAGCCACCGCCCGCTTGATGGCCTCCAGCCCATCCGCACGGTCGCCGCTCTCCCTCAGACGAATCGACAGGTTGTTGAGACTAGCGGCCAAGTCGGGAGCGTAGGCGGCGAAGTTCTCCTTCGCCAGCTTCTCGTAGATATCCACCGCCCGCTCGATGGCCTCCAGCCCACCCGCACGGTCGCCGCTCTCCCTCAGACGAATCGACAGGTTGTTGAGGCTCGCCGCCAGATCAGGGGCGTAAGCAGCAAAGTTGTTTTTCACCAATTTCTCATAGATATCCACCGCCCGCTCGATGGCCTCCAGCCCAGCCGCACGGTCGCCGCTCGCCGCCAGACTATTCGACAGGTTGTTGAGTCGGTGAGCCTGCTCCTGCGGCGTCTCTGCCACCTCGGCCAGCCGCTGCCCCACAGAAAGCGCCAGTGGCAGCAGGGGTCGTTCCAGATTGCGTCTGCTCAGCCCCTGATCGAGGCGACGGCAACGGGAGAGATCATTCGCCACGGCCTCGAAGAGTGCCTGCCGCGGCCACGGCAGCGCCAGCCGGTGACAGGCGTCATACATGAGGCGGCCGAGACGGGAGGTGGCCTGTTCAATATCGTCGCTTACATCGAGGGCGGCGTAGAGCCACTCGCCCGGCAGCTCATCGTCGCGCTGGAGCAGTTGCGACAGCAGGGCAGCGGCGAGCAGGTCGGGCTGCAGTTCGGCCACTCTGCCTGCCCTCTCGCCCTCTCCCGGCTGCCACAGGGTTGAGCGGCCCAGCAACTCGTAACCGGGCAGCAGAGGGGTGAGCGCATCGTACTCGGCCAGGGCTTTGAGTTGCCGGGCGGTGATGCCGCCACTGATGGCAGCCAGCCCTTTTAGCAGAGGCAGTG
>WFNS01000017.1 GCA_015488495.1 Gammaproteobacteria bacterium | reverse complement strand
GCAACGGCTGGGTGAGATGGGTCTTGCCGGAGCCGGAGAGGCCATGGGTGATGAACAGGCGGGGTTTCGGCGGACGGGTGTAGCGTTCCGCGAGCAGCAGATAGCGCTGCAGTTCCCGCTCCTGCTGTCGCTGTTCCGCGGAAGCTGAGGGCATCTGTGAGAGCCGGATACCCGCCACCTTGGCCCGGACCATGGCCCGATAGACCAGGTAGTAGGTGAGCAGGCGGATCCCGGGATAGTCACCGCTCCGCTCCAGCTCCCCGTTGAGAAAACGGAAGGCGAAATCGCTTCTTCCCCGTTGTTCCAGGTCCATCACCAGAAAGGCGAGCTCGCTCATCACATCGATCCAGTTCAGGGAGGGATTGAACTCGATACAGTCGAATACCACCACGCGTCCATCCAGCAGCACCATGTTTCCCAGGTGCATGTCTCCGTGGCACTCCCGGATATGGCCATCCGCCTTGCGCTCCGCCAGCACTTCCATCAGCTGCCGGAACCGCTCTTCGCTCCACTGTGCCAGGGATTCGATGAGCTCCCTTTTCTTTTCTTCTGCAATGAGTTGCCTCAATGTGATAAAGTTGTCCATCGCGTGCCCGTGGACCACGTCCGGTTCGCCGAACGGGGAGTTCGCATCCGCCACCGCGATGCGGGCGTGGAAGTCGGCGACATCGCGGGCCAGCTGGTCGATGTGCGGCGGGCGGAGTTCATCCCGCTCCAGCACCTGATCGAGCAGGGCATCGGACGGAAACTGCTTCATCTTCACCGCATATTCGAACGGGGTCCCCTTGCCGCCGATGACCGGGTGGCGAGGGGTGCCGGTAAAGGCCACCACTTCCAGATAGAGCATGGGGGCGAGCCGTCGGTTGAGGCGCAGCTCCTCCTGGCAGTAATGGTGCCGCTTTTGCAGCGTGGAGAAATCGACGAAGCCGAGATTCACCGGCTTCTTGATCTTGTAAGCATAGTGTCCGGTGAGCAGCACCCAGGAGATATGGGTCTCGATGAGTTCGAAACCGGAGACCGGATGGTCATAGAGCGCGGGATTTTGCAGCGCCCGGAGGAACTCGGTCTGTTGGCGGCTGGTCATAGCGCGATATCGTGTGACGCAAACCCTTATACATAACATAGTAGCAGACAGCCTCAGATGGCTTCGAAAAAGCCCGGACACAGCCCGAAACGAAAAAAGAACGGAAATGGCAGGGGAGATACGCCGCCCCGTTGGCGACGTTTCGTGGCGCCGGTGACGGTTGCGTTGTCCCTGATGCTGGCCGCCTATGTGGTCCATCTCGATATCAACGTTCGTCAGCAGTTCGAGGGCAAGCGCTGGGCCGTCCCAGCCAGTGTCTATGCACGTCCCCTGGAGCTCTATCCCGGGCAGCGACTGACCCGCCGGCAGTTGGTCGAGGAGCTGCAGGCGCTGGGTTATCAGCGCGGTGACGGCCGGGAGATCGGCAGTTACCGGGTGGAAGGTCGCCGGGTGGCACTGGCGACCCGGCCGTTCCGATTCTGGGACGGACAGGAGTCCTCGCGGCGGATAGAGGTGGATTTCGACGACAGCACTCTGATCCGGCTTCGGGAGGCGGACAGCGACCGGCCGTTGACCCTGGCCCGCCTGGAGCCGCGATTGATCGGCAAGATCTACCCCAGCCATCGGGAGGATCGGATTCTGGTGCGGCTGGACGAGGTGCCGCAAGCGCTGACAACCACACTGCTCGCCATCGAGGACCGCCGCTTCTATGAACACCACGGAGTGGCTCCGCGCTCCATCCTGCGTGCCATCTGGGCCAATCTCCGGGCAGGCCGTACCGTGCAGGGCGGGAGTACCCTCACCCAGCAGCTGGTGAAGAACTTCTATCTGACCAACGAGCGTACCCTGCGGCGCAAGCTCAACGAGGCCATCATGGCGTTGCTGCTGGAGTACCACTACAGCAAGGATGAGATCCTGGAGGCCTATCTGAACGAGATCTATCTCGGCCAGGACGGACAGCGTTCCATCCACGGCTTCGGGCTCGCTGCCCGCTTCTATTTCGGCCGGCCGCTGCAGGAGCTGCGACTGTCGCAAGTGGCGACATTGGTGGGGATGGTCAAAGGGCCCTCTTATTATGATCCCCGCCGCCACCCGCAAAGGGCCATCGCCCGCCGCAATCTGGTGCTCCGCACCCTGGCGCAGCAGCGGCTGATCGATGAAACGCAGTTGCAGGCGGCGTTCGAGGAGCCGTTGGGGGTCATTCCTGGCACGCCGAGCGGTATCACCCGCTACCCCGCCTTCATGGAGCTGGTGCGGCGCCAGCTCTACCGGGACTACCGGGACGACGATCTGCGCTCCGAGGGGATGCAGATCTTCACCACCCTCGATCCCCTCACGCAGGCAGCGGCGGAGCAGGCGCTGGATGAAAGGCTGAATGCCATCGAGCGTGAGCGGGGGATGGAGAGCGGGGTGCTGGAGGGTGCCGCCGTGGTCACCGAGCCTGCCAGTGGTGAGATTCTCGCGGTGGTCGGCGGACGGCAGGCCCGCTTCGCCGGATTCAATCGGGCGCTCAACGCCATCCGGCCCATCGGATCGTTGATCAAGCCAGCTATCTATCTAACCGCGCTGGAACAACCGGAGCGCTTCACCCTGGTGACGCCGCTGAAGGACGAGCCGGTCGCCCTCCGCTGGCCCAACGGCGATACCTGGTCGCCGCAAAACTACGATCACCAAAGCCACGGCGAGGTCCCCCTCTACCTCGCCCTTGCCCACTCCTACAATCTGGCCACCGTGCGCCTCGGATTGCAGCTCGGGGTGGACAATGTGCTGTCGACCGTGCGCAAGCTGGGGGTGTACCGTTCGCTGAACGAGTATCCTTCCGTTCTGCTCGGTGCTGCCGAGCTCTCTCCGCTGGAGGTCACCCAGATGTACCAGACCATCGCAAATGGTGGCTTCCGCTCCCCGCTGCGGGCCATTCGCGAGGTGCTCACCGCCGAGGGGGAGCCGCTGCAGCGGTACCCGCTGGACATCGAGCAGGCGGCGGATCCCGCGGCGGTCTATCTGCTCGACCGTGCATTGCAGATGGTCGTTTCGGAGGGGACCGGGCGGGCGCTCTATCGCCGCCTGTCGCCGACCCTGGGGATCGCCGGCAAGACCGGGACCACGGATGGACTGCGGGACAGCTGGTTCGCCGGTTTCACCGGAGATCGTCTCGCCGTGGTCTGGGTCGGACGGGATGACAACGGCAGCACCGGCCTGAGCGGCTCCAGCGGTGCATTGCTGGTATGGCGTGATATGATAGAGAAGACCGGCGTTCAACCGCTGATGCTGGTGGCGCCGGAAGGGATCCGCCAGGTCTGGGTCGAGCCCTACAGCGGCTTGCGCAGTCGGGAGGAGTGTCCCGATGCGGTGTGGTTGCCCTTCATCGATGGCAGCGCACCTGCGGATTTCAGTGAATGCGGCATCAGTGGACACGACAGGGAAAAAAGAGGCATCAACCCGTTGCAGCAGGGTATCGACCTGCTGAAAGGTATTTTTCAATGAGCTGGCTGAACGACAGTAAAGATCTCGCAGCAGTCCGGGTGGAGATCGTCCTGGCCGTGATCGGGGTCGCGGTGCTGCTTCTCTCCGGTTGCGCCGGACTTCAGCCCTCCCGACCGGAACCCGCAGTGCAGGTGCCGCCGCAGACCACTGCGCAGGAGGTGGTCGTCGCCAAACCCGCCACCCGTCCCCAAGTGACCCCGGAGCCGCTTCCGGAGCCACCGGCGCGGCCTCCCGCTCCCCCGGTCAATGACACCGTCCTGGCCCTGCTCAGCGATGCCGATGCGCTGGCCAGTGCCGGCAATCTGGATGCTGCGGCCGCCAACCTGGAGCGCGCCATCCGTATCGATCCCCGGAATGCACGGCTATGGAACCGTCTGGCCCACATCCGCCTGAAACAGGGGCGCTATGCCCAGGCCGCCAGTCTGGCGGCAAAATCGAGCAGCCTGGCCGCAGGGGACAGCGCGTTGCTGAACGATAACCGCGCCATCATCGGGCAGGCGCGAATGCTCCGTCGATAGCGGCTGTGGCGGGCCTCTACTCCGTCGATAAATTGATGTCCGAGGCGCGCCGTCTGGCGGCCGAGTATCGACGGGCCACCGGCAAACCGCTCGCCATCAGTGGCGAAATCGCAGTGTTCGACGCGGCGCGCCTGCTGAATCTTCAGATCCCGGAGCCGCCCCAACCGGGGTACGATGCCATCGGTCGGGGTTCCCGCGAAGGACTGCGTATCCTGATCAAGGCGCGCGCGGTGTTCGATGAGAGCCGCTCGGGCCAGCGCATCGGCCAGCTCAAGCTGGACAAGGAGTGGGACCGGGTGATGCTGGTGCTGATGGATGAGGAGTACGAACCCCGCGAGATCTATGAGGCGGAGCGCTCCGTCATCCTCGACTCCCTGAAGGAGCGGGAGGAGCGTTCGCGCAACCGGCGCGGCTCCATGACCGTGGCCCGTTTTCGCCATCTCTCCCGGCTGGTGTGGACGCGGGAAGAGGGGGAGATCACCGACGAGCTGTGGGAAAACTGAGCGCAACCTGGTCCAGCCGGGAGATCCTGGGGGCGGACGGCCCGTTGTCCCGGCATATTCCCGGCTTTACACCCCGGGAGCCGCAGCAGGAGATGGCGGAGGCGGTGGAACGGACCATCGCCGATGCCGGG
>WFNS01000016.1 GCA_015488495.1 Gammaproteobacteria bacterium | reverse complement strand
GACGACATGGGGCCCGTTTCCGGTCATGAGTTCTATCGGGCCATGGGGGCCCACATGGCGTCGCACATGGTCTATACCCCGGAGCCACTGAATGCCGAAGCGATGTCGCCGGCGCAGCAGTATTTCATCGGCATGTTCGAGGACGCCCGGGTGGAGTACTGTGCGGCCAGCGAGTTCCCCGGGATGAAGGGGCTGTGGCAGGCGTTGATGACTCTGCCGGGCGAGCGCAGCCATGAACATGAAAGCATGGCGTTGCTGGAAAGGGCAGCGTTGGCCCTGCTGGATGCCACCGAGAAGACGGGTGACCAGGAGGTGGATCGGCTGGTGGAGCGGTTCCATACCAACATCGCCAACAACCGGGACAACATTCATTTCTCCATCGACCTGGGTCTGGATCTGTTCAATCTGCTCAACGCCCGTCGTGCGGTGCCCAGTCTGCGCATCCTGGAGGGGCTGAATGTTCCCTATCGGGACGACAACCGGTTCATCTGGTCGGCCGAGGAGTTCAGCTGGGAGCAGAGCACCGCCTATCTGCCCGAGAGCCAGCGCCAGGTGCGCAAGCATGTGAGCGTCATGGAGATGGTCAACGAGGTGGAGGTGGAGACCGCCGGTGACGACGCCCAGGAGATCTGGATCCTCTCCAGCGAGCTGTTCCCCTATGAGGACGAGGGGATCTCCTACAACCAGATGGAGGGCAAGGAGCCGGTCTCCGATCCCTTCCACTACCCGGAGTGGGACTACCACGTCCAGCTGCACCGGCCGGCCTGGGCCACGGTATTCGAGCGGCGCCAGGGGCGGGGCGACCCGGAGCTGATCGACGGGGTGCTCAGCGAGCACAAGGGGATCAGCCACCGCATCAAGCAGATCATCGATCGACTGCGTCCCCAGGGGACCTCCCGTCAGCGGCGGCTGGAAGACGGCGACGAGCTGGACATCAACGCCGCGGTGGATGCCATGGTGACGCTGCGTATCGGTCTGCAACCCGACATGCGCATCACCATGCGGCATGTGATCAACCGGCGGGATCTGGCGGTACTCATCCTGCTCGACCTCTCGGAATCCACCAATGAAACGGTGCGTGGCACCGACAAGACGGTGCTGGAGCTCACGCGCGAGGCGTGTGCCCTGGTGGCGACGGCCATCGATGGAATCGGGGATCCCTTTGCCATCCACGGCTTCGCTTCCGACGGGCGGCACGATGTACAGTACTATCGCTTCAAGGATTTCGAGCAACGTCTGGACGACGATGTGAAGAGTCGTCTGGCGGGTATGAAAGGGGGGCTTTCCACCCGCATGGGCGCGGCCATGCGCCATGCGGGGCATCACCTGCTGCAGCGCAGCGAGAAACACAAACTGCTGCTGATCGTGACCGATGGTGAACCGGCCGACATCGACGAGCGGGATCCCCAGTACCTGCGCATGGATACCAAGAAGGCAGCCGAGGAGTTGCGCCAGAATGGCGTGCTGAGCTACTGTCTCACCCTGGATCCGGAGGCGGATCGCTATGTGTCACGTATCTTTGGTGCCAACAACTACACCATCATCGACAATGTGCAGCGGTTGCCGGAGAAGCTGCCCACCCTTTTTGCCAGTCTCACCCGTTGACCCGTGAGCCACTGGCTGGATGGGGTCCCGGTATTTGCCGAGCGCACCGACGAGGTGGAGGCCCGGCTCTACAATCTCTGGCGCCGTGCCCGTCTGCACCTGGAGCTCCCTCTCCGGCTCCCCCTGCCGGAGCTGACGGGGATGGTGATGCTGCTGGATGAACGGGGCTGGGTCTGCGTGGACGAGCGGTTGAACGACGTTCCGGTGCTGGCCTGGATCGAGTTCGAGGATCGGCATCGTGACGCTTTGCACCTGCCGGTGCGCTGCCGGCTCAACTACTATCACTACGCCGCCTCCAAGATCCGTGCAGAGGCTTTGGCGGAGCTGGAAGCAGTGCTGGATGCCGCGGTGCGTGAGGCGGTGGCGAAAGGGCGCTGATCAACGGAGAGAAGCGGATGGCACTGGTCGATATGCGGGACATGCTGCACCATGCGTACGAGAACAGTTACGCGGTGGGCGCCTTCGATCTGGTGAGCCTGGACTTTCTCGAGGCGGTAATCGGTGCCGCCGAGCGCTGTCGCGCCCCGGTGATCCTGAGCATCGCCGAGCCCCATTTCGCCTATTACGACTTCCAGCTCATGCTGCCGGCGGTGGAGGCGGCCGCGCGGCGGGCCACGGTTCCGGTGGCGATCCAGCTTGATCACGGCAGCAGCGTCGAGTCGGCCGTCGAGGCGATTCGGCTGGGGTGCAACGGCGTGATGCTGGATGCCAGCGACATGGCTCTGCCGGACAACATCAAGGCCACCCGTGCCGTAGTGGAGACGGCCCACGCCTGCGGTATCCCGGTGGTCGGCGAGGTGGGTTATGTGGCCGGGGAAGAGGGGGACGGGGCGAGACAGCATCCGGGGCAGAGCGCCATGACCCAGCCCGCCGAGGCCAAGGCCTACGTGGAGCGCACCGGCGTGGATTTCCTGGCGGTCTCCATCGGCACGGTACAGGGACGGATGAAGGGGCGCGCCAAGCTGGATTTCCAGCGCCTCAAACAGATTCGCAAGGTGGTTCACGTTCCGCTGGTGATCCATGGTGGTACGGGGCTCAATGAGGACCAGTTCCGCCGCCTGACCGCCATGGGGATCGCCAAGATCAACTATTTCACCGCCCTCTCCGACGTTGCGGCCGAGACCATGCGGCAGCGGATGAAGAGCGACCGGCAGGGGGGGTTTACCGATCTGAAACGGGGGGTGAAGGAGGCCATCGGCAAGGAGGTGGAGCGTTGTCTGCGGCTCTGGGGAACCGCCGGCCGCGCCGCCGAGGTGCTGGCCCAGTGCCGACCCGTGACCCCGGTAGAAAAGATAGTGGCCTACAATATCCACGGTATCGATGAAGAGGGAGCCTCTCTCTTGCTGCGCAAGGCACAGGAGGTGATCTCCGGAATTCCGGGGGTGCGCGAGGTATTTGCCGGGGAAGCCATCGCGGAAGGGGCGGGCTATCGTTTCTGCTGGTCGATACGTTTTGCTACGCAGATCGCGTGTGAAACCTTCCGGAATCATCCCGCTTGGCTCGCGTTCCTGCAGAAATTCTTTGATCCCGTCGTGGGTGATTTTCTCTCCATCGACTATCGAGCATTCCCTGGCCGGGTCGAGCCCCGGGAGTCCAGCGGCGCGCTGCGCAGCGACGGAGCGGGCTCCAGAGGTCCGTAGTCCGTCCACCGTGCCGGCTGTTACTGGACCGACCGCCGGTGTATGATGGTGCGTCCCCGTACGGCTTCCTGGTGTGACGGAATTCCGGATGAAATATAGAGACCTGCGTGACTTCATCGCCCAGCTCGAGCAGCGCGGCCAGCTGAAGCGTATCACCCTGGAGGTGGATCCCTGTCTGGAGATGACGGAGATCTGCGACCGCACCCTTCGGACCGGCGGCCCGGCATTGCTGTTCGAGAACCCAAAGGGTCACGACGTGCCGGTTCTCGCCAATCTGTTTGGCACACCCGAGCGGGTGGCGCTGGGTATGGGGGAGGAATCGGTGGAGGCTCTGCGGGAAGTGGGAGAGCTGCTGTCGCTGTTGAAGGAACCGGAGCCCCCCAAGGGGATGCGCGACGCCTGGGACAAGCTGCCGGTGTTCAAGCAGGTGTTGAACATGTCTCCCAAGGTGGTGCGAACGGCCCCCTGCCAGGAGGTGGTGATAGAAGAGGATGCAGTGGACCTGGGGCGTTTGCCCATTCAGACCTGCTGGCCCGGGGATGCCGGCCCGCTCATCACCTGGGGTCTGGTGGTGACGAAGGGGCTCAGCAAGCCCCGCCAGAACATCGGTATCTATCGGCAGCAGGTGATCGCTCCCAACAAGGTGATCATGCGTTGGCTGGCGCACCGGGGAGGAGCGCTGGATTTCCGCGAGTGGTGTGAAACCCGGCCCGGGGAGCCCTTTCCCGTGGCGGTTGCACTGGGTGCCGATCCGGCAACCATCCTGGGAGCGGTCACGCCGGTACCGGATGCCCTCTCTGAGTACGCCTTCGCCGGGCTGTTGCGCGGCTCCAAGACCGAAGTGGTTGGCTGTCTCGGCTCCGGCCTGCAGGTTCCGGCCTCGGCGGAATATGTGCTCGAGGGCCACATCATGCCGGGAGAAACGGCACCGGAGGGACCTTTTGGTGACCACACCGGATATTACAATGAGGTGGATGAATTTCCGGTATTTACCATCGAGCGCATCACCCATCGCCGCCAGCCCATCTACCACAGCACCTATACCGGTCGCCCGCCGGATGAGCCCGCCATCCTGGGGGTGGCACTCAACGAGGTGTTCGTCCCGCTGCTGCAGAAGCAGTTTCCGGAGATAGTGGATTTCTACCTGCCTCCCGAGGGGTGTTCCTACCGGATGGCGATAGTGAGCATCCGCAAACAGTATGCCGGTCACGCCAAGCGGGTGATGCTGGGTGTATGGTCGTTCCTGCGACAGTTCATGTACACCAAGTTTGTGATAGTCACCGATGACGACATCGACGTGCGTGACTGGAATGATGTCATCTGGGCCATGACCACGCGGATGGATCCGGTGCGGGATACCACATTGATCGAAAATACCCCCATCGACTATCTGGATTTTGCCTCACCGGTCTCGGGACTGGGTGGCAAGATCGGTTTCGACGCCACTAACAAATGGCCGGGAGAGACCACTCGCGAGTGGGGTCGTCCCATCAGGATGTCGGAGGAGGTGGTTCGACACGTGGACTCGATCTGGGAACAACTCGGGATTTGACAACGAAAGCCGGCTGACAGATAGTTATCGGCCCGGCAACAAATTTCTTCACGTACCACTGTCGCATTGGTTGCCGGGCCGGGGGCGGATTCTCGCCGGGTTCGGAGAGATGGCCTCTTTGGGAACAGAATGTTTTTTCGGTGGCTGTCACCTCGATGTTCCACATTGCCTGATCCGGGGGCGGCTGTTTCACCGACGATTCATTCACGGACCCGGAGAACAAAGCCGAGGTCGAGTTCTGATCCGGAGAATCAGCCATGGAAGAAAAGCGAGGTTGAGGTGTCCCTTTCCTGCCACAGAGGGTTTCAGTTGCCGGTTTCAGAGGGGATCGAAACGTTCCGGTACTCTGGAGAAAGGTGCCTCGTTCTTCGCTGCTTTGACTCCTGAACTTTCAAAAATGCAAAAGAGGTACAGAATGAAACAATTCCTTGCCAAAAGTTCCGTTGCCCTTTTTGTTACTTGCATGTTTTCAGCAACGGCGCTGCTTGCGTCGGAGCCGGGACAAGATGAGCCCCATTGGGGATATGAAGGTGTCGCCGGGCCGGAAAAATGGGGCTCCCTGAAGTCCGGCCACAAGGTCTGTGGAGAAGGCGAACGCCAGTCTCCAATAGATATCAAACCTTCCCAAGCAGTACAAGGGAAGACCCTGGACGATATTTTCGTGCACTATACTGATGCTCCTCTGAACATCGTAAATAATGGACATACCATCCAGGTCAACAGTGACGGACATTCAAAAGCGGTCATTGGAGGCAAGGAGTTCTCGCTGGTCCAGTTCCATTTCCACGAGGGTAGCGAGCATACCGTCGATGGCAAGCGGCATCCGATGGAGCTGCACCTGGTGCACCAGAGCGAAGTGGGCGAACTGGCCGTCATTGGCGTTTTCATGGATATCGGTGAGCCCAACGAGGCGATAAAAACCATATTCGACAACATGCCGACCCAGGCGGGTGAGCAGAAGATCGATGACAGCATCAAGATCAACGCAACCGATCTGTTGCCGGATAGAAGAGGTTACTATCATTACCTCGGTTCCCTGACGACGCCTCCCTGTACCCAGATCGTCGAATGGTATGTGATGAAAGAACCCATCACCATTTCCGAGGCGCAGCACGAACAGTATCGCAAGCTCTACAAGGGCACCTATCGTCCGACCCAGGAATTGGGCAAGCGCAAGCTGCTCCACAAATAAGCTGACACAGGTTGGGTCAGAAGAAAAACCCCGGTGGTTCACCGGGGTTTTTTTCGGCCGCGGTGCTCGAAAGTCCTTGCAAGGGAGGATCAAAAAAGCCGCCTGATACAAGGCGGCTTTTTTGATTGAGAGAAGTGATGACAGGGTAAGGTCGTTACTTCTTCTCCGTAGCGGCCGGTGGCAAGGGTGCAGCCTCCGTTGTCTCCTGCGGTTCGGCGGCAGGGGTACCGCTGTTCAGTTTCGGCCTGGTTTCCGGCGCCGACAGGGCTCCGCCCTCGATGGACTTTCCTCCCAGCGCCAGCCGCATTCCTTCCCGGTAATATTCCACCGCACGCTCCCTGTCCCCTTGCTGCTCCAGTAGTCCGGCCAGCAGCTGGCATGCCTCTGCATTGGGGGCGGCGCTCAGCGCCGATTCCAGATAGCCTTTCGCCTTGTTCCATTCCTGTTCGCGCAGCGCCAGCTTGCCCAGGGTGAGAAGGAGGTCGGGATCCTTGGGGTGGGCCTGCAGCCAGCTTTCCGCTATGGAGAGCTGGCGCTCGGTATTTGCTCCCTTGATCTCACCATAGAGGCGAACCAGCTCCGGAGCCCACTGTTTGCGCAGGGTGCTGCGCAGGATGGCCTCCGCTTCGTCCCCCTCCTTGTGCTGTGCCAGGGCCGTGGCGTAGCGTGCCACCAGAACGGGATTGTTGCGCGCCTCCTTGGGCAGGCCATTCCACGTCTCCCTGAGCTGTTTCTCGTCGTCCGATTGAATTGCCCGCTCGAGGATTCCAAGGAAGGTCTGCTGCTCCAGCTCCTTCAGATCTTCTTCGGTGAAGATGTGGCGGCGGCGCAAGGTGGGCAGAAGCTCTCGCAGCTTGTTCCACTGTTCCAGTTCCTTGTATGCCTGAGCCAGGAGGGAGAGAACACGGGGGTGCTTGGGTGCCACCTCCTTGAGATAGGCCAGAGTCTTCTGTGCCTGCTCCGGGTTCCCTTCCGCCAGTTGCAGCTCGGCCTGGGTGAGTTGCACGGCAAGGGCGGCCTTCTTGTCCTCCTTGTAGGCCAGCTGCAGGTAGTGGTCTCGCCGCTCGATGGCACCCTGTTGCTGGGCCGCCTGGGCGGCTCCCAGGTAGTTCAGCAATGGGGTGTCACTGTGCCGGACATGTTTCAGCAAGTGTTTCTCGGCCGCCTGCCACTTCCCTTCCGCCAGCTCCACATGTCCCCGAACGATGTTGCCGAGATTCTTTTTCTTGCGCCGCTCGGTGCTCCATCTGCTGGTTGTGCGAGGCATCTGCCAAAGACGGATCAGCGCCCGTACTACCAGATAGGCTACGGCAAACAGCACCAACAGGAGCAGGATGAACAATGCCAGGGAGGTCTCGACCGTCCATTCCCCCCAACTCAACATCACATAGCCGGTTTCATCCTTCAGCAACAGCGAAATGCCGACCGCTGCCAGCAATGCAGCGACCAGGAGGCTCAACCACTTCATGACGAACCTCCTTCTGTTTCTGCATCAGCAGGGGTTGCCTCTTGCTGATCATCCCCCGGTTGAGACGGTTGGGGTTGTGGCTCCTCCGTTGACTGTTCCGGTGGCTCCTGCTCCGGAGCGGGTTGCGGAGCTGCCTGCGTAATGGAAGCCTTGCGGCTGCGTAACTTGCGAAGCTGCTGGAGAGGAGCGGAGATGTCGGGAAATGCCTGGGGAAACTCCATCTTTTGCAGTTTCTCCAGGCTCTCCAGCATGGCGCGGGTTGCCTCTGCCCCCGTGTCGAAATGGGCCTCGATCCATTCGCGGGCGGTCTGCAGATTCTCTTTGTACAATTTGGGGTCGTTGCGCAACAGGGCATAGCGCGCACCCTCCAGCTTGAGGTGCAGGTTCTGGCGCAGGAAAACCGCTTGGTCCGGCGGCAACAGGGCATTGGTGGCAGGTCTCTCTCCACGACGGATCACCACCAGTTTGCTGACCGCGTTCCACGCCTTCTGGCCCCAGCTCTCCAGGTTTTCTGCCTGCTTCAGCTCTGAAGTGTCCAGGGCCGTGGACTTGAGGTGGCGTTCCGGATGAGGCAGCGGCAGTTCGTCCACCTTTTTCTCCAGAGCGGCCAGTTTGAGGGCGCCCCCTTCTATGTCGGGTTTGGGCAGGGCGCCGAGCTTCTCCACCATTTCAGCAATGCTCTTTCGAACGGGAAGCCAGCGCGGATCGTTGGTGTCGGCCAGATTTTCGTCAGCAGCCTCGAGGGCGGCGGTGGCACCCCTGACGTCGTGTTCCAGGGAGAGGCGGCGGGTGGCAATCTTGAGCAGATATTCCGCTTCGGCCAGCTTCCAGCTATCGAGCTCCTTTTGCCCCTGTTGCCGGGCGGCCTCCAGCGCGGCCATCAGCTCCTGCTGGCGTTTGGCGGCGGCCGCCACCTCCTCCCCGAGAGTTGTAATGGCCTGATTCACGGATGCGAGTTTCTCCAGGACAGCATTGGCCTCCTCGACACGGCTGCTGATGGTCTCTTGTTGGGACTGCAGCTCGGCAAGACGTTGCCGGGCCTCCTCCACGGTATCGTTGATGGTGGCGATCTTCTCGTTGAGAGCCGTCATCTCCTGCAGGACGGTGTCCTGCTGCAGGCTTCTCAGCTCTTCCTGTTTCTTCTCCAGGGCACCGATCTCGGACTTGAGGGCCGTGATCTCCTTCTCCACGGACGCCAGTCGCTGTTGATTCTCCTGCAAGGAACTTCCCACTGCTCCCACCTGGCTGCTCACCGCTTGCTGGATCTCTTGGGCGGTCTGTTGCCGCTCGGCCTGGATCTGTTGCCAGCCGTAGTAGCCGGCACCCCCGACGCCCAGGGAGAGGAGCAGGGCGAGCAGGGAGATGCTGGTAGTGGCAC
This sequence comes from Gammaproteobacteria bacterium, assembly GCA_015488495.1. Taxonomy (GTDB): domain Bacteria; phylum Pseudomonadota; class Gammaproteobacteria; order Thiohalospirales; family Thiohalospiraceae; genus DRMK01. The sequence goes on along the minus strand of WFNS01000016.1, from coordinate 3,504 downwards.
ATCCTCCGCCTCCTGTTTTCTCGGGTTCCTTTTGTTGCGGAGGTGGGGGAGACGAAGGGGGCTCGGCTGTGGAAGGCTTTCCTGCTGCTGCGGCGGGGGTCTTTTCCAGCGCTTTTTCTTTACCCTCGCCGCTGGAGGCAGGTTTGCTCTCTATTGCTGTCGCCTGAATCTCTTTTGAGGATTCCGTTTCCTCTTTGGCAGGTTGCGTTTTGGTGGCAGCCTTCCCTTCCGTACTCAGTTCGGCCGCTTTGTCACTATCGGTGGTGGCAGGTCGTCTCTTGCCTCTGCCCGGTTTGTTTCTCTCTCTCATCCTTAACCCCCGTGCCTCAAGAAGTTGTCTGTTGGGTTACCCATCTTTCAATGGCGTCGATCATGGCGCTGTCACTGGCCTCTCTGGCGACCAGCAACGATGATTGGAATCCGAGCTCCCGCGCTACTGCTTCGAGTCGGCGGTTGATCAGGAGCAGGGGGGTGTTCAACAGCCAATGCAGATTGGCCGGGCCAGCAAGCCGGATCAGGTTCCGCAATCCCTCCCCGCTGGTGATGACGATGATCCCGATCTTCCCCTGCTCCCATGCCCGGGACAGCGTGGCTGGCTCGATCTCGGGGCAGACACGGCGATAGACTTCACAATAGGTTACATTTGCCCCGCGGCGCCGCAAGGTCTCCGCCAGCAGTTCACGACCGCCATTACCGCGAAATACGATTATATTCCTGCCGGACAGCTTCTGCATACCGCTATTTGTCAATAGTGCTTCACTATTGAAGGGCGGTGGGGCGCAGATATCGGGTTTCCGCCCCAGCAGTTTCTCCAGTCGGGCGGCGCTCCCGCGACCTACGGTGGCCAGTTGCAGACCGGGGGGCAGGTCGCCCCGTTCCCGGATGAGAGCGATCCCCCGTTCCACGGCGTTGGGGCTGATGAAGATGGCCATGTGGTACTCCTCCAGCCGATCCAGCCCGGCCGGGGGGTGTTCGGGAGGGGCGATCTCCAGCAGGGGCAGCCGATAGGGACGCCCTCCGGCCGCCTCGATGAGCCGGCACAGGGGTTCCGCCTGATGGGCCGGGCGGGTGACCATCACCCCGAGCCCTTGCAGATCAGTCGTAGAGTTCATCCAGGATTGCTCTCGCTCCCCGTGCCAGCAGGTCGTCCGCCAGGGTGATGCCCAGCGCCTCGGGCTGGTTCGCCTTGCCCCATATCTCTCCCTCGATGAGTTCGCTGCCGTCGGGACGTCCCACCCGACCACGCAGCCGGAGCCGATCCCCCTCCAGTTCGGCGAAACCGGCGATGGGAACCTGGCAACCTCCTTCCAGCCGGCTGTTCATGGCGCGTTCCGCGCGGACCCGGATGCGGGTCTCCTGATGATCGAGAGGCGCCAGCAACTCATGGATCCGCTGGTCGTCGATGCGGCATTCGATCCCTACGGCTCCCTGCCCGATGGCCGGCAGGCTGGTCTCGGGGGCGAGAAACTCCCGGATTCGTCCCTGGAAACCGAGCCGGATCAATCCGGCGGCGGCGAGAATGATGGCGTCGTATTGCCCGTCGTCCAGCTTTTGCAGGCGGGTGTTGACGTTGCCGCGCAGGTCCACGATTTCCAGATCGGGCCGCCGCCTGCGCAACTGGCACTGGCGGCGCATACTGGAGGTGCCGACGCGCGCCCCTTCCGGCAGGGTGTCGAAGGAGGCGTAGTGATTGGATACGAAGGCATCGCGGGGATCCTCCCGCGGGCAGATCACCGCCAGATGCAGACCTTCGGGGAACTCCACCGGAACATCCTTCATGGAGTGCACCGCGATGTCCGCTTCCCCGCGCAGCATGCCGGTCTCCAGCTCCTTGACGAACAGCCCCTTGCCGCCCACCTTGGCCAGCGGTGTGTCGAGAATCTTGTCCCCCTGGGTCACCATCTTGACCAGCTCCACCTGGATACCGGGATGGGCCTGCTCCAGGGCCGATTTGACGTACTCCGCCTGCCAGAGGGCGAGCGGGCTGCGGCGGGTGGCGATGCGTACGAGATTCTTCATGTCGGTGTGACCGTTCCGTTGATTCGATCTCCTAATGCTAAGGGGTGCAGCGGAAACAGGCAAACGCTTGTTATACTGTTGCGCGATTCCCATGACCGGCAGGAGCAGATGAGCGACAAAGAGATTCAGGAGAAGCCCTGGACCGGGCGTTTCACCGAGCCCACCGACGCCTTCGTGGAGGCCTTCACCGCCTCGGTGCAGTTCGACCAGCGCATGTACCGGCAGGACATCGCCGGCTCCATCGCCCACGCCCGGATGCTGGCCCATGTGGGGGTTCTCAGCGAGGCGGAGCGGGATGCCATCGTGGCCGGGCTGGAGGCGATCCGTGAGGAGATCGAGCGGGGGGAGTTCCCCTGGTCCATCGCCCTCGAGGATCTGCACATGAACATCGAGGCCCGGCTCACCGAGCGGATCGGGCCCGCCGGCAAGAAGCTGCACACCGGCCGCTCCCGCAACGATCAGGTGGCCACCGACATCCGTCTCTACCTGCGCGACGAGATCGATGCCATCTGCGTCGAGCTGCGCCGCCTGCAGCGGGGGTTGCTGGATCTGGCCGAGCGGGAGGCGGAGACCATCATGCCTGGCTTCACCCACCTGCAGACCGCCCAGCCGGTCACCTTCGGCCACCACATGATGGCCTGGTTCGAGATGGCGGAGCGGGATCGCCAGCGCCTGCGGGAGTGCCGCCGGCGGGTCAACGTGATGCCGCTGGGGGCGGCGGCCCTGGCCGGCACCAGCTATCCCATCGACCGGGAGTTCACCGCCCGCGAGCTGGGTTTCGAGGCCATCGCGGAGAACTCCCTGGATGCGGTCTCCGATCGGGATTTCGCCATCGAATTCACCGCTGCCGCGGCACTGCTGATGACCCACCTGTCACGCTGGTCGGAGGAGCTGGTGCTGTGGAGCTCCGCCCAGTTCGGTTTCGTGGATCTGGGAGACAGCTTCTGTACCGGCTCCAGCATCATGCCGCAGAAGAAGAATCCGGACGTGCCGGAGCTGGTACGCGGCAAGAGCGGGCGGGTCAACGGCCATCTGATGGGGTTGCTGACCCTGATGAAGGCCCAGCCGCTGGCCTACAACAAGGACAACCAGGAGGACAAGGAGCCCCTGTTCGACACCGTCGATACCCTCAAGGGGTGTCTCAAGGTCTATGCCGACATGATCCCCAACATCCGCGTCGACCGGGAGGCGATGTACCGGGCGGCGCGCCGCGGATTCTCCACCGCCACCGACCTGGCGGACTATCTGGTGCGCAAGGGGGTGCCCTTCCGCGATGCCCACGAGGTGGTGGGCCGGGCGGTGCGCGCCGGGCTGGAGAGCGGCCGGGATCTCTCGGAGATGGAGCTGGCCGAGCTGCGCCGCTTCTGCGACGCCATCGACGAGGATGTGTTCGACGTGCTAACCCTGGAGGGCTCCGTGAACGCCCGCAATCACATCGGCGGGACCGCGCCGGAACAGGTGCGCGCGGCGGTGGCCAGGGCGCGG
>WFNS01000015.1 GCA_015488495.1 Gammaproteobacteria bacterium | reverse complement strand
GGACAAGAACTTCGAAGGCATCCAGAAGCAGATGTATGCGGACTTCGAGAAGACCTTCCACATGTACCTGCCGCGGCTCTGCAACCACTGCCTGAATCCGGCCTGCGTGGCGGCCTGCCCCTCCGGCGCCATCTACAAGCGTGAGGAGGATGGCATCGTGCTCATCGATCAGGATCGCTGCCGCGGTTGGCGGATGTGTGTCAGCGCATGTCCCTACAAGAAGATCTACTTCAACTGGGAGTCCGGCAAGTCGGAGAAGTGCATCCTCTGTTATCCTCGCGTGGAGTCGGGCATGCCCATGGCCTGCGCCGAATCCTGCGTCGGGCGGATCCGCTACGTGGGCGTGATGCTCTACGACGCCGATCGCATCCTCAGCGCCGCCGAAACCGGCAGGGAAAGGGACCTCTATGCCTCGCAGCAGGAGATCTTCCTCGACCCCAACGATCCCGAGGTGATTCGCGAAGCCCAGGATGCGGGTATTCCGGACGACTGGATCGAGGCGGCGCAAAACTCCCCGGTGTGGAAGATGGCGATGGAGTGGCAGATCGCCTTCCCCATCCATCCCGAGTTCCGGACCCTTCCCATGATGTGGTATGTCCCTCCCCTCTCACCGGTTCAGAGCCAGCTCGACCAGGGCAATCTGCCGGTGGGTGAAGATGGCGTGATACCCAAGGCGGAGGCACTGCGTTTCCCCGCCCGCTACCTCGCCAACCTGTTGACCGCCGGTGAAGAGGCCCCCATCATCAGCGCCCTGACCCGCATGATCGCCATGCGCAGCAACCAGCGCTCCAAGGCGGTGGATGGTAAGCCCAACACGGCTGCGCTCGAGGCGGCGGGAATCACCGAGGAACAGTCGGACGAGATGTATCAACTGCTGGGCATCGCGAACTATGAGGATCGTTTCGTCATCCCCACCGCGCACGAGGAGATGAAGCAGGAGGATCCCTATGCGTTCCAGGGCCAGAACGGCATCGCTTTTGGCAACACCAGCGCGCCCGGTGGCGCCAGTGGCGATTTTTCGCTGTTCCCGACCCGCCGTACCAGCTCGGTTACCCCGATGGAGTACATGCCCAGGCCCAAGCGGAACACTACGCCTTCGGCCATGAGTAGCATGACCACCAAAGCGGTGATCGGCAACACGGCACTGGCAATCGACCCCACTCCGGAGTCGGCAGAAGTGGAAACGCCCGCCCCGACCTTGGTAGAGGAGCCATCCGCTTCGGCCGCCCCTGCCAGCGAAGAGGCCGATGATCTCAAGAAGATCGAAGGGATTGGACCCAAGATCGAAGAGGTGCTGAAGAGCAACGGCATCACCACCTTTGCCGCTCTGGCTGCGGCATCACCCGATGCGCTCAAGGAGATGCTCACAGAGGCGGGTCCACAGTTCAACCGGGCGAATCCAACCACCTGGCCGGAGCAAGCGGCGATGGCGGCCAAAGGAGAGTGGGATGCCCTCGAGAAGTGGCAGGACGAGCTGGATGGCGGCAGGCCGACGGAGTAATCCTTCGGCCACCACATGCAACCTTTAAGAAGTCAACAGATGGAGAATCGATCCATGCAATTGTACCGACTGATCGCGCGCCTGCTCGATTATCCGAGTGCCGAGCTGCTGGAACATCTTCCGCAGATGGCGGAGCTGGCAGAGACCGATCCGGATATGAGCGAACAGGAGCGCAAAACCCTCAAGGACACCATCGCCTGGATGCAGATGCACACCTTGACGGGCTTGCAGGAAACCTATGTGCAGACCTTCGACATGACCCCGGAGCATGATCTGCATCTCACCCATCATCTGTTCGGGGACGATCGGGGACGCGGTCCGGCACTGGTGGACCTTGGCGAACACTACCGGGCTGCCGGCCTGGATGTCGTAGAGGGGGAGTTGCCCGACTACCTGCCGCTCATCCTGGAGTATGTCTCCACGCTGGACGAGATGCAGGCACGAGTCTTCCTGGGAGATGCGTTGAAAGTGTTGACCGCTTTGGCGCAGAATCTGGAGAAGGCCGGCAGCCCCTACGCCCGTCTGATTCGGATCATAGAAAGCCGGGGCCATCTGGCCCGTGCAGCTTGAGGAGAAAGGTTATGAATGACTTTATTTTTGGAGTCTATCCCTATATCGCAGGTACCATTTTTCTGGTAGGCAGCTGGGTGCGTTTCGACCGGGAGCAGTACACCTGGAAGGCCGACTCCTCCCAGTTCCTGAACAACGACAAGATGCGCCTGGCGAGCAATCTGTTCCATGTGGGAATCATCGCCGTTTTCTTTGGGCACTTCTTCGGCATGCTCACCCCACACAGCGTGTTTCTCGCGTTGGGTATCTCCGATATGGCTCACCAGAAGATGGCCATCATCCTGGGAATCCTGTTCGGCGGCATGTGTCTGGCAGGTGCCACCATGCTGACCCTGCGCCGTTTGCAGGATCCCCGCATCGTGGCCGCGGGCAGGAAACGGGACCTGTTCGTCATCGGCTGGTTGCTGGCCACCGTGCTCGTGGGACTGCTCACCACCCTGGTCTCGATGAAGCATGTGGCCGATGGGGATGCCTCCACCATGATTGCCCTGACCCAGTACGTGCAGAGCGTAGCCACGTTGCGGGCGGATCCCGGTCTGGTGGCAGACGTGAACCCCATCTTCAAACTCCACATGTTCCTGGGGATGACGGTGTTTCTGATGTTCCCGTTCACCCGTCTGGTTCACGTATGGAGCGTGCCTCTCACCTATCTCTCCCGCGCATATCAAATCGTGCGCGCCAAACAGATAGCGGCACGTTGATAAAAAACCGGTCACCGAAAGTGGTGAAAAAAGAGGCGGATCCCGTAGGGGATCCGCCTCTTTCGTTCAAAGGGAGAAAAAGTCTCGACACCACCGCTGGTGACGCAGTTCGAATCCGTACAAGCGCACCAAAAAAACGCCCCTCAAAGGGCGGACAACTTCTCCGTCTTGGTGGTCGCGGCCAACATCTCATCTCTACCTTGCTCGGTAACCGGCCGGGAGTGAACCTCCTGATCCTCGAAGTAATCACCATCACTGTCCGCCATGGTAACGAACCAGGAGGAAGGGTTGGAAAGGAGCTCTGGTGCTGGCCCTGATGCCTTGTTTGGAATGGCCATCACGCGGGTGAAGGAGGGACGCCGGCAGAACCCGAGGGGGCGGAAATATCTGCCAGCCCGGGGAATGCTCACCCTGCAGTAGAGTGCTGCACCCCCGAGCATGCGGGCAACACCCAGCGCCCTGGCAATCAGTGGGGAAACCATGCGCGGCACGCACAGGAAATCCACCAAGTTCACCACGTTCACCCCGTCACGGGTCCCTTGCCGCAAAACGAAATAACCGCACACCCTGCCCCGCTTCCAGAGATAGTATCGTCGATAGCAAGCCGACTCCACCGCCTCGTCGAAACGCCATCTCAGGCTGCAAAAATCCCGTTTTGCGAGAATCGGATAGTACTTCCCCGCCTCTTCCCATACCTGGTCCACCCTGGGATCGAACCGCCCCACCGGCTCCACCTCGATGCCGCGGAAAAGCCCAAAAACGAGCGCAGCATTCAGATCCAGAAGCCGCAAGAAACCATTACATATCCAGGCCGCAGTCCGGTGTAACAGATTGTCGGACAATCCGAACAGAGGCAGCATGGCCCGAGCATCGAGGGGACGAATGAACACACCCATCTTTCCCAGATCGATCCAGCCGGCACGCCGGTAGGATTGATATGCTTCGTCTGAAATGCCGATGCCGAGTGCGATATCGTTGTCCTCCTGATGCACCGAACTCAGAGCATTGCCGATGCCCCGCATCCGGAGCGCCGGCTCGACCATCAGATTGACCGCCCAGGAGGCACGGTAAGGCTTCCCCTTCACCGACAGGGAAAAGGGTATGCCAACCTGCTGCCCCTGGATACCGCCGTCGCGGCCACGATATACCCAGAACTGTGGCCCCCCTTCCCCCTTGTGCGGATTCTTCTCCTGTGTCCATTCGTAATATCGTCG
>WFNS01000014.1 GCA_015488495.1 Gammaproteobacteria bacterium | reverse complement strand
TGGCGTTGATGTAGATGGCATCCGGACCGATCAGATCGCATACCATGCGCGCCGCCATCGCCTCGCCACAGCCGGAGCAGGCGCGATGGCCGGAGGTGAGCACGTTGTGGCGGCAGGGGTCGCGTTTATCCATGGGCCTTTTCTCCTTTGCTGTTCCGGGTGGGCAGGCGGTGGGCCGGCGCAAACCGGCAACCGCTGCCGGCATGGTCCGGGCCGGCGCCCTGAATGACCGTTTCGATCACCTCGGGGGTCAGATCGCGGCCGCCCAGACCGCCGATCACGCTCTCCACCGGGGTGGTGATGCCAGCCTCCTGCAGCGCGGCGCGCAGTTCGGCGGCAACGATGCCGCCCGCGCCAACGCTGAGGGCCTTCTCCAGCACGATGATCCGCTGCGCGGAGCCCAGCCCCTCGACCAGGGCCTGGGCGGGGAAGGGGCGCAGGCAGCGCAGCCGCAGCGCCCCCACCGCCCTCCCCTGATTGCGCAGCCGGTCCACCACGTCGCGCACCGCGCCCATCAGCGATCCCAGCCCCAGCACCACCGTCTGCGCACCCTCCAGGCGATAGCCCTGCACCAGGCCACCATAGTCGCGGCCAAACTGCTCGCCGAAGTCGGCGTCGAACGCCTCGATCACCGCCCGGGCGTTCTCCATCGCCTCGTGCTGGGCGACGCGGTACTCCTGATAGTTGTCCGGCTCGCTGCCACCGCCCAGGGTCATCGGTCTGGCGGGGTTCAGGGTGCGGGCGAAGTGGAACGGGGGCAGGTAGTCGTCCACCGCCGTCTGCTCCGGCAGCTCCACCGGCTCGAAGCTGTGGGTGAGATAGAAACCGTCCATGCAGACCATCACCGGCAACTCGCACGCCTCGGCGATGCGGTAGGCCTGGATCACGCTGTCGGCGGCCTCCTGGTTGCTCTCCGCGTAGAGCTGAATCCAGCCGGAATCACGCAGCGCCATGCTGTCCTGGTGGTCGTTGAAGATGTTGATCGGGGCGCTCACCGCCCGGTTGGCGCACACCATCACCACCGGCAGGCGCATCCCGGCGATGTTGTGGAGCACCTCGGTCATCAGCAGCAGGCCCTGGGATGCGGTGGCGGTAAAGGCCCGCGCCCCGCCGGCGACCGCGCCCAGCACGATGGAGGCGGCGCCGAATTCGCTCTCGGCGTTGATGAACTCCGCCTCCAGCTCACCGTCCGCCACATGCTGCGCCAGCCGTTCGATGATGTGGGTCTGGGGAGTGATGGGGTAGGCGGCCACCACCTGCGGGCGGCAGAGACGCGCCGCTTCGGCCACCGCTTGTGATCCTTCCAGCAGTTTTCTCATGAATTTTCCCGTTGTTCCGTTGCCAGGCGGGACCCTTCCCGCAGCGCCTCGATGTTGGCCTTCACCACCTCCTCACCCTTCCGTCCCAGGTGGCCCGTCACCGCTTTCTCCAGCGCGGAGAGACTCACCCATTCGGTGGCCACGGCCAGGGCGCCCAGCAAGACGGTGTTGGGCAGCGGCCGCCCCAGCAGCCTCTCGCCGATATGGCTGGCGGGAAGGCAGATCCAGCGCAGGTCGTCCCGGTCACCGCCAGGGACATCCGGCCGCTGCGCGCTGTTGAGCACCACCAGCCCTCCCTCCCGCAAGCCGCGCAGCACCGGCTCCGAGCGCAGCAGGGTGGCATCCTGAATCACCACCGCATCCGGAGTATAGACCTGGTTGTGGGCGCGAATCGGCACAGCGCTGATGCGCACATAGGCCTCCACCGGCGCACCGCGCCGCTCAGAGCCGAATTTGGGGAAGGCCTGGGCCTCGAAACCGCCGTCGAAGGCCGCCAGGGCCAGCAGCGCGGCGGCCGAAACGGCGCCCTGGCCGCCACGGCCGTGAAAGCGGATTTCGTAAAGACGGAGAGAAACGGCCTCGTGCTTGTTGTTCATGGTCATCCCTCCCGCGCCGGGCGGCGGCGTAAAAGCCAGATCTGGTAGAGCGAGATGGTTATCTGCAGCCCCCATGACAGCCCCAACAGAGCGCCTGCGATTACCACGGTATAGGCGTAGATCGGATCCCATTTGGTGAGAAACCAGGCGGAGATGTCGGAAAAAATAGCGACAAACGGCAGAAGCGTCAGGGTGTGCTGAAACCAGGCAGGCAACAGCGCAAAGCGGAACACCAGACCGATGCCGAATGCCACCAGCGCGATCCCGAACAGATGGATGTGGGACACCTTCATCAGGCTGTGCAGGGAGACGCCGGTATCCACGTTGGCCACCTTTTTGACCGCCTCATAGCTGGAGAGATCGGGGATCTTCAGGCCGGAAGCGGGGCTGTGACAAGCGGTACAACGCTGGGCAAGGATGGGCTTGATGGTGCTCTCATAGCCGCTTTGCGGTGCACCGGATTTCAGCCACGCAATGATATGGTGGCGCTGTTGCAAATCGATATGACTCGCCATGGAACTGCGCAGCGCCGATTCCAGCTTGGTGCCACTGCGGTTACCGTAGTAATTTTCGGCAATGTCCTCTACCGACAGGCCCGGCTTTCCGTCCATATACTGAAAGTTGGTATAGAGGTAGACCAGTGCCATCAGGTAGCCGATCCCCACCAGTAACAAAAACGAACTGTAGAGCAGCTTCTCATTGAGGGTACAGTCGTAGAAGCGGCGAGGCCGGATGGCAGGGCAGTTTTCCGCTGGCTCACTCTGTTCCATGGGACAATTCCTGTCATTTTTCGGGAAGAGGTGCCGTCTGCTGTTGAGCCAACAGATACTTGACCAATGCATCGATCTCCGGGGCGCTCAACAACGCGCCAAAACCATGCATGGTGTTTTTGCCCTTGACGATGGCCTCCCGCAGAACATCCGGCGCCTTGCTCATCTCCCTGATTGCCGGTCCCAGTGTCTTTTCACTGACAGCATGACAGCGAGAGCATTTTTCCTCGAAAAGCTGTTGTACATCCTGCGACCCGGCTGCATGGACAGCTGGCACCGGGCCAGAAAACAGCCCAGCGAGAAACAGCGCCTTATGATTCCCTTGAATAGTCATGTAACTTGCTCCTTGTTCAAAAACCACGCAACTGAATGGCGTGATCGACCCGTGAGATGGCCAGCTCGTAGGCGGCGGTACGCATATCGATCTCCCGCTCCCGGGCCAGTTCCTGCACTGTGTCACAGGTGAGGGAGAGGCGCTCTTCCAACCGTCTCAGCACCGTTTCCCGCTCCCAGGGGAACTGCTGCAGGTTCTGCACCCACTCGTAGTAGGAGGCCAGCACGCCACCGGCGTTGGCCAGCAGATCCGGCACGATGACCACGCCGCGCTGCTGCAGCTGCTGGTCCGCCTCGTGGGTGACCGGCATGTTGGCCGCCTCCACGATGATTCCGACCCGAACGTCTGCGGCGTTGCCGCTGGTGATGGTGCCCTCCAGCGCTGCGGGGATCAGGATCTCGCAGGGCAGCTCCAGCAGTTCGGCGTTGGTGATTGGCGAGGTGCCGTCCAGGCCCGACAGGGAGCCGGTCTCGCGCACATGGGCCAGGGCGCGATCGATGGGAATGCCCTGCTCGGCAAACACACCGCCATGCACATCGGAGAGCGCGACAATGCGGAATCCCAGGTTGACCATGGCGATGGCGGCGTGGGAGCCCACATTGCCAAAGCCCTGGATCGCCACCCGGCTCTGCGCAGGGTCGAGCGACAACTGGCGCGCCACCTTGTGCGCCAGATGGGCGACACCGTCGCCGGTCGCCTCCAGCCGCCCGGCGCTGCCACCCAGCTCGACCGGCTTGCCGGTGACGACGCCGGTGCGGAAACCGTGGGACTTGCTGTACTCGTCCAGGATCCAGGCCATCACCTGCGGGTTGGTGCCGATGTCCGGCGCGGGAATATCGTCGTGCACGCCGATGATGGGCGCCATTTTCTGGCAGAAGCGCTTGGTAAGCTCCTCACGCTCGGTGTCGTTCAACTGCTCGGGCGCCACGGCGATTCCCCCTTTGGCGCCGCCGAAGGGGATATCCACCAGAGCGGTCTTCCAGGTCATCAGCTGGGCCAGCGCGCGCGTCTCACCCAGGTTGACATCGGGGTGAAAGCGCAGCCCGCCCTTGAACGGCCCGCGCGCGTGGTTGTGCTGCACGCGGTAGCCCTGAAAGGTGTGCAGCACATTCTCGCCGTTATGGCGCAGGGTCACCGGCACGGTGATCTGCGTCTCGCGGAAGGAGGACAACAGCAGATCCCGGCGCGGACCCTTCAGCTTGAGGCGGTCGAAGGCCCGATCCAGAAAATAGCCCTGAATCTCCTGGCAGACACACCTCTCATCCATCGCTGCCCCCTTCATCGATACAGATCGTCCCGTCGCAGCGGGGTGGACAGCGGCTGGTAGGCGGGCGCGGCGAGCACCTGATAGACGTTGGTGCTGCCCTCGTTGAAATAGTAGGCACAGCCCGCCATGTAGAGACGCCACAGCCGGTAGGTGGCATCGCCCACCATCGCCACAGCCTCCCGTTGGTGGGCCTCCAGCGCCCGCACCCAGTGGCGCAGGGTGAGGGTATAGTGGCGGCGCAGGCTCTCCACGTCGAGGATCTCGAATCCGGCATCCTCCATCGCCTCCTGCACCTTGCTGATACGCTCCAGCTCCCCGTCGGGGAAGACATAGCGGTTCATGAAACGGGTGATCGGGGTGTCCTGCCAGCCGGTGTCGTTGGTGATGCCGTGGTTGAGAAACAGCCCGCCGGGTTTGAGCAGCCGTTTGACGGTACCAAAGTAAAGCGGGAAGTTGGCCACGCCGATGTGCTCGAACATGCCGACGCTGACGATGCGGTCGTAGCAGGCCTCCCCCTCCAGCTCGCGGTAGTCACGCAGCTCGATGGTGACCTGCCCCTCCAGCCCCTCACGCCGCACCCGCTCGGTGGCGTGTCGATACTGCTGCTCGCTCAGGGTGATGCCGTGTGACCGCACCCCGTAGTGACGGGCCGCCCAGATGGCCAGCGCACCCCAGCCGCAACCGATGTCGAGCAGCTTCTGCCCCGGTTCGAGGCGCAGCTTGCGGCAGATGTAGTCCAGCTTGTCCTGCTGGGCCCCGGCCAGGGTCTGCCCGGCATCACGAAAATAGGCGCAGGAGTAGACCATCTCCGGATCCAGCCACAGCCGGTAGAACTCGTTGCTGACATCATAGTGATAGGCGATGCTCTCCCTGCTGTTGTGTCGCGGTGCCTCCACCCCGTCACGAACCGCCACCGTGGCCGCTGTGCGCCGCCGGGGCAGGCGGAACGCCTGCTGCAGCATTCGCCACTTGTCCATTCCGGACAGACGCAGTTTCGATGCATACTCGATCAGGTCGAACAGCTGCTCCGTATCCCCTTCCGCATCCAGCTCTCCGGCCATATAGCACTCGGCCAGATGAAGCAGATCCCGATGCAGTATCAGGTGGCGCAGCACCGATGGCTCGTGAACCACCACGGTACAAGGAGCGGTCGTGTTACCGTTGATACACTCGCCGTTCCAGAGA
>WFNS01000013.1 GCA_015488495.1 Gammaproteobacteria bacterium | reverse complement strand
TGAGCAGTCGCTCTTGCTGCAGCTGCTCCAGCACCCGCTCCACGATGGAACGTTCGCACCCTTTGCGATACAACTTGCGCCGCAGCTCCGCAACCGAATGCTCTCGCCGCGCAAGCGCGCTCACCGCCACTCTCCGGACCGCGGCAAACGGATCCTCGACCCTTGCCCCGGAATCCGCCATCACCCTTCTCCGCCCGCCGCCCCGCTGGACGGGTGTGCAGAGAAATCGCGAAGTTTATCACAAAGCATCGCTCCGGTACCCCCCCAGATCCCCCGAATGGCGGCGATTCCCTGTGCGCCATGGGAGTGGGCGATGGAAATGTGCCGCTTGTCCATGCCGCCCAGTGCATAGACGGGAAAATTCACCTGCTCCACCAAACGTTGGAACTGCTCCCAGCCCACTGCTGCAGCCCGTGGATGGCTGGCGGTCGGCAGCACCGGCGAAAGAAGAGCGAAGTCCACCCCGACATCCGCCGCGTGGCGCAGTTCCCGTTCGTCATGGCAGGATGCGGCCACCCAATGGGAAGCGGGAAGCGGCCTCAGTCGCAAGGAGAGCAATCGGCGGCTGCTGAGGTGAACCCCGTCCGCCCCCAGCTCCATCGCCCGCTCAGGTGCCGCATTCAGCAACACCTGCGCTCCATGCCTGCGGGCGAGTGAAATCGCCTGCTCCGCCAGGCGGCGGTACTCCTTGCCGGAGAGTCGTCTGGCCCGCAACTGAAAAAGCCGCGCCCCTTCCCGCAGACAGCACTCCAGGCGGAGAAGGAAACCTCGCAAATCGGAGGAGGGCTCGGGGGTTATCAAACAGGAATCGGGAAGGCGCACAGCGGTGCAGATGGGCCGGTTGGGCGGCGGAAAATCGAATGCTGGCAACCGCTCCGGCTCCACCCAACGAACGGTCTGCCCCTCGCGGCCGAAGGGCGCACCCCGGTATCTGGTCACCCGCCAGACATCCAGCAGCACGCAGCCGTCTGAATAGCGATGCCGAACCCGAATCAACGGTCGCGCCGCCTCGACCCGGATCCCCAGCTCCTCCTCCAGCTCCCGGCGCAGCGCCTGCTGCACCCCCTCTCCCGGTTCCAGCTTGCCACCGGGGAACTCCCACATCCCCTCCAGGTGGCAACCTTGCGGACGCCGGGCAATCAGTATCTCCCCTCTCTCGTTGGCAACCACGGCAACGGCCACATGGAGCGGTTGCTCGTCAGGTGCGATACTCGGCATTGATGCGGATGTAGTCATGGGAGAGATCGCAGGTCCAGATCCGCGCTGAAGCGGTGCCCCGCCGGAGATCGATACGGATGGGAATCTCGTCCCGATCCATGACCGCCTGCGCCGCTTCTTCCCGGTAATCCGGATCCCGTCCGCCGTCACGTACCAGCGAGACACCTCCCAGATGAACGGTGAGGGCGCCGATATCCAGATCGGGAATACCGGCCCGGCCGATGGCTGCCAGGATCCGCCCCCAGTTTGGATCGCTGGCGAAAAAGGCGGTCTTCACCAGCGGGGAATGGGCGATGGTATAGGCCACCTGCAGGCACTCCCGCTCGTCGCATCCGCCGGTCACCTCGATGGTGATGAATTTGGTGGCCCCCTCCCCGTCACGCACGATGGCCTGGGCCAGCTGCTCGCAGACCGAACGGACCGCACCGGCCAGCAGTGGATAGCGTGGATCCTCCACGCTGGTGATGGGTGAGAGTGGCGCACGACCGGTACTGATTAGCACACAGGCGTCGTTGGTGGAGGTGTCACCGTCCACTGTGATGCGATTGAAGCTGTCGTTCACCGCATCCTCCAGGCAGCGCTGCAACAGGGCGGCCTCCACCGGCGCATCGGTGGCGACGAAGGCGAGCATGGTGGCCATGTCGGGCCGGATCATTCCGGCACCCTTGGCGATGCCGGTCACGGTCACTTGGGTACCGTCCAGCGTCACCCGCCGGGAGGCCCCCTTGGGGACCGTGTCGGTGGTCATGATGCCGTACGCCGCGTCCGTCCATCCGGTCGGCTCCAGCGCCCCCATGGCGGCCGGCAGGGCTTCGACGATCTTCTCCACTGGAAGCGGCTCCCCTATCACCCCGGTGGAAAAGGGCAGCACGGCCTCCTCTGGTACACCGGCCAGCCCCGCCACTCTCCGGCAACAGGTCCGGGCATCCGCCAGACCCCGGGCGCCGGTTCCGGCATTGGCGTTGCCGGTATTGATCAGCAGATAGCGGGGGGAGCCAAGTGCCAGATGTTCGCGGGCGAGCAGAACCGGCGCCGCACAGAACAGGTTCCGGGTGAAGACGGCTGCGCAGACGGCTC
Source organism: Gammaproteobacteria bacterium (assembly GCA_015488495.1). Classification (GTDB taxonomy): domain Bacteria; phylum Pseudomonadota; class Gammaproteobacteria; order Thiohalospirales; family Thiohalospiraceae; genus DRMK01. Next base: position 6,126 of record WFNS01000013.1, on the reverse strand, counting down.
CCGGCTCCACCTCCATGATGACCAGATCACGCCGCCCTTCCACCCTGATCCCTGCGCAGGTGGTTCCCAACCTGATCCCGGCGACGGGATGCATCTCCGGCATTCCCTTCCAGCCGACGGCCATGCTCAGCTCAGTTTTCCGTGACAGCGCTTGTATTTCTTGCCGGAACCGCAGGGACACGGCTCGTTGCGTCCAATCTTGCGCCCCTCCCGCACGAAGGGGGTATGGGCCGCTTCCTGCCCGGCGGACGCCTCTTCCGCCTCGCCCAGCGCAGAGGCCTGTGCATGCTGATAGCTCACCTCGGCCTCCTCCTGCCGGCGGCGCTGTTCCTCCACCGCTTCCACATCCTCCTCGGTGCGCACCTGAACCTTGCTCAGCACGGCGATGGTTTCATGTTTGATCCGCTCCAGCAGCTGGTTGAACAGTTCGAACGCCTCCCGCTTGAACTCCTGGGTCGGATTCTTCTGCGCATAACCCCGCAGGTGAATCCCCTGGCGCAGGTAGTCCATCGCTGCCAGATGCTCCTTCCAGGCGGTGTCCAGCACCTGCAACATGGCGGCCTTCTCGAACTGACGCAGCACCTCACTGCCTGCCAGCGCCTCCTTGGCTGCGTACTCCTGTTCGATGGCCTCCAGGATCCGTTTGCGCAGCCCCTCTTCATCCAGCGACGCATCCTCGTCCAGCCACTTCTGGACCTCCAGCTTGAGCCCGAACTCGCTCTCCAGCGCCTTTTCCAGCCCCGGAACATCCCACAGTTCGTCGATACTCTGCGGCGGTATGTAATTGTCGATCAGGCTGTTGACCACATCTTCCCGGATGTCCCGGATGGTGTCCGAGATATCCTCCGCCTCCAGCAGTTCCTTGCGCTGGGCATAGATCACCTTGCGCTGGTCGTTGGCAACGTCGTCGTACTCCAGCAGCTGCTTGCGGATGTCGAAGTTGCGCCCCTCCACCTTGCGCTGGGCGTTCTCGATGGCGCGGGTGACCCAGGGGTGCTCGATGGCCTCGCCCTCCTGCATCCCGAGCTTCTGCATGATCGCAGCCACCCGCTCCGAGGCGAAGATACGCATCAGATTGTCTTCCAGAGCCAGATAGAAGCGGCTCGAACCCGGGTCCCCCTGGCGACCGGCCCGGCCACGCAGCTGGTTGTCGATGCGGCGGGACTCATGCCGCTCGGTTCCGATGATGTGCAGCCCGCCGGCCTCGATAACCTGATCGTGGCGCTTCTGCCACGCCTCCCTCACCTTCTGTCGGGCGGCCTCGTCCTCCTCCGGAATCTTGGCCAGCTCCGCCTCCAGATTGCCTCCCAGCACGATGTCGGTACCCCGCCCGGCCATGTTGGTGGCAATGGTGACCGCCCCCGGACAGCCGGCCTGGGCCACGATCTCCGCCTCCCGCTCATGCTGCTTGGCGTTCAGCACCTCATGCTTGATCCCGGACTTCTTCAGGATCTTGGAGAGATACTCGGAGGTCTCGATGGAGGTGGTGCCCACCAGCACGGGCTGCTGGCGCTTGACACAATCCTTGATGTCCTCGATGACCGAATCATACTTCTCCCGTTGGGTCATGTAGACCAGATCACCGAAATCGGTCCGCCGCACCGGCTTGTGGGTGGGAATGACCGCCACTTCCAGACCGTAGATCTGCTGAAACTCGTAGGCTTCGGTATCCGCGGTACCGGTCATTCCGGCCAGTTTGTCATAGAGACGGAAATAGTTCTGGAAGGTGATCGAAGCGAGGGTCTGATTCTCCTGCTGAATGGGGACCCCCTCTTTCGCCTCCACCGCCTGATGCAGACCTTCCGACCAGCGACGTCCCGGCATGGTCCGCCCGGTGAACTCGTCGACGATGACCACCTCACCATTCTGGACGATGTAGTCCACGTTCTTCTGGAACAGGGCGTGCGCCCGCAGCGCCGCCATCAGGTGATGCATGAGCCCGATGTTGCCGGTGTCATAGAGACTCTCGTTCTCGTTCAGCAGACCGGCCTCAGTGAGCAACTCCTCCACCCGCTGATGGCCCTCTTCGGTGAGAAATACCTGTTTGGTCTTCTCATCCACCGAGAAATCACCCGGCCCATCCTCTTCTTCCTGCTTGGTCAGCTTGGGGATGAGCTCATTGATTCGGACGTAGAGCTCCGAGCTGTCTTCCGCCGGGCCGGAGATGATCAGGGGTGTGCGGGCCTCGTCGATCAGGATGGAGTCCACTTCGTCGACGATGGCAAAGTTCAGATCGCGCTGTACCCGATCCTCCAGTCGAAAGGCCATGTTGTCGCGCAGATAGTCGAAACCGAACTCGTTGTTCGTTCCGTAGGTGACGTCCGCCGCATAGGCCTCCCGCCTCGCCTCGTTGTCGAGCCCGGAGACTACCACACCGGTGGTCAGACCGAGGAACCGGTACAGTTTCCCCATCCATTCCGCGTCGCGACGGGCCAGATAATCGTTCACCGTCACCACGTGGACGCCCTTGCCGGGCAAGGCATTCAAATAGACGGCCAGGGTGGCGACCAGAGTCTTCCCCTCGCCGGTCCGCATCTCGGCGATCATTCCCTGGTGCAATACCATGCCGCCGATGAGCTGAACATCGAAGTGGCGCATGTCGAGCACCCGTTTGCCGGCCTCCCGCACCACCGCGAAGGCCTCCGGCAGGAGATCATCCAAGGTTTCTCCCTTCTCCAACCGCTGTCTGAACTCATCGGTCTTCGCTCTCAGCTCAGCGTCGCTCAGCCCGGCGATCTGCTCTTCCAGGCCGTTGATCTGCGCGACCGTCTTGTTGAGCCGCTTGAGCAGCCGTTCATTACGACTGCCGAAAATCTTACTCAGAACCTTGGTTACCATGAATGCCCGTATCGTCGATCAATCAAAAAGTCAATAATACCGTAATCATGCCGGATGGCATAACTATTAGCCTGGCAGCCGATACATTTGGCCGCCGAGCAATAATGGCGACTCGAACCACAACCAGACCCTTCCATGCAGCTTGCTGCACAATAAAGCGCTCATCAACGGGAAACATTATTGCCGGGGCAATAAGGGGAAATCGGCACAAGGAGCGATGTTCAAACGGCAAGACCGGCACCTCGGCCTGGATTCCCGAAGAAATCCGGGTGTGAGTTTGTTGTGATTCTGTCCGGCCAGGAGCTGCACGAAACGCCTCGCTTGTTCCTGCAAGCCGAGGTGCTTCTCTGAAACCCTTAGATGCTGAAACGAAGAAAAGGTTCGCGTGGCAGCTCCGCTGGGTACAAAAACCGGCGGCCCACCGCAAAGTTACGGGTTGCAGGAGCTAGCGGGCTGCCCGAATGTATCTCGCAGGATTGACGGTGCGTCCGTTGCGCAGCACTTCGAAGTGGACGTGTGGGCCAGTGGAACGCCCTGTGGATCCCATCTCTCCAATGATCTGGCCTTTCTTTACGGTTTCACCTACCTTGACCAGAATCTTCCGATTGTGTCCATAGCGAGTGGCATACCCCCCGCCGTGATTGATCTCGATAAGTTTACCGTAACCGGAGCGACTCCCTGCCCAAGTGACCACGCCAGCCCCTGTGGCGACCACCGGCGATCCCTCCTTTCCGGCAAAATCCACGCCGGCATGAAAATCGCGCTTCCCAGTGAAAGGGTCTGTTCGCATGCCGTAACGCGATGATAGCCACCCTTGAAGAATCGGCTTCCCTTTTGGCAACAGTTCGGCCTGAAGGTTCCGGTTCATCAATACATTCTCAAGAACCTGCAACTGGCTGCTCCGATCCTCCAGCTGGCGCGACAACCGATCCAGAGCTTCCACAAAATCCGGGGGATCAATGGCATTTTGTCCACCATGGCTGGTTGGCCCCCCTTGCGCCGGTGGATTTTCGAAGTCAAACTCGCCGCTGTCCAGCTTGGCCATCTCCACCAGTCTCTGCCCCAGTGCCTCCAGCCGGATCATCTGGGCCTGCAGCAACCCCAAGCGCTTCGCCAAGGCATCGGCCCTGTCCTGCGCCAACTGCTGCAGCCGAGCAAGTTCCTTTTTCTGCTGCTCGAGATTGGCCTGCCATTCACGGGTTATCTCGTTTGAACCGTTTGAGACGCCGGCAAGCCCCGCCCGATAACCGATATAGCCCGCTACACCAGCGAAAACCAGGAAAGCTGTAGCAATCAGAAGCCAGATTCTTGGTGAAGATGGAGGAGCATAGGTAGAATAGTTGAGATATTTCGAATTGACTTTGACTTTCATTGCGCCATCGCTGGAAGAGTGTTAAATAATAGCCATGTCTAACATATATCGCTCCACAGAGTGGATGGCTTGAATCACAATGAACTCGCCAACCACCTTCCGCAGCCTGAGACAGGCCACTCCCCCCACGATATCCCGGCTGATACGGCGAGCCCGTCAGCTCCGGCAGATCGCTTCGACAGTCGAGAAGCTCCTCCCTCCTGCCCTTGCCGATCATTGTCAACCGGGCAATGTTGAGAATGATACACTAACTGTATATCTCGATTCATCCATTTGGGCAACAAAAATGCGCTATTTCTCGCCGCAATTGCTTGCCCACCTGCAGGGAATCCCCCAAACCAGGCACATCAGGCAGATACGAACCGTGGTTCGCCCTCCCCTCTTTCAGCAACCCTCCGCCGTTACCTCCCCTTCCCGTCACCGCACACTCTCGTCGAAGAGTGCTGCTCTGCTCTGCGAGGCCGCGGCAGCAACCGAATCGCCCAGGCTTTCCGCCGCCCTGCGCCGCCTCGCCCGGCACGTGAAAAAATAGACCAAGCCTCGCACCCGGCCGACTACGCCCGTTGCACCACGTGGAAACTATCCCACGGTCACCGGCTTCATGAATACGATGGGGACCTCTTCCGGCTCCGCATAGGTGACCAGTTCCCAGGCATCCTCTTCAGCCAGCAAGGCCCTGAGCAAACGGTTGTTCAGTGCATGGCCGGACTTGTAGGCGCTGTAAGCACCGATCAGACTGTGCCCCATCAAGTATAGATCACCGATGGCATCCAGGATCTTGTGCTTGACGAACTCATCTTCGTAGCGAAGCCCGTCCTCATTGAGGATACGATAGTCATCCAGCACGATGGCATTGTCGGGACTGCCGCCCAGCGCCAGGTTGTTCGCCTGGAGGTATTCCAGCTCGCTCATGAAGCCGAACGTCCGCGCCCTGCTCACCTCCTTCACAAAGGAGGTGGTGGAGAAATCCATCACGACCTGCTGGCTGCGGCTACGGATGACAGGGTGGTCGAAGTCGATGGTGAACGAGACCTTGAAGCCGTCGAAGGGGTCGAAACGCACCCATTTGTCGTCATCCTCGACGACGACGCTACGCTTGATACGGATGAACTGCTTGGCAGCGTTCTGCTCATGAATCCCGGCCGACTGGATCAGGAAGACGAATGGTCCGGCGCTCCCATCCATGATTGGAACCTCGGACGCACTCAGCTCGATGTATGCATTGTCGATCCCCAGCCCCGCCAGAGCGGAGAGCAGATGCTCGACTGTCGAGATACGGACCCCGTCCTTCTCCAGTGTCGTCGAAAGGGTGGTGCTGCCGACATTTTCGGGCCGGGCGGGAATCTCCACCGGCTCATCGAGGTCCACCCGCCGGAAGATAATGCCCGTGTCCACAGGAGCTGGGCGCAGGGTCAGGTAGATTTTCTCCCCGGTATGGAGGCCGATGCCCGTGGCCTTGATACTGTTCTTTAGTGTCCGCTGTTTGATCATCTCTAGAGCCTTTTGTTCACCAGGGAAGCACCCGAAGCCGAGCCCAGCCCAATTGTTGCAAGATATTAACAGACAGCATTGCCCCTCACCAACTAGTGTGGTGCAATGCATTCCTTGTTTCCATTACAGACCGGTTCTTGCCGATGAAATTGTTACACAAATACAACAATTGTGTCTTTTTTGTAAACCGCTGACCCAGCTCTTCGAATTGCGCTAGACTTTCGTGGATTGGCATATCCATTGCTACACTAAAGCCTACAGTTCAACTCAATAAGCAGAACCGATATGGCCTACGTCACGACACAGAACCTGTGTGCCGGCATGGTGGTGGCACGCAACCTGCTCGATCGAAATCAGCGCGTCCTGCTCAGGGCCGGTGTCGCCTTGAGCGAATCCCACATCCGGGCGCTGCACAGTCTGGGCGT
>WFNS01000012.1 GCA_015488495.1 Gammaproteobacteria bacterium | reverse complement strand
GCCGAGTATGTGGCGAGCATTCCGCCTGTCAAGGATGATTTACCGTTTTACCCACACGATTTGGTGAAGACCCTGATTTATTACCTTGAAAGAGTACTAGTATGTTACCATTTTGCGGATAACCATCCATGGTGGTCGCCCGGACGCGGCAGGCTGCCGTTAACGATACGGGTTCCCGGATCTCACGCTTGGAGGATCCGGGTTCCCGCCCTGTCAACTTTTTCCAGGCCGTACGATTGCATGATGATGACAGCGGACTTTCTCGTCATCGGGGGCGGGATCATCGGGATGACCATTGCGCGGGAGCTGAAGAGGCGCTTCAGTGACAGCACGGTTCTCCTCATCGAAAAGGAATCGGTCTGCGGCGAGCATGCGAGCGGCCGGAACAGTGGTGTCTTGCATGCCGGTTTCTACTATACGGCCGACAGCCTGAAGGCACGCTTCACCGCCGAAGGAAATCGCTACCTGACCGCCTTCTGTGAAGAGAACCGGATTCCGATCAACAAGTGCGGCAAGTTGGTGGTTGCCCAGTCCCCGGAAGAGATCCCCGTGCTGGATGAACTGTTGGCGCGGGGCGAGCGAAATGGAGTCGAGCTCGAGTCCATCACCGAGAAGGAGGCGGAAGAGATCGAGCCGCGGGTGCGTACCTGCGAGCGGGCCATCTACTCTCCGGCCACGGCATCGGTCGATCCGCTTCGGGTGATGAAGGCGGTTGTCGATGCCGCCGGGAGAGAGGGGATCGGGATTCGATGTGATACGGCCTATCTGAAACGGAAGAAGGGGCGGGTGGTCACCAACCGGGGGGAGATCGAGGCCGGGTATATCGTCAACGCGGCGGGGTTGTACGCGGATCGGATCGCGCGCGATTTCGGTTTTTCCGAACGGTATCGGATCCTTCCGTTCAAGGGGCTCTACCTCTATTCGGACGAGCCGGCCGGTGCCCTGCGAACCAACATCTATCCGGTGCCGGATTTGAGAAATCCCTTCCTTGGTGTTCACTTCACCCTGACCGCCGATCAGCACATCAAGATTGGACCGACCGCCATTCCTGCTTTCTGGCGTGAACAATACAACGGGCTGGAGAATTTTCGCTTTTCGGAATTCGCCGACGTAATCAAACGGGAGATCGGCTTGCTCGTTTCGTCCGGTTTCGATTTCACCCGGCTGGCGTTCGAGGAGTTGCGCAAGTATTCCCGCCGTCGCATGGTTTCCCTTGCTTCGGCGCTGGTAAAGGAGATCGAACCCCGGAACTATCGAAGATGGGGCCGGCCGGGAATTCGCGCCCAGCTGCTGGACGTGGAAAAGAAGAAACTGGAGATGGATTTCGTGGTCGAGGGGGATGATCGGTCGTTCCATGTGCTCAATGCCGTCTCTCCGGCATTCACCTGTGCCTATCCATTTGCCAGGTATGTTTGTGATCAGATCTGTGAATTGAGAGGTGATCGATGAAAATACTCGTGACGGGAAACATGGGCTACATTGGACCCAGTGTCGTCGAGCGGCTGCGGGATGCCTATCCGGATGCCACCCTGTTTGGACTGGACATCGGATATTTCGCCCACTGTCTGACGGCCGCAGACGCTCTGCCGGAGCGGCGGGTCGACAGGCAGTACTTCGCGGACATCCGCAAGGTGGAGGCGGAGGTGTTGCAGGAGGTCGATGCCATCGTCCATCTTTGCGCGATCTCCAACGACCCCATGGGAAAAGCCTTCGAGGCGGTGACCGAAGAGATCAATCACCTCTCCAGTACCCGGCTGGCCCGGATGGCCAAGGAGGCGGGGGTCTCCCGGTTCGTGTTTGCGTCCAGCTGCAGCGTCTACGGCTGCGCGGAGGGTGGTCCACGCAAGGAAGACGATCCCCTCAACCCGCTCACCGCCTATGCACGCTCCAAGATCGATACGGAAAACGATCTCCGGGAGCTGGCAGACGAGGATTTCGTCGTTACCTGCCTGCGCTTTGCCACCGCCTGCGGAATGAGCGAGAGACTCCGTCTTGACCTGGTGGTGAACGATTTCGTGGCCAGTGCTGTCGCCGACAAGCAGATTACCATTCTGAGTGATGGAACCCCCTGGCGGCCGTTGATCCACGTTCGCGACATGGCCCGCGCAATCGAATGGGCCGTCGGGCGGGCGCCATCTTCCGGCGGGACATTTCTCGCGGTGAATGCCGGCAGTGATACCTGGAACTATCAGGTCAGGGAGCTGGCCGAGGCGGTTGCGGAACAGGTACCGGGTGCGTCGATCTCCGTCAACCAGGATGCACCGCCGGACAAGAGGTCCTACCGGGTGGATTTCTCTCTTTTCAGGTCACTGGCTCCGGATCACCAGCCGCAGGTCTCGCTCCAGGAAACGGTCACCGAGCTGAAAGAAGGGCTCGAGAAGATGCGTTTCGCGAACGCCGATTTCAGAAACTCCTCCTTCATGAGATTGAAGGTGCTGACCGGTTTGCGGGAAAAGGGATTGCTCAATGAGCGGCTCGAATGG
>WFNS01000011.1 GCA_015488495.1 Gammaproteobacteria bacterium | reverse complement strand
TAGACTTCCAGACTCGACGAACCCTCCTGCGGGAGAGAGCGGCCGGCTTCCCAGCACACCGGCCGCCGCCGAAGGCGCAACTCGCCCGGAATCGCTCAGGCAAAAGGACCGCAGGGAGGAGTCGACTCTGGAGAGAGGCGCGTTTGAAGCGCCCACCGAAGGGGCTCAAGCTCTCAGGTCACCGGACAGAGGGGCGGCAGTGACGATTCTCACTGCCGCCCTTTTTTCGTTTGGAACCGAGACGAAGCCATGACCCGTTCGACCAGAACCATTCCGCTGTTCGACCATTCGGCCAGGCCCAACGCCGGCCGGATGCCTCCTTGGATCCGCGCCTCGCTTGCCGCCGACGTCCGCTATGGAAGCACTTCCCGTAGGCTCGAGAGGAGCACCCTGCATACGGTGTGTGAGGAGTCCCGCTGTCCCAACCGGGGGGAGTGCTGGAGCCGGGGCACGGCCACCTTTCTGTTGCTGGGGGATGTCTGCACACGGGCCTGTGGATTCTGCGCGGTGAAGACCGGGCGGCCCGCCGGAGTGAGCGACCTGGAGCCCCTGGAGGTGGCGGACGTGGTGGAGGCCATGGGTCTGCATTACGTGGTGCTCACCTCGGTGAACCGGGACGATCTTCCAGATGGTGGAGCAGCGCAGTTTGTGCGGGTCATCCGCGAGCTGCGGCGCCGCGATCCCGCGATGGGCATCGAGTTGTTGACCCCCGATTTTCGCCGTTGTCAGGAGCGGGCGGTACACGAGATCGACCGGGCGGCGGGAGCAGCGGCTGCCGCCGGTACTCCACGTCTGGTCTGGGGCCACAATCTGGAGACGGTGCCCAGGCTCTACCGGCGGGTACGCAAGGGCTCCGTTTACCGGCGCTCCCTGACGTTGCTGGAGCGGATCGCTCGGCTCGACGGTGTCGAGGCAAAATCGTCGCTGATGCTGGGGTTGGGAGAACGGCGCGACGAGGTGCTCCAGGTGATGCAGGATCTGCGGGCCGCGGGCGTCAGCCGGCTGGCGCTGGGGCAATACCTGCGCCCCACACGGTACCACCTGCCGGTGGAGGAATATGTCGATCCGGGACGGTTTTCCGAATACGAGAGAGAAGCGAAAAGAGTGGGATTCCGCTGGGTGAAAGCGGGCCCCCTGGTGCGTTCTTCCTATCATGCGGAGGAAAGACAAGAAAAATGACACTGAAGACGGCGCTTTACGAGCAGCATCTCTCCTTGGGGGGGAGAATGGTGGATTTCGGCGGTTGGCAGATGCCGCTCCACTACGGTTCACAGATCGAAGAGCATCACAGCGTTCGGAAGTCCGCCGGCATGTTCGATGTCTCCCATATGATGATCGTCGATCTAGCGGGTGAGCGGGTTCGCGAGTTCATGCGGCTATTGCTGGCCAACGATGTCGGCGCGGAGCCCAGACCGGGTAAGGCCATCTACTCCTGCATGCTCAACGAGCAGGGGGGGGTGATCGACGATCTCATTGTCTATGATCGCGCGGACGACGGGTTCAGAATGGTGGTCAACGCCGCTACGAGAGACAAGGATCTGGCCTGGATCGACCGGCATGCCCGCTCCTTCGGCGTGGATGTCCAGGCCAGGGTCGATCTGGCGATGATCGCGGCGCAGGGACCCGAGGCGCGGGAGCGGGTGATGCGGGTTCTCGGCGCGGAGGCGCCGGCCGGGACGGAAACCCTGCGGCCGTTTCAGGCGGCATGGAACGACAGGTTGTTCGTCTCCCGCACCGGCTATACTGGCGAGGACGGCTTCGAGATCATTCTCCCGGAGGAGGAGGCCACCGGCCTGTGGCAACGGCTGCATCGGGGCGGCCTGACTCCGAGCGGGCTCGGTGCCCGTGATACCCTGCGTCTGGAGGCCGGGATGAATCTTTATGGGGCGGACATGGACGAAAACTGCACCCCTCTGGAGTCCGGTCTGGCCTGGACTGTGGCCTGGGATCCCGCCGACCGGGAGTTCATTGGGCGCGCCCCGCTCGAGACACAGCGTAGCATCGGCGTCACGCGCAAGCTGAAGGGGCTGGTGCTGGAGGCGCGGGGCGTGTTGCGTAGCGGTCAGCGCGTGGAGTGTGGTGCGTCCGGCGAAGGGGTGATCACCAGCGGTAGCTTTTCCCCTACATTGGGGAAGGCCATTGCGCTGGCGAGGATGCCGTCGGCCGCTGAGGGAAGTTGCCGGGTGGAGATTCGGGGCAAAATGGTCGATGCCCGGATCGTCAAGCCGCCTTTCGTGCGCAATGGCAAGTCGTGTCTACAAGGGAGTCCAACCGATGAGTAACATACCTGAGGAGTTGCACTACAGCAGGAGCCATGAGTGGATCCGGCGGAACGAGGATGGCACCGTCACCGTGGGCATCACCGATCACGCCCAGGATCTGCTGGGGGACATGGTCTATGTGGAGCTGCCGGAGCCGGGTCAGCGACTGGCGGCTGGTGATGAGTGTATGGTGGTGGAGTCGGTGAAGGCCGCCTCCGATGTCTATTCCCCGTTGAGTGGCGAGGTAGTGGCGGTGAACGATCAGCTCGCCGATACCCCCGAGCTGGTCAACCAGGATCCCTATGGAGAAGGGTGGTTGTTCACCCTTCAGCCCGCAGAGGAGGGGGAGCCGGAGGAGCTGATGGGGGCGGAATCCTACCGGAAACTCATCGAGTCCGAGTCCTGAGTATGCCTTTCGTTCCACACACCGAGGAAGAGATCCGGGAGATGCTGGAGGTCATCGGCGTCCAGCGGATCGAGGCGCTGTTTTCCGAAATTCCCCCCGAGCTGCGGGCCCCCTCCATGGAAGGGATGCTTCCGAAGGCGCTGAACGAGATGGAGATTGGCCGGCTGATGCGTGAGCGGGCGGCGCAGGATGGCCAGCCGCTCTGCTTCGTCGGTGCAGGGGCGTATGAGCATCACGTTCCCGCTGCGGTGTGGGAGATCGCCACCCGGGGCGAGTTCTACACCGCCTATACCCCTTACCAGGCCGAGGCCAGCCAGGGTACCTTGCAGCTGCTCTACGAATACCAGACCATGATGGCGAGTCTCACCGGTATGGAGATCTCCAACGCCTCGCTCTATGACGGCGCGTCGGCGCTGGCCGAAGCGGTGTTGATGGCGGTGCGTGCCAATCGCCGGTCGAAATCGAAGCGGGTACTGATACCGGCCACCGTTCATCCCGTCTATCGCAAGGTAGTGCGCACCATCGTCACCCATCAGGGCATCGAGGTGGTGGAAGTGCCCTACTGCACCGCCTGCGGCAACGTCGTGCCGGATTCGCTGGCGCAATATTCAGAAGGGGATTATGCGGCGCTGGTGGTGCCGCAACCTAACTTCTTCGGCGTGCTGGAGGAGGTGGACCGGCTCACCGACTGGGCGCACACCAACGGTACGCTGGTCATCGGCCTGATCAACCCCATCACCGCCGCCATTCTGGCGCCACCTGGGGAATGGGGGGAGACGGGAGCCGATATCGCCTGCGGGGAGGGACAACCGCTCGGCATCCCGCTCTCTTCGGGTGGACCCTATTTCGGCTTTCTGTGTTGCCGGGAATCCCTCGTGCGCCAGATGCCGGGGCGAATCGTCGGGCGCACCGTGGATCTCGATGGCAAGGCGGGCTTCACCCTTACCCTGCAGGCGCGGGAACAGCATATCCGGCGCTCGAAGGCCACTTCCAACATCTGCACCAATCAGGGGTTGATGACCACCGCGGCCACCCTCTACCTCTCCCTGCTGGGACCGGAGGGGCTGGAGCGGGTCGCCAGCGCCTGTCACGATAATACCCGGCGCCTGCTGGAAAAGGTGGTCGCCATCGAGGGGGTCGAGCCGCTCTTCGACGGAGAGTTCTTCCACGAGGTGGTGTTGCGCGTGGACCTTCCGGTCAACCGGTTGCTGGAGCGCCTGGCAGGACACCAGCTCCTGGCTGGCCATTCTCTGGCGGAGGATTACCCGGAGCTGGGCGATGCGTTTCTGCTGTGCTGCACCGAGACGAAGACCGAGGCGGATCTGGAGCGGTTTGCCACGCTGCTCCGGGAGACGATGTCCGAGATGAGGAGTTCATGATGCTGATATTCGAGCGCTCCCGCAAGAACCGGCGCAATCCGGTGCAGGCACCCCATGCCGAACCTGCCGCCCCCGGAATCCCGCAACGGTTTCGCCGCCGGAGCCGACCCTTGCTGCCCGAGGTATCGGAGTTGCAGGTGGTGCGTCACTATACCCGGTTGTCCCAGCAGAACTACGCCATCGATACCCATTTCTATCCCCTCGGCTCCTGCACCATGAAGTACAACCCTCGGGGGTGCAATGCGCTTGCGTCGCTGCCGGGTTTTCTCTCCCGGCACCCCCTGGCCCCGGAGGAGAGCCATGGGCAGGGCGTGCTGGCCTGTCTCTTCGAGCTGCAGGAGATGCTGAAGGTCGTTACCGGCATGCAGGGGGTCTCCCTCACCCCGATGGCCGGGGCGCAGGGGGAGTTTGCCGGGATGGCCATGATCCGTGCCTACCACGACTCCCGCGGTGACAGGGAGCGGGACGAAGTGCTGGTGCCGGATGCGGCACACGGCACCAATCCCGCCACCGCCATCATGTGCGGCTACAAGGTACGGGAGATCCCCACCGACGCCGATGGGGACGTGGATATCGAAGCGCTGCGCCAGGCGGTGGGGCCACGGACGGCAGGGATCATGCTCACCAATCCCTCCACACTGGGGGTGTTCGAGCGGCGGATCCATCTGATAGCGGAGATCGTCCACGAGGCGGGTGGTCTGCTCTATTACGATGGCGCCAATCTGAACGCCATTCTCGGCAAGGTGAGACCGGGCGACATGGGATTCGACGTCATGCACCTCAACTTGCACAAGACCTTCGCCACGCCCCACGGCGGGGGCGGTCCCGGAGCCGGTCCCGTGGGTGTGGGCGAGCGTCTGTTGCCCTTCCTGCCGATTCCCGTGGTGGGGCGGCATGAGGATGGCAAATATCGCTGGCTCACGGAAAAGGATCTGCCCCGGAGCATCGGGCGGCTGTCGGCCCACATGGGCAACACCGGCATCCTGTTGCGGGCCTATGTCTATATGCGTATGTTGGGGGCAGAAGGGATGGAACGCATTGCCGAGTTTGCCACCCTGAACGCCAATTACCTGATGAAACGGCTGTCGGAGAGCGGCTTCGAGATGGCCTATCCTCGACGGCGTGCCTCCCATGAGTTCATTCTCACCCTGAAGCGGGAAGCGAAGGAGACCGGGGCCAACGCGATGGATTTTGCCAAGCGTCTACTGGACTATGGCTACCATGCCCCCACCACCTACTTCCCGTTGCTGGTGCCGGAGTGTTTCCTGATCGAACCCACCGAAACAGAGGACAAGGCCACGCTGGATGGATTCGTGGAGGCGATGCGCTGCATTCGTCGGGAAGCGGAGAACGAACCGGAGAAGCTGCAGCGGGCTCCCCACACCCTGCCGGTCAAGCGACTGGACGATGTCCGGGCGGCCCGCAAGCTGGATGCGGTCTGGAAGGGGTGAGATGAACGACGATCCCCCCATCAACAAGCCGGATCATCGTGGTCTCACCCACGTGTTCCGGGCCTTTCAATACTCCTTGCAGGGGTTGCGCGCCGCATTTCGCTATGAAGAGGCGTTTCGGCTGGAGTTGCTGGCCTGTCTGATCCTGATCCCCGCCGGAATCTGGTTAGGGCGCAGCCCTATGGAATATGCGCTGCTGTTCAGCAGCCTGATTCTGGTTCTGATTGTCGAACTGATCAACTCCGCCATCGAGGCGATCGTGGATCGAATCGGAGTGGAGCATCATGCGCTTTCCGGCCGCGCCAAGGACATCGGTTCCGCAGCGGTATTCCTCAGCCTCTTCTATGTGGCGCTGGTGTGGGGGGCATTGCTGCTGGAACGTCTGTCCGAATGATTCCTGAAATATCGGGGTAAAGGCTCGAACCGGCCCGAAATTCTTCCGCGGACTCGGCGCGGAAACGGGGGATTCCGGGGCAGCTAGAGGTGCAGGCCGCACTCCGTCTTGGGGCAATCCACCCAGCGACCATCCCGATCCTGGCCCGGCACGGTGCAGGGTACACAACCGATGGAGGAATAACCCTTGGCCACCAAGGGGTGGAACGGGAGGTTGTGCTCGGCGATATAGTCGTCACGCTCCTGCTTGGTCATGTCGATGAGCGGATAGAAGCGGATGATTCCGCCGCGCTCCACGAAGATGTCCAGGGTCGCCCGGTGTTCGGTCTGCCAGCGCATCAGACTGGAGACCCACACATCGTAGTTTTTCTTGATCTCGTCGAACGGTTCGATCTTGTTGATCGTGCAGCAGAAATCCGGGTCGGTCTGGTAGATCTTCTCCTTTTCGGTGAACTCGTGTTTCCACGATTCCGCTCTTACGTCGATCACCTCCAGGTCATAGAGCTCGGTGAGTTTCTTCTTGTACGCCAGCGTTTCCGGAAAATGGAATCCGGTATCGATGAAATGCACCTTTTGCCTGATGGGGGCCAGCCGGGAGAAGAGGTGAAGGAAGAAGGCGGAGGTGGCGGCAAAGGAGGAGGTCAGCATCACCTTTTCGGGATCGAAATCCAGGTAGAGCCGCCGGATGCGCTCCTCGATGGTCAGATCACGATACTGTTCGTTTAGCTCTGCGATACGCTCGGCTTTCTCTCCGGATGGCAGTGACTCCTTACTCATAAGATAAATTTAATATACTCTTTCCTTCATCGGTCGGACTCTATACTCTATACCTTTCTCCATGGCGGGTAAATTCATATTTCTATGACACTGGAAAACAAGACGAAGTTTCCACTTCTGGTGGGTGACGTGGGGGGGACCAACGCCCGCTTTGGAGTTGTCCGGGGGGCGAATGCGCGACCGGCCTCCGTCCGGGTATATCCCTGCGCCGAATTTCCCGGTATCGAGCAGGCCATCAAGGCCTATCTCGACAGTGTCGATGGGGAGCGGCCAAAACGGGCCGCCATCGCGGTGGCGACGGCGGTCACCGATGATTGGGTGGAAATGACCAACCATGTCTGGCGCTTCTCCATCGAAGAGACCCGTCGGGCGCTGGGACTGGAGCAGTTGGTGGTGCTGAACGATTTCACCGCGCTGGCGATGGCGTTGCCGCAGCTCATACCGGCGGATCTTCGGCAGGTTGGCGGCGGCGAGGCGGTAGCCGGCACTCCGCTGGCCCTGCTGGGGCCGGGTACCGGGCTGGGGGTATCGGGCCTGATTCCGGCCGACGGGAGATGGGTTCCTCTCCAGGGAGAGGGCGGGCATGTATCGTTCTCTCCAGTGGGTGAGCAAGAGATCGAGATCCTGCGCATCCTCTCCAGGCGATACGAGCACGTCTCCGCCGAGCGACTCCTCTCGGGGCCGGGGTTGGTCAATCTCTATCAGGCCCACGCCGTACTGGAAGGGGTAGAGGCGCTCCCTTGTCTGCCGGAGGAGATCACCAGCCGGGGAATGGCACAAACCTGTGTGCTCTGCAGCGCGGCCCTGGAGAGCTTCTGCGCCATCCTGGGAACGGTTGCCGGCAATCTCACGCTCACTCTGGGGGCGCGGGGAGGGCTCTATATCGGTGGGGGTATCGTCCCTCGTCTGGGAGACTATCTGGAATCCTCCTCTTTTCGCCGTCGTTTCGAACAGAAGGGACGTTTTTCCGACTATCTCGCTGCAATCCCCTCCTTCATCATCGAGGCGGAATATCCTGCTCTGACCGGTGCCGCCGCCTTCCTGCTCGAACGGGAACGGGAGCGATGACATGATCAAACGCAAACGTGCCATATTGCCCGGCAGCCCCTATCCGCTGGGGGCCACCTGGGATGGCCACGGGGTGAATTTTGCGCTGTTTTCAGCTCACGCAGAGAAGGTGGAGCTGTGCCTGTTCGACGAGAACGGGCGCAGGGAGCTGGAGCGTATCGTAATGCCGGAACAGACCCACCAGATTTGGCACGTGTATCTGCCCGATGCCGGGCCCGGCACGCTCTATGGTTACCGGGTCTATGGGCCCTATGAACCGGAAAGGGGTCATCGCTTCAATCATCACAAGCTGTTGCTGGACCCCTATGCCAGGCAGCTGTGGGGCAATTTCCGCTGGATCGAGGCCCACTACGGTTATCGTTTCGGTAGTCCGCGTGAGGACCTCTCTTTCGACAAGCGGGACAACGCGCAGGCGCTGCCGAAGTGCAGGGTGGTGGATCCCGCCTTTACCTGGGACGGTGACTCACCCCCTGCGACACCCTGGTCGCAGACCATCATCTACGAGACCCATGTGCGGGGGTTCACCATCCTGCACGAAGGAATCCCGGTGGTGGAGCGGGGGACCTTTGCCGGCATGGGCCATCGGGAGGTGGTTGCCTACCTGAAGGCGCTGGGCATCACCGCAGTGGAATTGATGCCGGTACATGCCTTTCTGGATGAACATTTTCTGGTCAAAAAAGGATTGCGCAACTACTGGGGATACAACACGCTGAACTTCTTCTCCCCGGAGCTTCGCTATCTGAGTCGCCCCGAGCTCGCGGAGTTCAAGACCATGGTGCGGCGTCTGCACGATGCCGGTATCGAGGTGATACTGGACGTGGTTTACAACCACACCGCAGAGGGTAACCAGTTGGGTCCCACGCTCTGTTTCCGGGGTATCGACAACGCCTCTTACTACTGGCTGAACCAGGACAATCCCCGTTACTATGTCAATGACACTGGGGTGGGGAATACGCTCAACCTCACCCATCCGCGGGTCCTTCAGTTGGTGATGGACAGCCTGCGCTATTGGGTTACGGAGATGCACGTGGATGGTTTTCGTTTCGACCTGGCGGTAACCCTTGGACGGGAACGTCACGGCTTCGATCCCCACAGCGGCTTTTTCGATGCCATCCAGCAGGATCCGGTGCTGTCCCGGGTCAAGTTGATTGCCGAACCCTGGGACATTGGGCCGGGCGGCTATCAGCTGGGAAATTTCCCGGTGGGCTGGGCGGAGTGGAACGACCACTTTCGGGATACGGTCAGGCGCTTCTGGCGGGGAGACAAGGGGGTCCTGCCGGATCTCGGACGGCGCCTGCTGGGCTCCGCCGACCTGTTCGAAAAGAACGGGCGCAAACCGTGGGCCAGCATCAATTTCGTCGCCTGTCACGACGGTTTCACCCTGGCGGATACGGTCAGCTACAACGAGCGGCACAACGAAGCCAACGGGGAGAACAACCAGGACGGCCACCACGAAAACTTCAGTCATAACTATGGCGTCGAAGGGCCAACCGACGATCCGAAGATCACCGCCCTGCGCCGCCGCCAGCGTCGTAACATGCTGGCCAACGTCCTGTTTGCCCAGGGAACTCCAATGTTGTTGGCGGGAGATGAGTTCGGCCGCACCCAGCGTGGCAACAACAATGCCTACTGCCAGGACAATCGCATAAACTGGATCGACTGGGCGGCCATTCCCGACGAGGAGCGGGAGTTCATCGACTATGTGCGCCACCTGATTTCATTGCGCCGGGATCATCCGGTGTTGCGCCGGAATCACTTTCTGCATGGCAGGCAGCGCTCCAGGCGGACCGGACTGCGGAATATCGAATGGCTGGATCCGAGAGGGGGTGAGATGACCAGCGAGCGCTGGCATGATCCGGAGCTCCATTGTGTGGGGATGCTGTTGTCAGGAGATGCGCTGGAAAGGCCAGTGCCCAGCGCTTCCGTGGAGTTGGATGATACCCTGTTGATCATCTGGAATGCCCACGAGGAGCGGATCGATTTTCGGCTGCCGCAGATCGAAGGCGAAGGGGAGCGCTACTGGATCTATCTCCTGGATACGGCCGATTCACACCGGCTTGTGGATGAGAAAGCAGCATTGACAGGGGAAACGGTCTCCCTTGAGGCGCGCAGTACCGTGCTGCTTGCCCTGTGCAGTGGTGGCGAATGTCGGCATTCTTTTGAACGTTGAGCTGGAATGCGGGCAACCCAGGGTGTTGTATTCTTGAGGCAAGTGAAGCGGCGAGAACGAACAAGAAATGATTAAAAAAAAGCTCCGTGCATCCAATCAGGTAGGGGGGGATGAGGAAGGGGCACGGAGCTTACGAAACTTTGTTTAATCGAAATTCTTATATAAGCATATATCAGTTTGTGACAGAGGTCAACAATTCTTTCGCGGCTGCCTGCTATGATATGCGGCTATTGCTTCGAGTTCAAGACCGAGTATAACCCTTTTCCCATCGCTACGCCAAGTCGCTCGGCGAATCGGTCCAGATAACTTGGGCGTATAGTATAATCCACAATCTCTTCCGCTCCAACGATTTCCCTGGCTACGTAACTTGCGCTGCCCAGCGCATCGATCAGGCCGAGCGCCATCCCCTCTTCGCCGGTCCAGATCAGGCCGCTGAATATCTCCGGGTCATCTTTCAGCCGATCCCCCCTTCCGGTGCGCACCGCCTGAATGAACTGGGCATGAATGTCATCGAGCAGTTTCTTGACGTGCTCTACCTCTTTGGGTTTGAGAGGGGAAAAGGGATCCAGCAGGCTCTTGCTCTCGCCAGAGGTCAGCAGCCGTCGCTCGATACCCAGCTTCTTCATCGCTTCGGTGAAGCCAAAGGAGGAGAGACCAAACGGATTCATGGTGACACCGATGGAGCCGACGATGCTGGCCTTGTCTGCGTAGATACGGTCCGCGGCCGCAGCGACGTAGTATCCACCCGATGCGCCGATGTCACCGATCACCGCGTAAAGCGGGATCTCGGGATGCTGTTGCCGCAGACGGCGAATCTCGTCATAGACGTAACCGGCCTGCACCGGGCTTCCACCCGGGCTGTTGATCCGCACGATGATGCCGGCGACATGCTGGTTGGAAAAAGCGGTCCGCAGGGCCGTGATGATGTTGTCTGCGCTGGCCTGCGCGCTTTCATCGATGACCCCCTGGATCTCCACCAGGGCGGTGTGTTTTCCTACGGCGGTTTCGATCTCACCCCACTCACGGGAGAAGAACAGGAACAGCATAAGGGTCAGGTAGGCGAACCCCAGGAGCTTGAAGAAGATGCTCCAGCGGCGTGCGCGGCGCTGTTCGTTGAGGGCGGAGGAGGCCAACCGGGTGAGCAGATCCCGCTCCCAGCTCTCCGGAGGGCTGCCTTTTTCTTCCGCGGGTCGGGGCTCTTTCGGTCGTTCCATCTTGGCTCGTAACCACTTTCGGTGACAAGGGGTCGATCAATATGTAAGGGTAGTCGCCCTCGGGGCGCTCGGACGGCTGCCTTCCGTCTATTTCTGGATGGAAAACGGCCTATTTCTGGATGGAAAACGGCGCTTCCACGTTCCCGTTTTCCAGCCCCGTTTTTTTCGCCGGTGGAGAGTGGGGATTCAGCAGCCATTCATGCAGCTCCCCTATGCTGTCGACACAGGCGACGGGCCGGTATTGTAACAGGCGCTCCTTGGAATGCACACCGTAACTCACGGCGAGTGCGCGGGTGCCGGCGTTCCGGGCCATCTGCAGATCATATTCGGTATCGCCAATCATCAGCGCCTGCTCTGCCTCCACTCCCAGCTCATCCAGCAGCTCGTGGATCATCGACGGATTTGGCTTGGAGGCGGTCTCATCGGCACATCGTGTGGCAAGAAACCGCTTTTCCAGACCGCTCTCTTCCAGAACCTTTCTCAATCCCACACGGCCCTTGCCGGTGGCGATGGCGAGCCAGTAGCCGTGCCGCTCCAGCTCCTCCAGCATAGTATGAACACCTGGAAACAGGGGTGAGGGGGTGGTGTCGGCAACCAGGAAGTGATGCCGGTAACGCTCCACCAGCCGCCGGTGTGTGGCCGGGTGCTCGTTCGGGAAGAGTGCGTGGACGGCCTCCTCCAGCCCCAGTCCGATGATGTTGCGGACAGCCACATTTCCCGGCCGTGGCAGTTTCAGGTCGGTGCAGGCGGCTTCCATGCAAGCCACGATCCGGGCTTCGGAATCCATCAAGGTACCGTCCCAGTCGAATATCAGCAGTCGATAGTTCATCTTTTCCCGGTGGCCTTGCCGAGGTTCTTCAACAGCCGTTCCAGTTCGCCGGGAAGCGGTGCCTCCAGTTGGAGGGTATCACTTTCTTCCCGCAACCGGAAACGAAGTGATCGGGCGTGCAGAAAGAGCCGCGACAGTCCCAGTTCCCGCATCTCCCGGTTGAAGGGAGCGGAACCATATTTCTCGTCTCCGGCGATGGGATGTCCGATATGTGCGGCATGGACCCGGATCTGATGGGTGCGTCCGGTGAGTAGGGTGGCCTCGATGAGCGTCGCCTGCGGATAGCGCCGGACCGGCCTGAACACGGTGACCGCCGATTTGCCCTCCGGATCCACCCGGACGATACGTTCCCCGGATGCCAGCGTGTTCTTGTGCAACGGGGCCTTCACCCGTCTTTCCCCCCCTTTCCATTTCCCCTTCACCAGCGCCAGGTAGCGCTTGTCGATGTGGTCGTTGCGCAG
>WFNS01000010.1 GCA_015488495.1 Gammaproteobacteria bacterium | reverse complement strand
CGACGGCTGGGGATCCCTGTGGCGGTACCGCTCGATCCACCCTCCCAAAGACCGCTTCTGGGCCGATCCCTTCCCTGTTTACCGGGATGGAAGATACTACCTGTTCATCGAGGAGTTCCTGTTCGACCGTCAGCAGGGGCACATCGCCGTGCTGGAGATGGACGAGGAGGGTAACTGGAGCGAGCCGGTGCCCGTGCTGGAGTGCCCCTATCATCTCTCCTACCCCTTCGTGTTCCAGTTCGAAGGGGAGTACTACATGGTTCCGGAGAGTGCCGCCAACCGCAGCGTGGATCTCTATCGCTGCGTGGAGTTCCCCCATCGCTGGGAACATCGGCGGACGTTGCTGAAAGGCGTCTCGGCGGTGGATGCCACACTGCATCGGCAGGATGGCAGGTGGTGGATGTTCGTGAGCATCGCGGAGAACGAAGGGGCCTCTTCCTGCGACGAGCTGTTCCTGTTCCACAGTGACGATCTCCTGCAGGGGGAGTGGATACCCCATCCGGAGAATCCGGTCGTCTCCGACGTCCGCCGGGCCCGTCCGGCGGGGCGTATCTTCCGGCATGACGGAAGGCTCTATCGCCCTTCGCAGAACTGCGCGGGGCGTTATGGCTACGGCTTCCAGATCAACGAGATCCTGCGACTCGACGAGACGGGTTACGAGGAGCGGCCGATCGCCACGGCGACGCCGGACTGGCGGCCCGGCCTGCTCGCCACCCACACCTTCAACCGGGCAGGCCGGCTCACGGTGATCGATGCCGAGCAGCGGAGGCGCTTCTGATGGACGATACGCCGGTTCCCGTTCTCATGTACCACGGAATCCACGATTCGCCGCAGGACGAAGGGTTGTTCGACCCGGTGTACAGCATCACCCGCCGGCAGTTCGAGGCGCAGTTGCAGTGGCTCGAGGAGAACGGTTACCGCACGGTAACCTGTGCGGAACTGATGGAACACGAGCCGGGCGATCGGCTGGCGGTGATCACCTTCGACGATGGTGATCGCAGCAATTACACCGTCTCCCTCCCCATGCTGCGCGAACGGGATATGGTGGCCGACTATTTCATAACCACCGACTGGATCGGTGGCGAGCACCACATGAGTGCCGGCCAACTCCGGGCGCTGGAGGCTGCGGGAATGTCGGTACAGTCCCACGGCAAGAGTCACCGCTACCTGAGCGATCTGCCCGCCGCCGAACTGGAGGAGGAACTGGTCGGCAGCAAGCGGGCGCTGGAGTCGATTCTCGGTGGCCCGGTGAAGGGGCTGGCCCTTCCCGGCGGCAGGGGTGACGAGCGGGTGAGCCGGCAGGCCGGGGCAGCGGGATACGACTATGTCTGCACCTCGCGACTGGGACTCAACCCAGCGGGCGGACTCGAGCCATACGCCCTGAGGCGCATCGCCATCACCCGGCAGATGGAACTGGATACGTTTCAGCGGCTGGTGCGAGGCGACCGCTGGGAGATGGGGCGCCGCCTGGCCCGCCAGTGGCTGCTCGACGGTGCCAAGCGACTGCTGGGCAACCGGCTGTATGAACGGCTGCGGGGCGGGGTGGTGCGTTGAACATGACCCTCCTGTTCTGGGGCAGTTTCGGCTTTCTCTTCTATACCTACGTGGGGTATCCGCTGCTCATGATGCTGTGGGCGCGGTTGCGGCCGGAGCGGCCCTGTCCGGCACCCGGGGGACTCCCCACGGTGACGGTGGTGATTGCGGCCCACAACGAGGAAAGACATATCACGGCCCGCCTGGAGGATCTCTTTGCGCAGCGCTATCCGCAGCGATTGCTCGACGTGGTGGTGGTGTCGGACGGCTCCACCGACGGTACCGTGGCGGCGCTTCGAGAGCTGAATCATCCCCGTGTCGAGGTGGTGGTGCTGGAGCGGAACCGGGGCAAGGCGGCGGCGCTGAACCAGGGGGTGGCGAGTGCAAGGGGAGAGATCGTGGTGTTCACCGATGTGCGGCAGCGGTTCGCTCCCGATGCCATCGAACGGCTGGTGGCCGCCTTTGCCGACCCCGGGGTCGGTGGGGTGACCGGCGAACTGGTCCTCTGCGAGTCGGAGGAGGGTGGGGAG
This sequence comes from Gammaproteobacteria bacterium, assembly GCA_015488495.1. Lineage (GTDB taxonomy): Bacteria > Pseudomonadota > Gammaproteobacteria > Thiohalospirales > Thiohalospiraceae > DRMK01. The sequence continues at coordinate 2,975 of WFNS01000010.1, read as the reverse complement.
CCCAAGGGGGTAGGGCTCTACTGGCGTTACGAGAAGGCCATCCGGGCGGCGGAGAGCCGGGTGGACTCCACGGTGGGGGCCACCGGCGCCATCTATGCCATCCGCCGCCGGCTCTACCGCGAGCTGCCGGCCGGCCTGATCCTGGATGACGTGTTGACCCCGCTGAACGTCACCGCCCAGGGGTATCGGGTGAAGATGGTGCGGGAAGCGCTCGCCTACGACCGGATCAGCGGTTCCATGGCCGAGGAGTTCCACCGCAAGGTCCGCACCCTGGCCGGGAACGTCCAGCTCATCCAGCTTGCACCGTGGGTGATGAATCCGCTGCGGAACCGGCTCTTCTTCCAGTGGTTTTCCCACAAGGTATGCCGGCTCGCCGCCCCCTATGCGCTGCTCGGTCTGCTGTTTCCTCCCTGGTTTTTGGGGGGGGCCGGTTACCTGGCGTTCGGGACGCTCCAGCTCTCCGGATACGCCATCGCCCTGTACGGGTTGCACGGCATGTGGCGGGGGCGGCAGGTGGGAAAGGCGAGCGTTCCGGCGAGCTTCGTGATGCTCAATGCGGCGGCTGCGATCGGTCTGCTCTCGGTCATCACCGGGCGCACGGAAAAACTGTGGAAAAAACATTGAGTGATTGCTGGAATCCCGGTCTATTGGGGTTAAAATGAAGCGTGTAGGGAATAAACAGAGAATATAAAGAAAACATAATCTTACAATATCGATCGCTTCTTTTCGAAGGGTTTTGGGGCCGGGTCATCCAGGCTTCCCTTCTCTCTTCGGCAGGATTATTGGAAAGGGGGGTTTTTCCGTTTGCAGGGATATACAGCAGGGCGACGGGCAGCTCCGGGGAGCAGAGGCCCGCTTGGACGGGCGCCGGCACCGCGGTGGCGGAAGGGGCAGGTCTCCAGGGGTGCCGCATAACAACCACAAGGCGTCAACGAATACGATGGCTACCATTCTCTTTGTCACCACCCGTATCCCGTATCCACCGCGGGAAGGGCATCAGATCCGCAGCTACAATCTGTTGAAAAGCGCGTGCCGTGTTCATGACGTCCATCTGCTGAGCTTCGCCCGCAAGGACGAAGGGGATGTCGATACCGGGCATCTGGAGGGGCTCTGTGCTTCGGTGAACGCCATCGATATCCCCCTCGAGCACAGGCCGATGAAATGGCTGGAGGTGCTCACCGCAAGTGCGTTCACGGAAAGGCCGTTCGTGGTCCACAAATACCACTCTCCGGAGATGGAAAGGCGCATCGTGGAGTGTATCGAGCGTAATGCGCCGGAGCTGGTCCATTTCGACATGCTGCCGCTTGCTCAATATCGCAACTGCTGCAGGAATCTGCCGGTGGTGCTGAACGAGCACAACGTGGAGAGCCTGCTGCTCGAGCGGCGTGCCGAGGCTTCGCTCCATTCGTTACCCGTCAGGAGGTTCCTTGCGTCACAGGCGCGCAAGCTGCGTGGTTTCGAGAGCCGGGCCTGCCGCAGTGCCGATCGGGTGTTGTCCTGTTCTCCGGAAGATGCCTCGCTGCTGCGTTCCCTTGCCGGGGAGTGTTCGGTGGATGTGATTCCCAATGGAGTGGATGTGGAGTACTTTGTTCCCGGAACCCCCTCTGAACATGACCCTTATGAAATGGTGTTCGTGGGCGGCATGGGATGGTTTCCAAACCGGGACGGGATGACCTTTTTCCTCCATGAGGTGATGCCGTTGGTCTGCGAGCGGTTTCCCCGGGCGCACTGTACCATCGTGGGCAACTCGGATGGCCTGGCGATCCCGGCCGGGTTGACCGACAAGGTGCGGCTCACCGGTTTCGTCGAGGATTTGCGCCCGTGGGTGCAGCGTGCGGGGGTCTATGTCCTGCCGCTGCGCGTGGGAAGCGGGACACGGCTCAAGCTGCTGGAAGCGATGGCCATGGCGAAACCGGTCGTATCCACCCCTGTCGGCTGCGAAGGGGTTGCGGTCACCCATGAACGGGAACTGCTGATGGCCGAGCATCCCGCAGAGATGGCAAACGCCATCGTTCGTTTGATGCAGGAGCCGGACCTTGCCCTCCGCCTTGGAGAACGGGCGCGTCGGAAGGTAATGGAGATGTACGACTGGAGAGTGATAGGTGAGCGCTTACTCACCGTTTACCGCGGTCTGCTGGAGCAAAGATGGATAATGGACCGGTGTGGCAACGGATAGTGTGCTTACTCCCCCTGCTGTTGCTTCCCCTGCTGGCGCAAGGGGCGGGATTCGACTATGCCCCGGGGCTTTCGAACCGTCTCTATCCGTTCCCCGTGACCTCGATGCCCGCCGTCGGCACGCCGTTTCGCGATCCGGCGTTCGGCACCCCTCTGGTCCGGATCACCGATGTGCGGAAAGGGCGGTTCCCCTTCCGAGTCCAGGGGCTCACCAACGAATACTCCCGCTATGACGCACTGAATGCGGATGGCTCCCTGCTGCTGGTGCGGGGGACCGACGGCTCCTGGCATCTCTATGAAATGAACGGCTATCGATACCGTGAGACGCTCTTCGGCAAGCGTGGTGACTTCTCTCCCCGCTGGCACACCTCCGATCCGCAGCGTCTGTTCTTCATCCAGGGCGGCGGATTCTACGAATACCACCTCGGCAAACGGGAGAGCCGGCAGCTATATGATTTCAAGAAGCGCTATCCCGCCGCCAGCTTCATACGGATCGGCAAGGGAGAGGGTTCCCTGGACAACCGCTACTGGGCGTTCATGGTGATCCACTATGACAACAGCAAGCCGAAGGGCAGGAAACGCACCTTGCTCGACCTGGTCACCTTCGATGCAGAGCGGCGCGAGATCGTGGCGAGCCTGCGTGCGACGTCGAAAAAGATGGAGGCGAAGATCCCGCGTACCGTCACCGTGTCCATGTCGGGGAACTACGTGCTGGTGGAGTACATTCCCCGAATCGTCGTCTATCGCCGGGACTTCAGCGACGAACGGGAGCTCCCCGGCCGGTTCGGTCACGGCGACCT
>WFNS01000009.1 GCA_015488495.1 Gammaproteobacteria bacterium | reverse complement strand
TCTCCTTCATCGATCCTGGAGGCCATCGACATCTCTCCCTCCCATCGGTGTCTCAACAGCACGGCGATGGCGGCGGAGAGCAGTCGTGCAGCGGGAGGATCGGAACGGGAGGTGAGCATCAACGGCACCCTTGCGCCGATCACGATACCGGCCAGAACGGCACCGGCGAGATATTCCAGGTCCTTGGCGAGAATGTTGCCGGCATCCAGGTCCGGTGCCAGCACGATGTCCACATCCCCCGCTACCGGACTGTTGATCCGCTTGACCCGGGCTGCATCCCGGGAAATGGCGTTGTCGAAGGCGAGTGGACCATCCACCTCGGCATGGGCAATCTGGCCACGCTGCGCCATCTTGCTGAGGCAGGCGGCGTCCAGCGTGGAGGGAATGGTGGGTTTGACCAGCTCCACCGCAGACAGCGCCGCCACCTTCGGCTTGGCCACACCGAGGATGCGAGCCAGCTCGATGGCATTCTGCAGAATCTCCGCCTTGATGGTGAGATCGGGGGCAATGTTGATGGCAGCATCGGTAATGAACAAAAGCTTGTGATAGCTGGGGAGATCGGCCACGAAAACATGACTGATGCGCCGGCCGGTGCGCAGTTCACGCAACACCGGCCGCATCAACTCATCGGTGTGTATCCACCCCTTGACCAGCGCCTCCACCTTGCCTTCCAGCACCAGCTGCACACCCTGTTCCGCCGCCTGCGATGCGGGTGGCGTATCCAGAATGGGGAAACGATCCGCGGGACAATCCAGTCGCCGGCACACCCTTTCGATGGACGCCCGCGGTCCCACCAGAAGCGGCTCGATCAAACGGGAGTCGCTGGCCTCGATCACACCGGCCAGCACATGCGCCTCCTGGGCATCCACCACGGCTACCGGCAGCGGAGGATAACATTGCGCCTCACTGACGATGTGCTGGAGACGTTGTGGAATTGCTGGTGTCGTCATGGCAGCGCCCCGGCACGCCAAACAGCCATCCCGGAACGACGGCCGCAGTGATGCAGCTTCACAACCATCTGCCGGCAAAGGTACATCTTTCCATTCCGTGGCATCCGAAAAAAGTGCTTTTTGCAGGTTAACACCGAGGTTGAAAGGAATCTGTAACCTAAGTAGCAGCGGTAGCAGTGGTGACATTCATACTGGCACCTGCAATACTGGGATCAATAAGGAGACAGGCCTCTGGCAATGTTAGCAGAACTCATCTGGATGTGGTTGATTACGGCCCTGGGATTGTGGCTGGTGACGCTGATCGTTCCGGGGGTCAGGGCCCGTACCACTTCCGGACTTTTGTGGGCGGCCTTTCTGCTGGGATTGGTGAATGCCTTTATTCGCCCGGTGCTCTGGATCCTCACCATGCCACTGACTGTAATGACCTTCGGGTTGTTTGCGCTGGTGATCAACGCCTTCACCCTGTGGATTACGGCAGCAATGGTGGAGGATTTCGAAATCGACAGCTTTGGCAGCGCCCTGCTGGCAGCCCTGGTAATGGCGTTGCTGGGAATGGTTGGTTTCATCCTGCTGAGCTGGCTGATGATGGGTGAGGTACACTGGATGATTCATCGGGGCGAGATGGGGATGGGCATAACCATTTGAGCTCCGGCCCGCATATCCCCCCAAATCCGATTCCGCTCAGATTTGCTCATCGCCGAACCTTCGTACCGGATCCTGGCGATAGAACAGCGCCAGCTGTTCATACACCGCCGGAAGATGCTGTTTCAGCCGTCGCGGATCGGTAAAGAAATATTCACTCACCACGGAAAAAAACTCAGCCGGACTGGTAGCGGCATACGGGTCGATATCGGGATGGTGGTGATGTTCCAGCCGCTGCTGCAGATGTTCGTAGGCGCGGCTGAACGCCTCGGTCCAGCGGCGACGAACCATGTCAGAATGAAGGGGTGGCATGCCGTTGGCCTCCCCATTCAGCATATCCAGCTTGTGGGCGAATTCATGGATCACCACGTTCCGCCCCGGATGGGGTTGCGCCAGATCGGAGGCAACATCATCCCATGAGAGGATCACCGGTCCCTGCAACCATGACTCGCCGCTGAGGGACTGCTCCAGCCGGGAGACCACACCCGCCTCGTCGACGACCTCCCTCTCGACCCGGAAGGCGCCCGGATAGACCACGACTTCCACCCAACCATCGTAGTAGTCCAGCCCCAGCTCCAGGACGGGCAAACAAGCCTGCGCAGCCACCGCCAACGCCATCTCTTCGGTCACCTCCAGCCCCAGCGCCCCCGAGAGCGCCTTGCGCCGCAGGAACAGGGTGGTCAACTCTCGCAGATGGGCCCGCTCCACCGCGCTCAGACCGTGGAAAACCACAGCGCCACGCATCAGTTTCTCCCATGCCCTGTGGGAAACGGGATGATGACTGAGGGTGTAGCGGATACGTTGGTGCTCAAACCATTTCATGATGGCGGTATGGTGACAAGCCCAACCATCGGCAGGCACGCCGACAGAGGCGGCAGGAAACGACGGCGACCGGTCGATGCCGCCGCCGCTCCATGTTACCACGGTTACCTGAACCACTTCACGACCCGCTTCCAGTAAGACTCGATCTCCTGCATGATCCTTTCCGCTTCACCGCTGGCGCGCTTCTCGTCGCCCAGAGAACCGATCAGCTTGTCGACCTTTTCCTGCAGCTCGCGCACCTCTTCCGCCCGGCTCTCACCGACCATCCGGGCATACCGCTTCAGGTCGTCGGAAACCAGCTTCAGGGTGGCCCGTGCCGCCGAGATCCTCCCTTCATCCACCTCCAGTTCCGCCAGCTTGAGATTGTCCGCCGCCTCGGACAGAGGCAGCTCGACCTCGTCGAACTCGAAAATCACTCCTTCACTCTGCAACGCCGCAAGCGCCGCATCTGCCGCCTTCATCCTGTCGCTCTCCAGCTCGTTCTTGGCCAGAGCCAGTGCATCTGCCGCCACTCTGATATCCAGCTTCATGCTCGAGAGGCGCCACATGGAGAACTCCTCCATCGCGGCATGATGGCGTTTTCCCTTTTTTGCAGCATGCTTCTGCTGCTTCATTCTGGCTGCATGGGATTTTCTCTTTTCCTGCACCACGGGAACGATGATGTCCTCGATATATTGCTCATTGAATACCGGCACATAATCATTGCTCACCTCTTCTTCGGTCTTGTAGACCGTGTCACCCGACTTGATCTCGGTGATGACCTTGTATCTGGGTAACGCCCGCTCAATGATTTTGACCAACGTCAGCCCCTGCTCGATCTCGTGCAGGGCGCCCTTTTTGTCCTTTCTGGCAATCGCCTGGCGTGCCCTGTCGGTGTGCAGCAGAATGCGTCCGGCAGCCAGAGACATGGCTTGCGACTCCTCCGTAGAAAGTGTGTTGACGGGCTTTACATCGGTACTCGCTGTGATGCGGGGGGACTCCGATGCCTGGGCGACAGCCCCCGTCATCAATACCGTTGCCATCAAACCAATGCCTACCCAATAGTTTCTTTTGGACATGACCAACCTCCTGAAATAACACCTCTACTCGATCTGGCAATCACTACTTCTCATTGCCGGCATCAACAGTGCATGACTTCCCCGCTCGAGATCTGCAACCTGGGTTACAACCACCATTTTCCATCCACTCCATACGGCTGAGGGACACACACCATAACGTCAAGGTGCTCGTCACTACGGGG
>WFNS01000008.1 GCA_015488495.1 Gammaproteobacteria bacterium | reverse complement strand
GCAGCCGAGATTGCGCAAGGATTCGTCGAGTTTCGCGCCTATGCGGGCAGGTGTCGTTTTCGTGACTGTACCCATCGTAACGAGCCGGGCTGTGCTGTCATCGCGGCGGTCCGCCGGGGCGAGATCAGCGAGCGGCGGCTGCAAAGCTATCACAGGCTACTGGCGCGGGAGTAGGAAAGCCTTTCTCAAGGGTTCTCCAGTATCATCTTCAGGCGCTGCTCGAGCTCTGAAGCATCGAACTCTCCTTTCTTGTTCGGGCTCAGCACGATCCCCCTCTCGTCACCCTTGAGGTCTTTCGTCATCTCAATCTTTCCCTTGTCCGGTTCGGGCTTCGGGGGTGGCGGCGATGGTGCCGCCGGCAGGGTACCGAGCTGCTCCGAAAGCTGCTCCGCTACGGGCTTGTGTTCCTTGATGTTGAATGATTCCGGCAGTTTCTTGCCGGTGACCACGATGCTGATGCGGCGGTTGATGGGCGCATCGGGTTCATCGGGAAGGAAGGGAACCGAGTCGGCCAGCCCCACCACGCGGATGATCTGCTCCTCGGGCAGCGCACTCTCCACCAGCTCGCGCCGCGCGGCATTGGCGCGGTCACTGGAGAGTTCCCAGTTGCTGTAGTTCCTCCTCCCGGCAAAGGGAGTCGAGTCGGTATGCCCGGAGATGCTGATCATGTTGGGGACATCGGCGAGCACCTTGCCGATCTCTCGTAGAATCACTCGGGCGTAGGGCTTCAGGGTGGCCTTGCCGGAGTCGAACATGGGGCGGTTCTTCTTGTCCACTATCTGGATACGGAGACCCTCTTCGGTGACATCCAGATAGATCTGCTCCCGGAAGCTGTGCAGGGTGGGGTGGTTCCGGATGTTCTCCTCCAGCTTCTGCATGAGCTCCTTGAAGTCCGGGCTCTTGCGTTGACTCTCCCCGTCTTCCGCCTCTCCTGCACCATCCTTTGGGTTGGTCTTCAGGATGGTTCCCCCCTCCCCTTTGGGTGCGTCCATCCCTCCCCCCATATCGATTACCGCGCTGCTGGCGCCTCCATTTGCCTGGATCATGCTGGGGCTCTGAAAATACCCCTCAAGGGCCTTGAGATCCTCTTTCGGGGTCGTCTCCAGCAGCCAGAGGAGAAGAAACAGGGCCATCATGGCGGTAACGAAGTCAGCGTAGGCCACCTTCCAGGAGCCGCCATGATGGCCTCCGTGCCCCCCCTTCTTTACCCGCTTGATGATGATGGGCTGGACTGCGTTGTTATCCATCTCGTTCCCTGTTTACCTTCTGCCTCGACAGCGGCCCGCTACCCCTTCAGGTGCTCTTCCAGTTCGGCAAAACTGGGGCGATGTTCGTGGCTGATGGCCTTGCGTCCAAACTCCACTGCGATGGGTGGTGCATAACCGTTCAAGGTGGCCATGATGCATACCTTGATGCAGCTCAGGAACTTGGATTCCTCCTCGGCGATGGCGTTTGCCGCGCTGCCCATGGGGCCGACGAAGCCGTAGGCTAAAAGGATACCGAGAAAGGTTCCCACCAGCGCGGCGCCCACGTGTGCTCCCAGTTCGGCCGGGTCTCCACCGATGGAACCCATGGTGATGATGACGCCAAGCACCGCAGCCACGATACCGAACCCCGGCAATGAATCGCCCACCGAGGTCAGGGCGTCCCCGGGTTTCATGGCGTCGCCATGATGAACCTCCAGTTCGATGTCCATCAGGTTCTCGAGCTCGAAGGCATTCATGCTTCCACCGACGATCAGGCGCAGGTAGTCGGTGAGGAACTCCATTGCATGGTGGTCAGCGGCGATCTTGGGGTATTTGGTGAAGATGTCGCTGTTGGCGGGCTCGTCGATATGGGATTCGAGTGCCATCACCCCCTCCTTGCGCGCCTTGCTGAACAGTTCATACATGAGCGCAAGCAGCTCCATATACATTGCCTTGTTGTACTTGGAGCCCTTTATCAACACGGGAAGACTCATCATCGCCTTCTTGATTACCCCTCCCGGATTGGCGATGACGAATGCCCCAAACGCGGCGCCGCCGATGGTGACATACTCAGCCGGCTGCCACAGTATGGCCAGATTCCCGTGTGCCATCAGATAGCCGCCGATGACGCTACCTGTGACGATCAATATACCCAGGATCAGTTTCATGGAAATCGGTTCCCGTTCCGTCGCAGAACTAAATCATTGTCTTATGTTGCCGATAATCTGTATGACCGGAGGTCGTGTACGACCTTTGTACCGTGTCGAATTAGGTTATCGAACATTGGTCCGTTCTCTTTAAGGGCTGGGGGAAACTATTTCATGAGTGGAGATCCAAAAAAATGGATTGCTCAACGGATTGGGAACGGACTGCTGCCGGTGATGGAGCAGACCGTTGACCACCTTAAGCTCCTCTTTGAAGAGCTCGATCCGTTCGCTCACCTCCCCGACGTGATCCACCGCGATCCCGGTTTCACCTGTCACTTGTTCAGCCGTGCAAATGGCCTTCATCACCGCCACTTTGGCATGCCGGTTACCACGGTGGAACATGCGATGATGATGCTGGGGTTGAACCGAATCCAGGCGATTACCAAAGCGCTCCCCCTCATCGATCCGCTGAAGGGTGATCAGGCTGGACTGTCGAGAACCTATGGCAGGGCCTTTCACGCAGCCCATTACGCCAAAGCCTGGGCCAGGCTGCGGGCAGACATGGTGCCGTGGGAGGTGTTTGCCGCTACCCTGCTCTACCCTGTCGGCGAGATGGCGGTTTGGTATTTTCAACCAGATCGGGCCGAGGAGATAGAGGACCTCGTCCATGGTGCGGAACACAAATCCCGTGAAGCCGCCCAACGCCATGTGCTGGGTTTCAGCTATGACGAACTCTCTGCCGAGCTGGCCCGTCAGTGGAAACTACCCCTGTTGCTCCATGACTCTCTCTGTCCGCAAAATGCGGGGAGGCCACGGGTGAGGCTCATCCTCATCGCCCAGCAGTTGGCACGGGCTGCAGAGCGGTCCTGGTACTCGCAGAGGGTCCTCTGCTGTCTGGAGGAGGTATCCGAACTGCTGCATCAGCCGTTTGCGGAAGTGGTTAAGAGCACCCATCGCGCGGCGGCAGAGGCGTCACGGGCGATCGCCCCCTACGGGATGTTTCCAGCGGCCGCCGGACTGATAACCATTCCGTCGGGGAATCAGGGAGTAGAGAGCGGGCACGGGCGGCCGCACCAGGCGGAGAACGTGGCGTCTCGGCCATCTGTGAGCACACCTCCCAAGACCCGGCCGGAGGTCCTGGAGGAGACCATTCAGTGGTTCAATGAGATTGACGACAACTCCCCTACCTTGCCGGCCATTGTGCGGCGTGCCGCTGAAGGGATCCACCAGGGGATCGGCCTGTCGCGGGTGGTTTTTGCGGCCTGTACGCCGGATCAGAAATCTCTCAAGGCGCGTGTGGTCAGAGGCTCCGAAGAGAGCGCGGAGTTCGAGCAGCTTCGCCTTGACCTGCACCCGCCTCATCTGTTTACCAAACTGATGGAGAAACCTGCCAGCATCTGGGTCAATGCAAGCAACCGCGACAAATTCGGCGAGCTGCTTCCGTCAGAATTGTTGAATATGTTGGATACCGACAGCTTCTTTGCCCGATCGATGTTCCTTCAAGACCGCCCCTTGGGTATGTTCTATTGCGACTGTTACCGAAACACTGCCTGCCTGAACGAGCAGCGTTACAAGGACTTTCAGCACCTCTGCGACTACGTCACGGCAGCCATGCAGAAAGCGACCTTCCTATGAAGAGGCTACTGCCCCTCTTCGGTAAAGTTTTTCCGTCAGATGGCGATAACCGATAACGTAGCCGTCAGACACGGAAACTTTCCATGACCATGCGCAAATCCAGCCTCAAGGCCGCACACAAATTGCTGGAGCAGTCTCTGCTTCACCACTCCGGGCAACCGGTGGGGACCGTTGCCGCCCTGGATCCGGCATTGGTGGCGCCCAACTATGCGGAGTGTTTCATCCGTGATTTCGTTCCCTCTGCGCTGGTCTTCCTGATGGAGGGAAAGACGGAGATAGTAGTCAACTTCCTGAGGCTTGTTCTCGACTTGAGGGCACAGCAACCCATCATTCTCGGTCACGAACGTGCGCCGGGCCTGATGCCGGCCAGTTTCCGTATTCCCAACGACGGCGACGATGACGACATGCCGTCCGCCGACTTCGGGGACCGCGCCATCGGCCGGGTGGCGCCGGTGGACTCCGCCCTCTGGTGGACGCTGTTGTTGCGTGCTTATGTAAACACCACCGGTGATATCGCCCTGGCGCACAGCCGCGAGTTTCAGGAGGGGTTGCGGCTCAATCTGCAGCTCTATCTGAAAGAGAATTTCGAAACCTCTCCGGCGCTGCTGGTTCCCGATGCATCATTCATGATCGATCGCCGGATGGGGGTACATGGGCATCCACTGGAGATCCAGGCGCTGTTCTACGGAATGCTGTTCACTACCCTCGAGCTGCTGCTGCCCGGTCCGGAAAACGACCATCTGCTTGCCATGTGCAAGAAACGGTTGCAGACGTTGCGCTCCTATGTGCGCATCTACTATTGGCTGGATACGCAGCGACTCAACGAAATTCACCGCTACCAGAGCGAGGAGTTCGGTCACGACGTCACCAACGTCCTCAACATCTATCCCGAATCCATCCCCGACTGGATAGATGGCTGGTTGCCGAGAGAGGCCGGCTATCTGCTGGGGAACCTGGGCCCGAGCCGTATCGATTTCCGCTTCTTCTCCTTTGGCAATCTGCTTTCGATCCTGTTTGGACTAGCGACGTCACCACAAGCGGAAGGGATCATGAACCTGTTCGAGTCCCACTGGGACTCCCTGATGGGGGAGATGCCGGTGAAGATCTGTTTCCCCGCGGTGGAGGGTGACGAATGGGCCTACACCACCGGCAGCGATCCCAAGAACATGCCCTGGTCATATCATAATGGTGGACATTGGCCCTGCTTGCTGTGGGCATTTACCGCAGCGGCCATCCGAACAGGCCGGCGCGATCTGGCAAAAAAGGCCTTTTCCATCGCTGCCAGCCGCCTGGAGCCGGACGAATGGCCGGAATACTACGACGGGAAGCGGGGCAACCTGATCGGCCGCCGCGCCAACCTGAGGCAGGTGTGGAGCGCTGCGTCCCTGATCATTTCCCACCATCTGCTGGAGAATGGCAGTACGGCGGCAGGTTTCGATTTTTTTGCCATCCATGATGAAACACCACAAAACGCCTTGTCGCTCAAGCAAGAAAAACAGCTTCAGGAAAGCGGAACCTTTAACCTGGTGATGCCAAGAGACCGCAAAGTGAGCTAAGGTTGCATTTTGTGCTCCTCCCCGAGGAACTTAGTTTCTTCAAAAGACTCTTATCCGGTTGACAGTAAGAGGCCGATTCACCTACATTAGCAGCCCATGAAACGAACCGTGCTCTACATTCTGCTGCTCGCCAATCTCTTTTCGGGGTTGGCGCTTGCGTGGGACAGTCATCCGGAAGCGATGGCAGGGCATGAACTGGTGGTTTTCGATCGGCCAGCAGCTGTCCACTCCCACGGGCACGGTGATTCCGCCAGCGCCGACTGGGAACATGCCAACCATTGCTGTCACGGTGCCGCTCATCTGATTGGTTTCATCCATGAACCTGCTACACCCCTCTTGCTGGCGGGTGGCAAGCACCCTTTCTCCCCTCCGGCTCCTCTGCTCTCGCTCCCCATCGCCCCCCATCTCAGGCCCCCAATCGCCTAAGCCTTCTCGATGTTGCTTGAGCTGCCGCTTGTGACCGGCAGTATCCAGGTTCGTTGCATTTGAAGGACCCAAAACCATGTCATTAAAACCTGTTTTGTGCGCAGGCATCTGTCTGTGCATCGCATTGCCCCTCCGGGCGGAGACGGACCCCGTGCAAAACACGGTGCCGTTGACCATCACTGCAGATAGTCGGCAAGAGATACCCCCCTCACTGCAGAAGTTCATTCTCCAGGTGTGGGCGGAAAACCCCATCATTCAGGGCGCGCAAGCTGCGCTCGAGGCTGCCCGTGCACGGGTGGATGCAGCTGGTAAGCCGCTGTACAACCCAACCCTGGAGCTGGATGCAGAACAGACAGATATCAATACCTCCACGGTGGGGCTGAATCAGACCATCGACTGGGGTGACCAAAAGGGGGCATTGCAGGCGATTGCAGGCCATGAACTCCGTCTGGCGGAGGCGCAACTACGGGCAAAACGCCAAAATCTCACGGCCGAGATACTCGAAGCGCTGATCCGCTATACCACCACGCAGGAGATGTATGCTCTGAGCCTGCGTCGCAGCCACCTCATGAAATCTTTTGTCGATACTGTGGAACAGCGTCATGCTGCGGGCGACGTGGCCGCCGCAGATATGATGCTGGCCCGGGTTGCCTACAGCGAGGCGCTGATTGCACAGGCCTCCAGTGAGAGTGAGTTGGCCGGTGCAGAGGCTGCGCTTCAGGGTATCGCCGGACTGACTCCCGCTCAATGGCCCTCGTTGCCAGGCGAACTGACAAAACCACCGGCAAGAGCCGACAAAAAGCTGCTCGAAACCCTCCCCCAGCTGGCCATCTATCGAGCTAGGCTGGAGGTTGCCAAAGCCCGTATCGAGCTTGCCGAGCGGCAGCGCAAAACGGCTCCAACTTTGGGAATCCGTGCAGGACGTGAAGACAAGGATCAATTGCTGGGATTGACACTGGAGGTTCCCCTGTTTGTGCGCAACAGCTTCAAGGCACAGGTCCGGGCCGCAGCCCGCGAAGCGGTAGTGGAAGAGCAAGCCTACCGGAACGCATACCGCCGTGCCTCGGCCCGTCTCGAGGGCGCCCTGGCCCGCTTCCAGAATACCAGTCGGGCGTGGCAGGTGTGGAGTGGTACCGGAGAGCAGGCGCTTCACGAACAGATGCGGTTGCTGGAGCAGATGTGGCAGGCGCAGGAGCTGAGCGCCACCGATTTTCTCATCCAGGCCAAACAGAACATCGACACCCAGGCAACGGCGACGGGGTTGAAACGGGAGCTGTGGCTCTCGGCCGTTGCTTGGTTGTCGGCGTCTGGCCAGATTGAAACCTGGTTGGGCATGAACAAGAACGAATCAGAAGCAGGAGGGGTGAGGCAATGAAAATGAAACGGGTACTGTTCTTGTCGGTGGTCACGGGTTTGATGCTTTCCCCTCCCCTCTTCGCCGGGCAGGGCGATCACGATCATGCAGAAGAGGCGCATTCTCACGGCGAGGCGGATGGCCACGATCACACAGATGAGGCACATCCCCCGGAGACCGCGCAAGGCCATGATCATGAAGGGGAAGCGCACGCCCACGAGGAAGAGCACACGGATGAGCATGGTGACGGGCACGGGCATGAGGGAGAGCATGTGCACGGCCATGGAGAAACCGCCTCGGAGGTGGAATTGAATGAAACCCAGCGCCGGCTTGCAGGGGTGGAAACCATGCAACTCGAGAGGCGCTCGCTGGGCGAGGCGATCACCTCCCCCGGAGAAGTAACCCTCAACCTCTATCGCACTACCAAGGTAACCCCCCGCATACCGGCTCAGGTGATTGCCCGCCACGTCACCCTGGGAGACCGGGTGGAGAAGGGGCAGCCCCTGGTTACCCTTTCCAGCGTGGAGATGGCGGAGGCTCAGGGCGCATTGATCGAAGCCGACGTGGAGTTGCGGCGGGTGAAAAGACTGGGGCGCAAGGTGGTCTCCGAAAAGCGCTATGTAGCCGCCCAGATCGCTTATCAACAGGCGTACGCCCGGGTCAATGCCTACGGAATGACCAAGGCGCAGAT
>WFNS01000007.1 GCA_015488495.1 Gammaproteobacteria bacterium | reverse complement strand
TCACGGGTGATCGGCGACCTGCCGGGAGGATCGCACGCTTTGTTGCAGCGCCTCTGCTATTTCCCGGCTCAGGCGGGCCAGTGCACGGCTCTGCGCGGCGATCATCGCCCCCTGGCGGTCGCTGTCCACCGGTTCGGTGATGACGCTCCTGTTGCTGTAAACCAGTTTCCGATGGCGCCTGTCCAGGATGTGCCAGCGTGCCACCAGTTCCACCGGCCGCCCCGTTCCCATCTCCATCCTGGCTACGTCGATCGTCACCTGCCAGGGGAGCTCCGCCGTGCGGTAGCCAGGATAGAGCACGATGCGGGAGCTGTTCAGCAGCCGCGAGAGATTCTCCGCCAGCACGCGGCTGAAATTGCCGTGCAGGGGCTCCGCCCAGCGATGGAACTCCTCGAACCGGATCTCGTTGGTCTCGTCGCGTAGCACGATCTGGGGGCGCAGCAGATATTCCGGCAGGGTGACGGGTCCCACCACCAGCCCGATGCCGGGAGGGGTCGGGGGATCGGAGGGCGGTTCTGCCGCCAGGGGGGTGAGCAGGTAGAAGTGGGAGGGTGGGGTGCTGCATCCCGCTACCAGAAACAGGCCGCAGGTGAGCACCAGAATGGATTGGAGCAGGCGGGTCATTTCCCTATCTTTTCCCTTTCAGCAGTGTTTCCGGATTACGCTCGATGGTGTCGGCCAGATAGCGCAGCGAGCGGGCCGACTCGGTGAGTTCCTGCAGGGCGCGGGAGAGCTGGTAGTGCAGCTCCGAGTCGTCGGCGAGTTGCGCCCCCAGGGAGCGGAAGGCTTCGGTGGCCTCGGCCATGGAGTGCTCGAAGCTGGAGGCCATGGTCTCGGCCCGGTCGTCCAGATTGCCGGTGAGCTTGCGGATCTCCGCCAGCGTCTTGCGGGTGTCGCGCAGGGTCTCGTCCACTCCTGTGGAGAGCGGCGTGATCTGTTTGTCCAGATTTTCCACCAGGGCGTTCACCTCCTTCGCCACCTGGTTGAAGGAGCGTATGGCCTCCGCCAGTTCTGGAGAGTTGACCAGCCGTTCCAGTCCGGTCATGGTAGCGGCCAGGTTGTCGAGCAGCTTCTCGTAGCTGTAGTTCTGCAGCTTGCCACCCAGTTTGTCCAGCAGGGAGGGGACGGTGGGAATCTCCGGGTAGCGGGTGAGAATGCCGGCGTACTTGGGTGGTTCGTGGGGGTAATAGTCCAACTGGATGAAGAGCTGTCCGGTGATGAAGCTGTGGATCTGCAACTGGGCGCGCAACCCGCGGTCCACCAGACTCTGCAGATCGAATGACCCACTCGCCGTCTCACCCTCTTCCCTGGCGAGTGAAAAGCGTTTCGGGTCGATCTCGATCTCCACCGGGATGTAGATCTGCTCCGTCCTGGGGTCCACGCGCAGGGCGATGTCGGTGACCGAGCCCACCTTGACCCCGCGAAAACTGACCGGTGAGCCCTCCGACAGGCCGGTGACCGAGTTCTCGAAGAAGAGCACATAGTGCCGCTTCTTGGAGAACAGGGTGTCGTCGCCCAGCAGGAAGACTGCCAGCAGGAACAGGCCGATGGCGGTCACCACGAACAGCCCGATCACCGTAGGATTGGCACGCCTGCTCATACCTTGCCCCGGTTGAGGAAGGCGCGCACCTTGATGTTCTCCGAGCTGTCGCGCAGCATTTTTGGATCGCCCCGGGCAATGATGGTCCGGCTCTCATTATCGAGAAAAACCGAGTCGTTTCCAATAGTAAAGATGCTCGCCAGTTCGTGGGTCACCACCACGACGGTGGCCCCCAGACTGTCGCGGATCTCCAGGATCAGCTCGTCCAGCCGCTGCGAGCTGATGGGGTCCAGTCCGGCGGAGGGTTCGTCGAAGAACAGCACCTCGGGATCCAGCGCGATGGCACGCGCCAGGCTTGCCCGTTTGCGCATCCCGCCGCTGATTTCGGCGGGATAGAACTGCTCGAAACCGGCCAGCCCCACCAGTGCCAGTTTCAGGGAGGCGATCTCGTTCACTTCGCGCTTGCTCAGCTCGGTGTATTCCTGCAGCGGCAGCGCAACATTCTCCTGCAGGGTCATCGAGCTCCACAGCGCACCACTCTGGAACAGGACGCCGAAACGGCGTTTGAGCATCTCCTGCCGATGGGGCGGGGCTTGCCAGAAGTCGATGTCGTCGAACCAGATTTCGCCCTTTGCCGGTACCATCAGGCCGATCAGATGTTTGAGCAGGGTGCTCTTGCCACAGCCGCTGCCCCCCATGATGATGAAGACGTCGCCGCGCCGGATGGTGAAGTCGAGGTCCCGCTGGATGACGAAATCTCCGTACGCCATGGTGAGATCCTTCACCCGGATGTGGGTTTCGCCGCTCATATTCCCAGCTTCTGGTAGAGGATGGTCATCAGTGATGCCGAGACGACGATGAAGACGATGCTGGTGACCACCGCCGAAGTGGTGGCCTCACCCACCGCGGAGGCGCTGCGCCCGCACTGCATGCCACGCAGGCAACCGGCGATGGCGATCAGGATGCCGTAGACCAGCCCCTTGCTGAGCCCCACCAGGAAATGGGGGATGCTGAGCGCATAGAGGGTCTGCTGATAGTACTCGTTCATGTCCACGTTGAAGGCAGTGACTGCCACCAGCATCCCTGCCGCCATTCCCACCACGCTGGCGTAGAGGGTGAGCAGCGGCGCCATCAGGATCAGCGCCAGCATGCGTGGCAGTACCAGAAAGTCGATGGGAGAGATGCCCAGGGTCCGGTAGGCGTCGATCTCCTCGTTCACCTGCATGGTGCCCAGCTGGGCGGCAAAGGCGGCGCCGGTGCGGCCGGCGAGGATGATTCCGGTCATCAGCGCGCCGATCTCCCGCGACATGCCGATTCCCACCAGGTCGGCGATGTAGATCTGGGCGCCGAACTGGGCCAGTTGTACCGCTCCCATATAGGCCAGGATGAGTCCGACCAGAAAGCTGATCAGGGAGACGATGGGCAGCGCCTGTGGCCCGGTCTCCTGAACGAGCAGAGCCAGGTCGGAGCGCCGGAACTGCGCCTTGCCCCGCAGCAGGCGGCCCACCGCCAGGGAGATCTCGCCGATGAACCGGATCATCGCCGGCGCGCCGTGGAGCAGCTCCAGCGTGACCTGACCCACATGGTGCAACAGGGAAGGTGGTTCCGCATGGCGGCCGGTGACCTGTTCCGGGACGGCCGAGGCCAGCCTGAGCAATCGGCGCGCTCCCTCCGGCAACCCGCCCTGATCCACCGCCAGCCCCTGTTCTCCGCACAGTGCGATGACGTTGCGCAGGAAGTTGATCAATCCGCTGTCCCAGGCGGTGAGCCCCTCGGCATGAAAAACCACCCGCTCGATTCCCGGATGCTCCGCCAGGTATTTCGTCACCACGTCGCTGGCGGGCAGCCGTTCCCGCATACGCCAGCTTCCGGCCAGCGCGATCCTCAGCGCGGACCTCTCGTGCTGCGAGAGGTCCAGTTTCCAGGGGCGTCGTTGCGATGTGGTGTGTCCGTTCAGTTGATTCGTCCTGCGTCGTTCGATTCGGCGGGATGAGGGGAGTGAATGGAACACCCCTTTTCGACATTCCACCAGGAGAAAGGCTATTCTAG
The DNA here is from genome assembly GCA_015488495.1 of Gammaproteobacteria bacterium. GTDB lineage: Bacteria > Pseudomonadota > Gammaproteobacteria > Thiohalospirales > Thiohalospiraceae > DRMK01. The sequence goes on along the minus strand of WFNS01000007.1, from coordinate 7,400 downwards.
CATTATTAGCCAATACGCCTGGACGCAACGAGCCGCTCCCCCATGACCACGACCCTTTACTGGCACGACTACGAGACCTTCGGTTCCGACCCCCGCCGGGATCGTCCCGCCCAGTTCGCGGGGCTGCGGACCGACGAGGAGCTGAACGAGATCGGGGAACCGCTGGTGCTCTACTGCAAGCCACCGACGGACTACCTTCCCCATCCGGAGGCCTGTCTGCTCACCGGGATCACTCCGCAGCTGGCGGCGGAACGAGGGGTGAGTGAGCCGCGCTTCATCGCCCGCATCCATGCCGAGCTGGCCCGGCCGGGCACCTGCGGCGTGGGTTACAACACCTTGCGTTTCGACGATGAAGTGACCCGTCATATCCTCTACCGCAATTTCTACGATCCCTATGCCCGCGAATGGCAGAATGGCAATTCCCGCTGGGACATCATCGATCTGGTCCGCATGACCTACGCCCTGCGTCCGGGGGGTATCCATTGGCCACGCAACAGTGAAGGCAAGCCCAGCTTCCGGCTGGAGGATCTGGCCGCCGCCAACGGCTTGCTCCACGAATCCGCCCACGACGCGCTCTCCGACGTGCGTGCCACCATTGCCCTGGCGCGTCTCGTCCGGCGGCATCAGCCGCGCCTCTATGACTGGTTGTTCCGGCTGCGCGACAAGCGCAAGGCGGCGGAGCTGCTGGACGTGGTCGGCCATACGCCGGTGGTGCACACCTCGCGCATGTACCCGGCCGAACAGGGATGTACCACCCTGGTGATGCCCCTGCTGAGCGAGCCCCGGAACAGCAACAGCGTGCTGGTCTACGATCTGCGCCACGATCCCCGGCCGTTCCTGGAGCTGGGAGAGGAGGTGCTTCGTGAGAGGCTGTTCACGTCAAGCGGGGCGCTGGCGGAAGGGGAGGTGCGATTGCCGGTCAAGTCGGTGAAGATCAACCGCTGCCCGGCGCTTGCACCGCGCAGTACCCTCGACCAGGCCGCCGCCGGGCGGATCGCCATCGATCTGGATGCCTGCAACCGTCACTGGGAGCTGCTGCGAGGCGAGCGGGGGTTTGCACAGCGGGTGGCTGCGGCCTACGGCGGAGGCGGTTACCCCCCCGCCGAGGATGTGGAGCTGGCACTCTACGACGGTTTCTTCGAAGAGGCCGACCGCTACCTGATGGAGAGGGTGAGGCACGCTGCTCCACAAGAGCTGACGGAGGAGCTTTTTCCCTTCCGGGATGCGCGACTGCCGGAACTGCTGTTTCGTTACCGGGCCCGGAACTGGCCGGAGACCCTTTCCGCCGATGAGCGGCGGCGCTGGGAGCGGTTTCGCAGGGAGCGGCTCATGTCGGGAGCGGGCGGAGAGACATTGGGTCTCGAGGCCTACCGGGAATGCGTCCAGACCCTGCGTGCGCGACACGAGGGGGACGAAGAGTCGGGGCGCATCCTCGATCGGCTGGCGGAGTGGGGAGAACGGCTGGCCGAAGGAATCGTATGAATGGCCCGGTTTTCAGCGCCAGCTCACCATCTCGTCCAGGTGCCGTCGCGGGGAGAGCTCCCCGGTTTCGGCGGGATAGCCGATGCTGAGCAGGGATACCGGAACCAGGTCGGCATCCAGTTCCAGGAGCTCCTTCACCCATTGTTCGTCGAAATCCCCCACCCACCAGGGGATCCGACCACCGCCAATTCTTTCGCCGCTTCTCATTTGGACAGGGGGCCTTCACCTACCAGTTCGATGACCCGATTGCGCACTTGTTCCAGTTTTTCATCGGTGATTCTTCCCGCTATGCGCCGAAACAATGCCTGATGCGCGGTGAACAGCTTGCCGGGCCGGACATAACTGATCCGCCGAAGAGAACCACGGGAGAAGTCGCTATCCGTCAGCTCGATCGCAAAGGGATCGGCATAGGCTCGACTGGTGATTTGCAGACAGAGCCAGTCCTCGCGTCCGGCGTGGGCCAGAACGAGCGCGGGCCGAAGTTTGGAAGCGGAGAGATCCGAAAACGGGAAGGGCACGAGGACCACGTCACCTATTGCAGGTGTTTCCACGCCTCATCCTCTTCCGGTTTCAGCCAGTCCTCTCCCAGCGCCTGCTCGGCAAGCTGGGCAACTTCATCCACCTCGATGGGCGCCTCGTCCAGAATGGTCACGAGGGCACGATGCACACCCTTGACTTCGACCGGCTCGATCAAACGAATGTGTCCCTCTTCATCGATAATGGCTTCCACTGTCTGTTTCACATTCCCGTTCCTCTGGTCGGAATCTCGTCGGATTGGCAGCTTGTCACTGGTTCACACGAACGGTTTTTCCCTCAGCGCCAGCTCACCATCTCGTCCAGGTGCCGTCGCGGGGAGAGCTCCCCGGTTTCGGCGGGATAGCCGATGCTGAGCAGGGATACCGGAACCAGGTCGGCATCCAGTTCCAGGAGCTCCTTCACCCGTTGTTCGTCGAAATCCCCCACCCAGGTGGAGGCCAGACCGGTGGCCACCACCGCCAGCTGGGCGTAGGCAGCGGCGATGGTAGCGTCCTGTAGTGCGTAGATATTTGCGCCCCGTTCGCCGAAGCGGGTCGCCGAACGGACCGGATCGGCACTGAATACCAGCACCACCGGGGCCTCGGCAACGAACTGCTGCCGGGAGGCGGCCTGGGCGAGTTCCCGGCGGAGCTTCCGGCCGCGCACCACGCTGACGTGGTATGCCTGGAGATCCCCGGCCGAGGGTGCGGCACAGGCCATCTCCAGGATGGCGTTCAGTTTCTCCTCTTCCACCGGCAGGTCACTCTGGTACCTGCGGATGGAGTGGCGGTGGCGGACGGTTTCGAAAAAATCCCACATGCCCCTTTTCCGTCACGGTTTCCGGGCGGGGCTGTGATAGTCCGGAAAATTGAGCTGCAATACCCGCCGTGCATCGTTGGCCAGCTCGGTACGCCCCATCTTGTCGTACGCTCGAGACATGATATCCAGGGCCTCCGCCACGGCGGGGGTGTTCTGGTAGTGTTCCACCACGTAGCGGGCACGGTTGGCCGCCGCCAGATAGGCTTCACGCTCCAGGTAGAAACGCGCCACATGGATCTCGTGCCGCGCCAGGGCGTTGAGCAGATACTTCATCCGTTGCAGAGCATCGGCGCGGTACTTGCTCTCCGGGAACTTGCGCACCAGCTCGGAGAAATAGTTGAACGAGCGGCGCAGATGGCTCGGATCCCGCTGCGTGGGATCCTGGTTGAAGGTCTTGTTGAGGAAGGTATCCCCTTCGGAGAAACTGGCCAGTCCCCGCAGGTAATAGGCGTAATCCACGTTGGGGTGACGAGGGTACTGCTTGATGAAGTTGTCAGCCGCTGCGATGGCCGACTCCGGCTCACCCCCTTTGTAATAGGCGTAGATGATGTCCAGGTCTGCCTGCTCCGCATACCGGCCATAGGGGTAGGCGCTCTTCAGCTCCTCGTAGTAGCGAATGGCGGTTTCGTAGTCGCGGTTGTCCAGGGCGGTCTTGGCCTCCTTGTAATACTGCTGGGCAGACCACTCCTGCTTCTTGTCCACGCTGGCGCAGGCGCCGAGCAGCAGAAGCAGTGACAGGATGAGCAGACGGGTGAACAGATGCATTGTGTTAGAGTATCCGGAAATTGAGTATCTGAACCATGACTCGTTTCACGGCGGTTGACAGCCATTTTATCCGAAACATGGGTAAACCGATAGCATCCATGGAATCCGGCCAGCGTCTGGCGGCGGTGATTCCCCGGGAATCCGCGGGGCAGCGGTTCGACCGCGTGCTGGCGGAGCTGTTTCCCGACTACTCCCGCAGTCGCCTGAGCCGGTGGATCAAGGGTGGCCAGGTGAAGCTGGATGGGAGATGCTGTTCTCCCGACCAGCGGGTGCTGGGTGGCGAACGGGTGGAGCTGGTGGTCTCTCCGGAGCCGCAGGAACGCTGGGAGGCGCAGGCCATCGAGCTGAACGTGGTCTATGAGGACGACGCCATCCTGGTGGTGGACAAGCCGGCCGGGCTGGTGGTCCATCCTGCCGCCGGCAATCCCGATGGCACCCTGCTGAACGCACTGCTCCACCACGCCCCGGAACTGGCGGAGGTACCGCGGGCCGGGATCGTACATCGCCTCGACAAGGAGACCAGCGGGCTGCTGGTGGTGGCGCGCACCATCGGCAGTCACCTGCGGCTGGTGGAGCAGCTCCAGGAACGCAGTGTCTCCCGTTGCTACAGTGCAGTAGTGGTGGGGGTGCCGACCTCCGGCGGGACGGTGGATGCCCCCATCGGCCGCCACCGGGTGGATCGCAAACGGATGGCGGTGACCGGACAGGGCAAGCCGGCGGTCACCCACTATCGGGTGGCGGAGCGGTTTCGCGCCCATGCCCTGCTGGATGTTCGACTGGAGACCGGCAGGACCCACCAGATTCGGGTTCACATGGCCCACATCCGCCACCCGCTGGTGGGGGACCCGGTCTATGGCGGGCGTTCGAGGATTCCGGCAGGCTGCGGTGAGGCGTTGCAGGAGGAGCTGCGCGGTTTCCGGCGCCAGGCGCTGCACGCCGGACGGCTCGGTATCACCCATCCTGCCAGTGGAGAGCGGATGGAGTGGCAGGTACCGCTACCGGAAGACATGGCCAGGCTCATCCACACATTGCGAGCGGATTCCCGCAGCCATGGTGGATGACTGGATCGTCCCCGACTGGCCGGCGCCCTCCCGGGTACGGGCCTGTGTCACCACCCGCGGTGGTGGCTGCAGCCGGGGCCCCTGGGATTCACTCAATCTGGGGGACCATGTGGGAGACGATCCGCTGGCGGTGGCCGCCAATCGGGAGCGTGTCGTCCGGGCCCTGGGGTTGCCGGCGCCTCCGCTGTGGCTGAAACAGGTTCATGGCTGTGACATCCTGGAAGCGGAGCGTGCGCAGCCGGGCTGCGAGGCGGATGGCAGTGTCAGCCGCACCCCTGGCAAGGTGTGTGCGGTGATGAGCGCCGACTGTCTGCCGGTACTGCTCTGTGACCGGAGGGGAGGCTGCGTGGCCGCCGTGCACGCCGGCTGGCGCGGGCTGGCGGCGGGGGTGATCGAGGCGGCGGTGGAGCGGATGGGGGTTCCCTCCAGCGGGATTCTGGCCTGGCTGGGGCCTGCCATCGGCCCGGATCGTTTCGAGGTGGGGGAAGAGGTGCGCGCCGCCTTCCTGGAGCGGGACCACGGTGCCGCCGAGAACTTTCGCCCTGCAGGGTCGCGCTGGCTGGCCGATATCTACGCACTGGCACGGGCACGGCTGCGCCATTGCAGGGTGGAGGCGGTGTATGGCGGGGCGTGGTGCACCTTCAGCGACGAAGCCCGCTTCTTTTCCTACCGGCGCGATGGTGTGACCGGGCGTATGGCCAGCCTGATTTGGCTGACATGAGCAATCGGATGGAGAGACGATGAGCGACTGGTACATGCTGACGGTGGTGGGCGAAGATCGGCCCGGCATCGTGGCACGGGTGACGAAGGCATTGTTCGAGGGTGGCTGCAACCTGGGCGAGGCCTCCATGATGCGCCTGGGAGGGAGTTTCACCATCATGCTGATGGTGGAGCTGGAGGGAACGGGGGAGCGGCTCCTCCGGCTGGTGGAGCCGGTGGCCGGCTCTCTCGGGCTGCATGTCCATGTGGATGCCATCGCGGGGCGGTTGCATCGCCATCTGGAGCCTGACGTCAGCGTCACGGTCTATGGCGCGGATCGGGCGGGCATCGTGGCCCGGGTCACGGGAGCGCTGGCGGAGGCGGGGTTGCATATCCTGGAGCTGCGGTCCGACGTGGCAGGCAGCAAGGAGAACCCCATCTATATCATGCATATCGAGGGGCATGCCGCACGGGGCATCGATGCGCTGCGGACCGCCCTGAGCCAGCTCGGGCTCGAGGATATCGAGGTGCATCTGGAACCGGTCACCACCATGCTCGGGTGAGGATCATGGCATCGCTGGAGATCATTACCTACCCCGACGAGCGGTTGAAGCAGGTGGCGCAACCGGTGGAGCGGTTCGACGAAGCGTTGCGGCGATTCGTCGAACGGCTCGAACAGACCATGCGCGACGCCCCTGGTGGTGTGGGTATCGCTGCACCGCAGGTGGGCCATCTGTTTCGCATCGCCATCGTGGATGTCTCTTCCAGACCGAAGATTGCCTGCAACGGCCGGATGGTGCTGATCAACCCGGAGATTCTCTCCTGGGAGGGCATGGTGAAGGGACGCGAAGGGTGCATGTCGGTACCGGACTTCACCGGTAACGTCGTGCGTGCCGAGTGCATCACGGTGAGTGCCCTGGATGAAACCGGGAGGCAGCGGGAGTATCGTTGTACAGGATATGAGGCGCGGGCCGTGCAGCATGAGATCGACCATCTGGATGGATTGCTGTTTCTGGATCGGCTGGTGAGCCGCCGCACCGACCTGTTTCCGCGCAAGAACTACGGCAGCAGGAAATCGGCCTGAACGGCGCCGTGGCCTCGTTTCTGTTCATCCTGTTTCTGCTCCTTTCATTGCTGATCCTCATGGGTCACCGGGCCAGCGAGGCCGACTGGGGGCGGTGGTGGCGCAACGTGATCGATGGCTGGTTGCGGCTGTTTTGCCGTTACTATCATCGGCTGGAATATGAACCGCTCCCGCTGCCGCAGCGGGGTCCTGCGCTGGTGGCATCCAATCACCTCTCCGGACTGGATCCCTTGCTGCTCATCACCGCGTCGAGACGCCCGCTGCGTTTCCTGATCGCCCAGGAGGAGTACCACCGTTTCGGGCTGAACTGGTTGTTCCGTGCCGCCGGATGCATTCCGGTGGACCGGAAGGGGCGACCGGAAAAGGCGTTGCGGCGGGCGCGAGAGGCGCTGCAGCGCGGAGAGGTGGTGGCGCTCTTTCCCCACGGCCGGATCCATCTGGACTCCGATCCCCCTCGTCCCTTGAAGAAAGGGGTGGTGCGTCTGGCATGCTGGTGCGAGTGCCCCATCTTTCCGGTGCGGCTGGAGGGGATTCGCGGCGAGCGGCTCGTCCTGGGGGCACTGGTGATCCGCAGCCGGGTGCGGTTGAAGACTTTTCCGCCGATATATTGCAGAGAGGAGGATGAGCAGGAGCGCTGCCTGGAGCAACTGCGGCGCCATATCGAGGGGGAAAGCGGAGAATGAGCGTCTCGCTGTGGATGTTCACCATCCTGGGATGGGCAGGAGGTATCGTTCTGCTCATCCTGGTCATCCTGTTTCTGCAGGATGTCTTGCAGAAAGAGCATGCCATCCGTCGCAACTTTCCGGTCATCGGCCGGCTCCGCTACTTTCTGGAGAGGCAGGGGGAGTTCTTCCGCCAATATTTCTTCGCCATGGACCGGGAGGAGCAGCCGTTCAACCGTGCCACACGCACCTGGATCTATCGCACTGCAAAGGGGATAGGAGGGCTGGTCGGTTTCGGTTCCACCAACGACC
>WFNS01000006.1 GCA_015488495.1 Gammaproteobacteria bacterium | reverse complement strand
TCAATATATGCTTGACCATATATATGGAATGGCGTATATTCTGCCGGTATGGACATCCAACCAAGCCAGTTCTTCCAGTTGTTGTCGGATGAGACACGCCTGCGCTGCCTGCTGTTGATGCAGCGGGAGGGTGAGTTGTGTGTCTGCGAGCTTACCCACGCCCTGGGTGCCATCCAGCCAAAGATTTCCCGCCACTTGGCGGCGCTGCGGGATGCCGGGGTGGTGGCGGATCGGCGCCGGGGACAGTGGGTCTTCTACCGGATCCATCCCGATCTGCCGGAGTGGGCGAGACAGGTGATCCGGATCACGGCGGCGGAGGCGGGGGAGCGGCCGCCGTTCAGGGAGGACCGGGCTGCGCTGGCGAAGATGCCCAACAGGCCGGACACTTCTTGCTGTTCTTGACCGAATTTTCAAACGGGAGCCTATTCGATGAATCTGCTGTTTTTGTGCACCGGCAACGCCTGCCGTTCCCAGATGGCGGAGGGGTGGGCAAAACACCTGGCGCCGCCGGAGTGGCGTATCGAGTCGGCGGGTATCGAGGCCCACGGCAAGAATCCGCGGGCCATCGCGGTGATGCGTGAGGCGGGGGTGGACATTTCCGCCCAGGAGTCCACCCGGCTCACGCCAGGGATGCTGGAGCGGGCCGACTATGTGGTGACCGTGTGCGGAAATGCCGACGAGCGGTGTCCGGTGCTGCCGGCAGGTGCGCGCAAGGAGCACTGGCCACTGGGCGATCCGGCTGCGGCCTGCGGCCCAGAGGAGGAGATCATGGCGGTGTTTCGCAGCAGCCGAGACGAGATCGAGGCCAGGGTGAGGGAACTGATCGAGCGTTTGCAGGAGGAGGGTACCCCATGAGTGTCCAGTGTGAAATCACAGCGAAGAGGATGGCCGATGCGGAGATGGGGCTATTCGAGCGCTATCTGACACTCTGGGTGACGCTCTGCATCTTCGCCGGCATCGGCCTGGGGCATCTGTTTCCGGCGGGTTTCCAGGCGATGGCGCGGCTCGAGGCTGCCCATATCAATCTGCCGGTCGCTCTGCTCATCTGGCTGATGATCATCCCCATGCTGCTCAAGATCGATCTGAAGTCTCTCCGGGAGGTGAAGCAGCATTGGCGGGCCGTGGGCGTGACCCTGCTGGTCAACTGGGGGATCAAGCCCTTTTCCATGGCCCTGCTGGGCTGGTTGTTCATCGGTTACCTGTTTCGCCCCTGGCTGCCCGCGGAGCAGATAGACTCCTATATCGCCGGCCTGATCCTGCTGGCGGCAGCACCGTGTACCGCCATGGTGTTCGTGTGGAGCCACCTGATGCGCGGCGAGCCCCATTTCACCCTGTCGCAGGTGGCGCTCAATGATGTGATCATGGTCTTTGCCTTCGCTCCCATCGTGGGGTTGCTGCTGGGGCTGTCCGTCATCACCGTTCCCTGGGACACGCTGCTGCTGTCGGTGCTGCTCTACATCGTGGTGCCGCTGGTGATCGCCAATCTGTGGCGAAACCGTCTGCTCCGGCAGGAACAGGGTGAGGCGCAGCTCGCCCGCACCATCGCGCGCCTGCATCCGGTCTCGCTGGCTGCACTCCTGGTGACGCTGGTGCTGCTGTTCGGGTTCCAGGGGGAACAGATCATCGCCCAGCCACTGATCATTCTCCTGTTGGCGGTGCCCATCCTGATTCAGGTGTTCTTCAACTCGGGGCTTGCCTATCTGCTCAACCGGCAGGTGCGTTCGCCGCACTGCGTGGCGGGTCCGTCGGCCCTGATCGGCGCCAGCAACTTCTTCGAGCTGGCCGTGGCCACCGCCATCGCCCTGTTCGGTTTCGAGTCGGGAGCGGCGCTGGCCACGGTAGTGGGGGTGCTCATCGAAGTGCCGGTGATGCTGCTGGCGGTGCGGGTCGTCAATCGCAGCCGTGACTGGTATGAGGCGAAACCCGGCGTGCCTGCCCACGAGACCTGCTGCCCCGGTGACATGCAACTCCCCAGGCAGGCCGGGTAGCACGCAGTGTTCGAAGCGCTGGCCAGCCTCGTCGTTTACCAATGGCTCGGATTGCCTCGGGGAGGTCATGCGGCCGATGCCCTGCATTTCTTCATCATGGACACCACCAAGATCTTCGCCTTGCTGGTGGCGGTCATCTATCTCATGGGGTTGCTGCGCGCCATCCTCAGCGCCGAGCGGGTGCGGGACTATGTGCGCGGCAAGCCCAGGTGGCTGGCCCGGACCCTGGCCATTCTGCTCGGGGCGGTGACGCCCTTCTGCTCCTGTTCCTCGGTGCCCCTGTTCATCGGTTTCGTGGAGGCCGGGATACCGCTGGGTGTGACCTTCTCCTTTCTCATCGCCAGCCCGATGATCAACGAGGTGGCGGCGGTGATTCTGGTCGGGATTCTGGGCTGGAAGCTGGCGGCACTCTATGTTGCAGCGGGGCTGCTGGTGGCCTACGTGGGTGGCGCGGTGATGGAGCGCTTCCGGCCCGAGCGCTGGGTCGAGGCGTATGTGTGGGAGATCCGGATGGGAGAGGTGGCGCGAATCGAGATGGACAGATCCCTGGCCGGACGGCACCGCTATGCGCTGAACGAAGTGAAGGAGATCGTCGGCCGGATCTGGAAATGGGTCCTGATGGGGGTGGCGGTCGGTGCCCTGTTCCACGGTTATGTGCCGCAGTCGTGGGTGGTCGAGCACCTCGGTGGCAGGGACAACTGGCTGGCCGTGCCGGGGGCGGTGCTCCTGGGCATCCCGCTCTACTCCAACGCCACCGGCGTGATCCCTATCGCCGAGGCCATGCTGGGCAAGGGAGTCGCCATCGGCACCACCCTGGCCCTGATGATGAGCATCGCTGCGCTCTCCCTGCCGGAAATGCTCATCCTGCGCAAGGTCATTCGCTGGCCGGCCCTGGCCATCTACGCCGGCGTGCTGGCCATTTCCTTCACCCTGGTGGGATGGGGGTTCAACCTGATTGCGGCCTGATCTATTTCAATCCCTGATTTGGAGGAAAGTGAACCATGAAAACCATAAAAGTGCTCGGTAGCGGCTGTACCAACTGCAAGACCACCCTGAAGCTGATCGAGGAGATCGCCGGGGCCAAGGGTGTCGACATCCGGTTGGAAAAGGTGGAGGAGATCGGCGACATCATGGGCTATGGCGTGATGTCTACCCCCGGCGTGGTGATCGATGGAAAAGTGGTGCATGCCGGCGGCGTGCCGGACCGCAGGACGATTGAGATGTGGTTCGAGGAGTAGGAAAAATCGTGTACGGCGCCGTCCCAAAGGCCAGATTCGTCGCGCGAATCCTGAATTTCCCTCAAGAAAGCGTGCAGTTTCGGAAAGACGACATTCGGTCCATCACTGGATATACCGAACCGACGCGTGATGGTGCTGAAGTAACGGTTCATGGATGAGAGGGTGTCAATTGGCCATCCGATAAATTGAGAGCCACGCCGCAATAACTGCAGGATCCGGAATTTTGGTCTACATTTCAGAGGAGTTGGCGCGGCCAATGATTTACGGAGGAACAAGCAATGACCTATGTGGTAGCCGAGAACTGCATTCGTTGCAAATACACCGATTGCGTGGCGGTGTGTCCCGTGGAGGCCTTTCATGAAGGCCCAAACTTCCTGGTGATCAATCCGGAAGAGTGCATCGATTGTGATTTGTGTGTGCCGGAGTGTCCCGCCGAGGCCATCTTTGCGGAGGATGATGTTCCTGAGGATCAAAGGGAGTTTATCGAACTGAACGCGGAGCTGGCAAAGGTCTGGCCCGTCATCAGCGAGCAGAAAGAGCCGCTTCCGGATGCAGATGAATGGAACGGGGTCAAGGGAAAGCGGCAATACCTGGAGAGGTGATCTTTCCTCCATTCATCCCTCGGTCCCTTCCCCTCGCATCAACCTCGGAGACCTCAGCGCCAAACTTCAAACCCGAAACCCAGGGGTCGGGCTTGCGTTCTTGCGTAATCGCACCGGTCGTTCTATCATGTTTCCATGGCCAGAAAACCCAGACTTCATGTGCCGGGAGGTGTCTATCATGTCATGCTGCGAGGCAATGGCGGGCAGGAGATCTTTTTCGATGAGGAGGACCGGTACCATCTCTACCTGTTGATGCAGGAGGGAATCGAAAGGTTCGGGCACCGGATTCATGGATTCTGCTGTATGCCCAATCATCTTCATTTGGTGGTGCAGGTGGCCAGGGAACCGCTGTCGAGAATCATGCAGAACCTGGGATTCCGATATACCCGCTGGGTCAACAAGAAGCAGTCACGAACTGGTCACCTGTTCCAGGGACGGTACAAAGCGGTGTTGGTGGACGCCGATAGCTATCTGCTGGAGCTGGTGCGCTAT
>WFNS01000005.1 GCA_015488495.1 Gammaproteobacteria bacterium | reverse complement strand
GGATACGAACTGCTGGCGGTGGTGGAGATCGCCTCGGTCGAAAACGGCGAGACCATCGCTCTGGAAAAGGAGCCGCAGTCCGTACTGCAGTTTCTGGAGCTTCCCTACTCCCTGGAATGACCCCCCTTCCCGCCACGGAAAGGGGGTTGTCGAGGTACGGCTCAACGCCGCAGCGTCTTGATGTACATGATGATGGAGCGCCGTTCCGTCTCCGAAAACTGCTCACCCCAGGGCGGCATCCGCGGCGAACGTCCCATTGCAGCCCCGCCCTTGGTGATGATCTGCATCAGGTACTCGTCGGGGGCGCGGCTCAGGGTCAGATTGAAGGGCGGCGGATTCTTGATGATCTTTGCCATCTTGCCGTCCCCTTCTCCGTTCTCCCCATGGCAGAGAGAGCAGTAGTTCTTGAAGATCGCCCTCCCGAGCCGGAACGAGGGCTGCTTGTTGGCCTCGGTCTTCTCCATCAGGGCAACCGCTTTCTTCAGATCGGTGATGAGCAGCTTGGTGAACATGGCCACCGACTCCACCTGGGTATAGGTCAGCTCGTCCCCCCAGGGCGGCATCTCCGCACTCATGGTACCGAGACTGCCGCCGTAGATGATCGACAGCCTCAGATCGTCCAGTTCCTTGCCAAACCGGTTCTTGTGCAGGTTGGCAGAAGGGTACTCCTTCATCGATACCGGCAACATGCCATCGCCATAACCCTCCCGCCCGTGACAGAGCACGCAGCGCGCCTGATAGACCTCGGCTCCGTACTCCAGCGTCGGCTTGGCCTCACTCTGTTTTTCTTCCGCTGCCATCACCGACGGGGCCAGCAGCACGAGCAGCGCCAGGGCTCCTGATTTGATCGTTGGATTCATCAATGGACCACCTGTCGTTCGGCTACTGGACGTTGATGATCATCAGCATGCTGGGATGGATCGCGCACTCCACCTCCACCTTGCCCGCCTTGTCGAAGGTGACACTCTTGAACTCTCCCTTCGGATAGGAACCCAAGTCGAAGGTCTTCAGGTCCGACAGACTGAATACGTTATGGAAGAAGTTGTCCTCGTTGGTAAACTTCACCGTATCCCCCACCTTGATGTTCAGCTCCTTGGGCGAAAAGGCCTTGTTCTTCTGGACCACCTCGTACTCGGCGGCGTTTGCCGCACCGGCGGCCAGCAGCGCAACCAGCGCGATGCCGAAAACGATCTTGTCAAATGTCATGGTTTTTCTCCTCATACCTGATAGCAAATCGGTGTTTCGTGGATGAATCGGCCGCCGGATGACCAGCGGCCGACGGTCCGGTTCATTTCAGTGGCAGCTTGGGCAGGGTGACCGGCTCGTGGTCGGTGGTCAGCGCCTCCATGAAGGCCACCAGATCCTCCTTCTCCTGCTGCGTCAGATGGAGCGGCTTGATGTTGGGAGAGAGGTTCTCCTTCACTTCACCGCCCTTGACGTAGTGTTCCACCACCTCCATCAGCGTCTTCGCCGATCCATCGTGGAAGTAGGGAGCGGTCAGGGTGATGTCACGCAGCGTCGGCGTCTTGAAGGCCCCCTTCAGGATCTTGATGGGCTTGTGGGCAAACCGCCCGGGATCCCCCTTGCCCCCGTCCACAGAGGCCAGACCGATGTTGTGAAAGCCGTTGTCGGTGAAATTGGGAGCACTGTGGCAGATCTCGCAGTTCCCCTTGTCGGGATCGACGAACACCTTGAAACCACGCACCTGCTGCTCGGTCATTGCGCTCTTGTCTCCCTTGATCCAGCGGTCGAAGGGGGAGTCGTTGCTGATCACGGTACGCTCGTAGCTGGCGATCGCCTTGGCGATGGTCTCCTTGTTGATCTCCTCACCAGGATAGGCCTTGGCGAAAGCCGTCCGGTACCCTTCATTGTTGCGCAGGAAACGGAACATCTGATCGAAATCGGTGTTCATCTCCACGCTGGCCTCCATCGGCCCGATGGCCTGATCCTCCAGGTCCTTCTTGCGGCCATCCCACATCTGAATGGAGTTGTAGGCGGTGTTGATCACCGTGGGAGAAGCCCGCCCCAGCAGCGCGCCCCTGAATCCACGCCCGGTGGGGAGACCATCGGACCAACCCAGCATCGGATTGTGACAGCTGGCGCAGGAGATGTTACCGTCCCGGCTCAGCCGGGGATCGAAGAACAGCTGCTTGCCCAGGGCGATCCGCTCCGCGGTCGGTTCGTTATCCTTCGGATAGGGTGGCTTGTCCGGCAGCAGCCAGTACTGGAGGCTGGGATGGCCCGCCTCGAAAACCAGCCGCTGCTCCTGTTCGCTCTGGGCCGTCGTAGCGCAAGCCCCCAGGGCAACCACGGAGGCCAGTAACAGATTACGGGCCAACTTGTCACCTTTCAATTTCATTTGGCGTTTCTCTCCTCTTGGTTGAATCATGGTTTTTTGTAACCGGGTTACACCCTGAACTGTTTGATCATCCCCTGCATCTTGCTCGCCTCACCGCTGAGGTCGCTCGACAGCTCGTTCAGCTTGACCACCTGCCGACTGGACTCCTCCGCCATCTCGAACAGCGTATCCACCGCCTCGGTGATACGCCGCATCGCCTCCTTCTGCGGCGACATGATGGTCACCACCCGTTTCATTCCCTCGTAGAGCTGCTGGGCCTGTTCACTGTTCTTCGATATGTGATCGGCTGCCTGCTGCAACCTTTCGATGTTGTTGCGGGAATCGGCCACCGTTCCCTCCAGAGACTGCACGGTGACATCCACGCTGCTGGAGACCGTCTCAATCAGGCCGGCGATCTGATCGGTGGCCTCACTGGTCCGCTTGGCCAGCTCCCTCACTTCGTCCGCCACCACGGCGAACCCGCGTCCCTGCTCCCCCGCGCGCGCCGCCTCGATGGCGGCATTGAGGGCCAGCAGGTTGGTCTGCTCGGAGATCCCGCGGATGGTGTTGGTGATCTGAGTGATCTGCCCGGCGGCCTCCGCCAGTTTCTGGGTCACCTCCACCGTCTGCTCCATGTCCTTCTGGAAACGCTGAAAATCATCCACCGCGGAGACGATCTCGATGGCCGAGGTGGTGGCGGTGTCCGAAGCGCAACGGCACTCGTCCGCCGCCTCGTCCAGATGTTCCAGCGCCTCCCCGGTCGCCTCCAGCGCGACGCCAGACTCCTCCTTGATCTGCTTGACGTTCTCGTGGATCCGCAGGGTGGCATCCTGAATCAGTCCGGCGGCGGCGGTGAGTTCTCTGCTCTCATTGGTCAGCATCCCGGAACTCGCCATGATGCCGCGGATGATGCCATGCAGCTTGCCCACCGTTTTCGAGATGGCGTTCACGGTCCGCCCCATCTCGTCCTTCCCGCCGGCCTCCAGACTGATGGTCAGATCCCCGCTGGCCACCGCCGCCATGCTCTGTTCGATCATCACCAGGGGACGAGTGATCTTTGCCGCCACGAACAGACTGACCAGCACCCCCACCAGGATACTGGCCAATACAAACCCTGCCAGGATGAGGACGATGCGTTTACCCTGTTCCCTGCTCTCCGCCAGACTGGCGGCTAGCTTTTCACGCTCTCCGTCCACCAGCTGCTGGGAAACCGTCTCCACCTCCTGCAGCAGGGATTCAATCTCCTTCATCTTGGCCAGACCGGTGGCATCGTCGTTCTTCTTGCCCGCCCGGATGATGCTGAGCTGCCCCGGCTTCAGCTTTTCGAGCAGCTCCGCCAGACGCGCGACCATGGGATCTCCCGGCAGGGCATCCTGCAGGTTGCGGATATCCTCATCCAGATGGGAGGAGGCCCGGATACTGGCGATGGCCGCCTTGCGGATGTCCAGGCGCTCATCAGCGGCCAGCAGGGTACTGATGGCTGCATTCATCTCCACGATGGCAACCCTCGCCCGGGTCGCCGCAGTCACCCTGGCCTGGCTCTCGGCCACCGCCGCCTCGGTCGCCTTGCTCTGGCTGTGGATGAATCCCGCCCCCAGCAGCCCCACCGACATGATGCCGATGATCAACAGCCCGGCCAGAAACAGGATCTTCGTCCGCAGCGACAAGTTGTTGATGTATTCACCCAGACCAGCAGCCATGGATCTCTTGCTCCAGAATTAAGAGGTTTCAATACTTCCCCAATAGCGACCAGGCAGAGAAACCCTTTAGAGATATCTCCCCCACTCAATTGTAAATTTTTTGTCACCGCAAAATATTAGTTAAGAATTATATACCTAACCTTTGTTGCTTATGTGCCCTTTTTTCTGCCCTCGTCACCGCCAAGCGGATTGCTTTTCTTCCAGGGGGTACGCCGCCCCCCTCTTGCCATCCGTTCCGTTGATATAGATCAATGCATTACTTGGATAAATTTGAAACCATATAACCGCATTTGTTAGTGGGGATTTACGTATTCGCAATGCCAATGAATAGAGCTCTGCCCGTCATTGCGGGATTGAAGCTGTTACCGGACAGGCTTCACGTCGATCTGCTGACAACCGCGGTCAACCATCTGATGCGAGGCCAGGAGATCGAGGAGCAGCTCGATTATCTGGAGGGCAAACGGGTTTGCCTCGCAATAGACGACACCGGCAACCGGTTTCACCTCCGGATCTCCGGGCGTCGGCTCCACCGCTGTTCCGCTCATCTACCATGGGATGTCCGTATCAGCGGAAAACTGGTCGATTTCTGGCGTCTGGCAAATCGCAGTGAGGATCCGGACACCCTGTTTTTCAACCGGGATTTGAAGCTGGAGGGCGATACAGACGCGGCGCTCTACATCAAAAACCTGCTGGATGCCCTTGAGTTTGACCTCGACAGGCATTTGCAAGAGGTAGTGGGCCCGGCATGGGCACCCCGTATAAAGGAACTCATCGAGCGGGTCGAGCGCAGCGCCCTGGCTGAGCGCATGCAGAGGTTGGTACAGGCTTGACAGACCATCCGGGAGAGGTATCGGATGATACTGTCTGTCAAGCAAGTTTTTGTACAGTTTAGATGAAGCTGCGCTCCCTTTCGGGACGCTGTTTCATTCATCTGGGTTTCCTGGCAGTTCTCCTGCTATTGCGGCACAGGGACGTGCTGCGTTTTTTTTATGTTGAACGAACGAAACCGGGCAATCCTCACTGCCCCGCCACAGTGGCCATTCCAGGCTCACCAAACCAGTAGCCATTGCAATAGATCTCCCCGGTGGTTTCGTCCAGCCTCTGCTGCGCCACTTCGGGTGACACCTCCCCGGTCATGACCTCGTGAAACGCCCTGATGACCGCTTCCGAATGTCGGGAATCGGGGGAGATACGGAGCACATCCACCCCCAGCTTCCCGATCCGGGGCAACTCGGTCAACAGGTTGCACACCCGTCCGGACTGCGTCTGAATACCGTTCAGGGTGAGAAAACGCTCACCCTCCTGGGTACCGAGAGGCAGGCCATCTGGATAGTCGCCACAACACAACCGGCAATCGTCCTTGGGCAGATCGCGGTTACGAGCGGTGAAACAGCGCGCAGAGAAGGCCAGGGGCATCCGCCCATAGACGAACAGCTCGGTCTCCAGACCTGCAGGACACCGCTGCTGCATCTGCGCCAGCGTCTCCGCGGAAAGCTCGAGGGGCATCACCCAGCGCCGCGCACCCAGGGATGCCAGCAGATCCAGCGTCTCCTGATTGTAGGTATGGAGATGGGGACCGGCAACGAACGGGACACCCGCCTCGGCCGCCACGCTGACCGCCGCCATGTCGTTGGCCTCGACCGGATAGGCGCCGTTTCCGACCAGTTTGCGCATGGTGCGCAGCTCCGATTCCGACTCCATCAGTGTAAGGGTGGAAAGATATACCTCCTTTCCGGCCTCCGCCAGCCGCTCGGCCAACCGCAGCCAGTCGGCGCGGGTGAGAAAGCGCCGTTTCGAACAGACCGTCTCGCCCAGATAGACCACATCCACGGGCAGATCGGCAACTTTGCGGTAGAAATGCTCCACCTGTTCCCGTGGCCAGAAATAGAGAAGGGGTCCCAGTGCCAGTTTCATGAATCTCGACCGTTCATATTTCCGATTCGCAGCGCTATTGCCATGCCCTGTCCAGAGCACCCAACGTATGGGTACTTCCTTCGGCTACCCGATCCAGCTGCGCCGTCCATGCCGCCTGGGGCGTGTAATTGTCGGGATTGGCGAGACAGGCATCGAGCGCGCTGCGCATGACAGTGGTCACCTGCCGGACGTAGGCCGGGCTCCGTTGTCGCCCCTCCACCTTGAGCGCCTTCACACCGGCCTTCAGCAACTCGGGCAGGTGATCCAGCAGACTGAGGCTGGTGGGCTCCTCGATGGCGTAATCCACGCGGCCGTTGACCTCGAAACGGCCCTTGCACAACACAGGGTACCCGGCGCTCTCGCCCGGCTTGTAGGAATCGATGAGCACCCCGTTGAGCCGGGAGCGGCGGCCCTCTGTGTCCTCCTCCCAGCGCACCGCCTTGGCCGGTGAACAGGCACCACAGGTATTGGGTGACTCTCCGGTGGCATAGGAGGAAAGGGCACAACGTCCCTCCACCATCACGCAGAGGCTGCCAAAACCAAACACCTCGACCTCCACCTCGGTGTTGGCGACCAGTCGCGCCACCTGGGAGAAAGAGAGCACCCGTGGCAAGACCGCTCGTTGAACGCCGAATTGCCGCCGGTAGAAATTGATGGCCTCGTAGCTGGTCGCCGAACCCTGCACCGAGAGATGGAGACGCAGTTCCGGGTGACGGGTCGCGGCGTAGCGCAACAGGCCGGGATCCGCCATGATCAAGGCATCGACACCCAGGCCGGCCGCCTGGTCCACTGCCCGGGTACCCCGCTCCCAGCTCTCCGGCTGGGGGAAGGTGTTGAGCGCCAGCAACACCTTCACGCCGCGCTGATGGGCATACTCGATCCCCTTGGCCGCACTCCCCTCGTCGAAATTCAGACCGGGAAAGTTGCGCGCATTGGTGGCATCCCGGAACCCCATATAGACCGCATCCGCCCCACAATCCACCGCCGCCTTCAGGGCGGGCAGGCTCCCCGCCGGACAGACCAGTTCAACCCTTTTGCTGCTCTCTATCGTCATCGGTTCCCGACCTCTCTTTCTCTACCCGTTGCGCCTTGCCGTGTACCCCGCCGCGCCAGCTCGTTCTCGATCCCGTTCAGCACCCGCCATTTCCAGGAACACCAGCCGGGCGCCAGCAAGAGTGGCGGGCGGGCGGTACCGGTGAGGCGATGGTAGAGGATCCCGCGTGGGGTCATCTCCACCAGATCGGCCGCCAGAGCAACATACTCCTCGAAACGAAGCGGTGCATATTCGCCTCGCCGCCACTCCGCCGCCAGCCGGGTTCCCCTCACCACATGAAGCGGATGCACCTTGAGTCCATCGACCCCCTCGGCCAACACCCGTTGCAGGGTGGTGCGGACATGAAACGCCCCCTCTCCCGGCAGCCCGGCGATGAGGTGGGTGCAAACCGGCAGCCCGCGCTCACGCGCCGCATGCAGTGCCCGCCGGTATTCGGCGAAGCCGTGGCCCCGGTTGACCCGTTTCAGGGTCTCGTCGAAGCTGGATTGCAGACCCAGCTCCAGCCAGACCTCGTAACCCTGATCGCGATACCCTGCCAGCAGGTCCAGCACCGCAGAGGAGATACAGTCCGGCCGTGTACCGATGGAGAGCCCGATGACCCCCTCCTGCGCCAGCGCGGCATCATAGCGCCTTCCCAGTGCCTCGACACTGTCGTAAGTATTGGTATAGGCCTGAAAATAGGCCAGAAACCGCCGCGCTCCGGTACGCCTGGCGATCACCTCTCTTCCCGCTGCGATCTGCTCTTCCACCGGCACTGCGGCGCGGCGGTTGGGACTGAACGAGCGGTTGTTGCAGAAGCTGCATCCGCCACGACCAATGGTCCCGTCCCGGTTGGGGCAGGTAAACCCGGCATCGACGGCCACCTTGTGCACCCGCTCCCCGTACCGGGCAAGAAGCATCTGCCCGAAGGTATCCACGTAGTCGGAGAGCGCCATCAGCCCACCACATCCAGGACGCGGCGCCGGAAGGTGGCGCCGATCCCCTCGGCCAGGCGGCGGCAGGCGGCGATGTCCACCCCCGGGAGCCCGTCGATGGCAGTCATCACCACCTCGGGAACATATCGCTGGATCCGCTCCGAAAACTCCAGCATGGCGGAGAAAGAGTCCGGGTGGCGCGGGCGACAATGCCGATCATAGGTGGGTTCATCCTGGGCATTCATGGAGATGGAGACAGCATCCACCCGTCCGGCAAACTCCGGGGTTACATCCCGCCCATGAACCAGGCTGGCCAGACCATCGGTGTTGACCCGGATCCGCGCTCCCGCCCCGCGTAGTCGCTCGGCAATCTCCAACATGACCTCCAGACGACGTGTCGGCTCCCCCAACCCGCAAAACACCACCTCCCGGTACTGCGAGGGGTCTCCAGCCGCGGCAATGATCTCTTCCACCGAAGGTTCCTCACGCAGCCGCAGCTCATACTGCCTCACCTCCCAGCTGCCGTTGAACTTGGGACAGAAGGCGCATCGCAGGGTGCAGCGGCTGGTGATGTTCAGATAGCGGTTTCCGCACAGCGTATATGCAATCGTGGCAGCCTCTGCCAGTATCCGTTCCGCCATCTACCTCAACCCGCCAAAGGCGTACGATTCTATAGTGAAACCTCTTTTTTTCATTGATTTCGATCAGCCGTTGTCAAATAATGAAATATCAACATCTGATAATCATTTGATATGAAACCCTCTTCAACCACCCGCCTCTTCATCCCGTTTCTCCTCATTCTGGGTTTCGCTGTGGGAGGTACCGCACTGGTGGCATCGACGCTCTCTCCTGTAACCGATCTCTCCCATCTCCTCCTGTTGCTCGCCATCCCGGTCGTTGCGGCCGGACTGTACTATGTCATCCTCCGCAGCGCGTTTCGGACCACCGCCGCAGAAGGAAAGGAGGATCTTTCCGTAACCGCCGGGGAACTGGAACAGCTCAAGGCATCCTATGCCACCTCGCTCGCTCACGAGCTGCGCACACCGCTGAATGCGATCATCGGCTTCACGGGGATCATCCTCCAGGGGATGTCTGGCGAGATCAACGAGCGTCAGCGGGACCAGCTGGAGCGGGTCCTCGACTCCGCAAAGAGGCTGCTATCCATGATCACGGATGTGATAGAAATCGCAAAGATCGACACAGGTAACGCCGGGAATGCTCCCTCCACGTTCGGTCTCAGCACGGTCATCGAAGAAATCGCCCACGAACTGCAAGGGCGCAATCAACAGGATTTCAAACATATAACCATCGAAG
>WFNS01000004.1 GCA_015488495.1 Gammaproteobacteria bacterium | reverse complement strand
GGATGTCATCTTCATCGATATCACCATGCCGCGCCTGGACGGTTTCCAGACCTGCGCCCTGATCAAGCAGAACAGCCGCTTTAGCCATATCCCCATCGTGATGCTGACCAGCAAGGATGGACTGTTCGATCGGGCCCGCAGCAAGCTGGTTGGGGCGGAACAGTACATCACCAAGCCCTTCACGCAGGAGGAGCTTCTGGAGGTGCTGGGTCGCTGCAGGAAATAGCGAGCACGGCTTTCTTCATTGTGGGACCGCACGTCGGTATTTTGACGCCGGCCCCGATGGATGTATTATCATAAAAAAGAGGCCACAATGGGAACTCGCGGGGGGAAAATGGCACATATATTGATCGTTGACGATTCACCAACCGAAGTCTACGTCTTCAGAACGATACTCGAGAAACATGGGTACACCGTATCAGTGGCCGGGGATGGCGAAGAAGGGATGGAGAGGATCCGGGAAGAGAGGCCCGATCTGGTGTTGATGGATATCGTCATGCCGGGGCTGAACGGGTTTCAGGCGACACGCCAGCTGACGCGTGATCCGGAAACCTCGTCGATACCCATTGTCATTATTTCCACCAAGGGGGAGGAGAGTGACCGGGTATGGGGATTGCGTCAGGGGGCAAAGGACTATCTGGCCAAACCGGTGAGCGAGGAGCAGTTGATCGGCAAGATTCGCTCCCTGCTGGGCGAAGAGCAGCGCAGTTGCCATGGATGAACTGGGGATAAGTGGCCCCTTTGAGCTGTTGAGTCGCCTGGAGCAACAGATTCGGCAGCGTGCTGCCCCGTTGCCGGAAGGGAAGATGGGGCCGGGAGAGTGGAAGGGGATCGCGTTCTATCTGAAGGAATGGCCGCTGGTTGCGCGGCAGGGGATTGTCAGCGAGGTGCTCATTCCCCCTCGCATCACCCGGGTACCCGGAACCCATCCCTGGGTGCTCGGTATTGCAAACGTGCATGGAACTCCCCTCCCCGTGGTGGACCTGGTGGATTTTTTTTGGGGAGAACGTCTGCCATCCCGGCCGACGAACAGGGTTCTGCTCATATCCCGGGATGATCTGCAGTGCGGGGCACTGGTCAGCGAAGTGGCTGGCATCCGGCACTTCTCTCCCCAGGACGAATGCGCCGAACCCCGCCCTTTTCCGCCGGAACTGGCTGACTATCTGGTGGGGTACCGGCGGCACGACGGGGTGGCCTGGGGGGAGTTCAGCATGCAGGCCTTGCTGGAAAGCCCCGGCATCATCGATCTGAGCATCGGCTGATGGCCGGGCTTCGGTCACAAGGCACGGCGGCTCGTTGGGGTTTGACTGGAGAGGGCTCAGACTTGTCGGTCGCAGGTTCCCCCAAGGCGCGGAAACGTTTTTCCCGCCTCGTTCGGGCAGCGAACCGAAAGCCTTTCGATACCTCACCATAAGGGGTCGGGTCGTGCCGTTCTTCGGAGCGTGCGGGAAGCAAAAAAATGAACAGGCAATACAGAACGACAAGAACGCAACGTGGGGGTGGGATAGTCATCCTGTTGATCCTGCTGCTGGGCGCCGTTTCCGCCATGGTGGGTATCTACAGCTATGCCACGATTCAGGCGCGCCATTACCAGGAGTACAGAAAGCTGTCGGACAGCATGCGTTCCAGTGCGCAGCAGATCGACAAGTACGCGGAGCTGGCGGCGAGCGGTGACGTCTCGGCCTTTCGTAATCTGAAACGATATCGGGATCAGTTCGAGCAGGCCATCCTTCGGCTGCAGGGGGGGGATACGAATGCCGGTCTTCCTCCTCTGCAAGCGGAGGGAAAGTCGCTGGAGCAGGCCGCCATCCTGTGGCGCAAATATCGTAACAACGCCGATACCATCCTGGCCTATCAGGACGACATCTATGCCCTGCGGGAGATGCTGGAGGCGGTGAAGCGGTCACTTCCCCAGCTGGCCTCACTGAGCGAGGAGATAACCACCACCCTGGTGCAGCAGGGGGGATATGCCGGCCAGGTCTACATCGCGGGCCGGCAGCTTCTCCTGTTGGAGCGCATAGAGCAGAACATCGAGCGCATTCCAGGTGGGGGGGAACAGGGCCAGCAGGCGCTGGAGCGGTTCCGTGAGGATCTCGATCTGTTCACCCGGGTGGTCAACGGCATGTTGAACGGCGATCAGTCGCTGGGGGTGGCGCGAGTGCGCTACCGTACCGTGCGCCGTCAGCTGGAGCAGCTCGCATCACTGGCTGCCGGACTGGAGGGCAGCAAGACGGGTATCGAGTCCTCTTATTCGGTAATCTCCCAGGTGGGTAAGGCGGCGACGGAGATCGACCGTTCGGTGGAGGGGTTGCTCGATGCCATCGGCCGGCTGGAGCAGAGCTATGTGGCCTTCGATCGGCAGCTGCAACGCTGGACCCTGTTCAACTATCTGCTCGGTGCATTCGCTCTTCTGCTT
>WFNS01000003.1 GCA_015488495.1 Gammaproteobacteria bacterium | reverse complement strand
GATGAGACGGGCCAGGATGGTCAGCAGTCCGCCCTCCTCCGCCACCTTCATCAGCCCCAGAAAGAGCGCCATCACCCCGATCAATCCCAGCGCCAGCTCCACCGAACCGGCCGCCGACTCCACCATCGCCGTAGTCAGGGCATCCATCGGTGACGGCTCCGCCGGCGGCAGGAACAGTTGCCGCCAGGCGGCGGTGGCAAAGGCGATCAGCACGATGCCGAGGAAGATGGCGTTCATGGACGCGGGGGAGTGGCACGACGGAACATGCCGAGATCCTAACAGGATGTCGAATCGGTCGAAAAATTTTCCTTTTCAACCGCCTGCCAGGAAAAAGCTAGGCTATCATCCACCCATGGAAGCTGCGCCCCAACCACCGAAACTGCTCTGCGACGAGATGCTCAAGGGGCTGTGCCGCTGGCTGCGGGCGGCCGGCTACGACGCGGAGCAGGCCGGGAACGGAGAGCGGGACCGCGACCTGCTGGCCCGCGCACGCGCCACCGGCAGGGTGCTGATCACTCGGGATCGCAAGCTGCAGGAGCACCGGGGCGCGGATGGCACGCTCTGCTTCCTGGAGTGCAACGGCCTGGACCACTGCGCCCGGGAGCTCAGCCGGAAACTGGGTATCAAGTGGCACTACCGCCCCTTTTCCCGCTGTCTGATCTGCAACGTTCCCCTGCAGCCGGCGGCTGCAGAGGCCGCCACCACGGTTCCGGCGGACGTCCGCGACCAGCCCCTGCTCCGCTGTCCACGATGCGGCCGTATCTACTGGGAAGGGGGCCATGTGCGGCGCATGCGGGAGAAACTACGGCACTGGGCGGCCACCCGTTGACTCAGTCGTTCGATTCTTTCAGCTTCGCTTCAGGTTGACGCTTTACTCTAACCACCACACTGGCCGATGGTTCGGCCACACCTCTTTTTTGTTAACGGTAGTACGAGGTTCCCTTGAAACAGAGTGCACGTTATTTGCTGATCCTTGGTCTGACGGGCATGACACTGCCCGCGGCCGCGGCTCCCACTTTGGGCGAAGTGATCGATACCACCATGCAACGGCACCCGGACAGAAGGCTCTCCGACGCCCGCCAGGAGGTGAGTGAGGGCTACCGGAGACAGGCCGATTCCTGGCTGGGGGGCGATCCCGCCCTGGGTCTCTCCTGGTGGAGCGACGAGTTCAACAGCGATACCGGCTACCGCGAACTGGAGGCGGGGGTGACCCTGCCGCTGTGGTTGCCCGGACAGCGCGCGAACCGCCGGCAACTGGCCGACGAGCTGCTGGTGGAGAGCGAGGTGCTGGACCGCCTGCTCCGCTGGCGGGTGGCCGGAGCTGTACTGGAACAGTTCTGGAAGCTCCGCCTTGCGGAGAGCGAGCTCTCCCTCGATCGGAAACATCTGGAATCGGCCCGAACATTGGAGGAAAGCGTCGCCAGGCGGGTGGAGGCCGGCGAACTGCCCCGCAGCGAGCTGCTGATGGCCCGGCAGGAGACCCTGAAGCGGGAGGCGATGGTCCAGGACGCCCGTACCGCTCTCATGCACGAGCAGGCCGCCTGGACCAGTCTCACCGGAGACGCCCCGCTTCCCGCCCCCTTCGCCATCGAGCCATCTCCCCTCGACCACGTGGACGAACAGCATCCCGTGCTCTGGCTGAGCAATCTTGCCGTGACCCGGGCCGTCGCCCGCGTGAAGGAGGCCCGCATCCGGCGCCGGAGCAATCCGACGCTCTCTCTCTATCTGAAGCGGGATCGGGGAGACGCACAGACCCCCTACATCGACTCCCTGGGGGCGCAGGTCACCGTCCCTTTCGGCAGCTCCACTCAAAACGCGCCGGCGCTGGCCGAAGCAAGACAGCAACTGGCGCAGGCGGAGGCGCGCATGGCCCGGACCCGGCGCGAACTGAACCTGAAGCGGCAGCAGGCATGGCAGGAGCTGCAGCGCGCCGGAGAGGCGCTGGCGCTGGCGCAGCGCCGCAGCGAACTGGCCCGCAAACGGATGACCATGAGCCAGCGCGCCTTCGAACTGGGAGAGACCGACCTCTACCTGCTGTTGCAGGCCCGGGAACAGGCCATCGACGCAGCCCGGGAGCTGGAGCGCAGCCGCATCCAGCACCAGCGCGCGGCGGCCCGATACAACCTTGCCGTTGGAGTGAGCCCTGAATGAGACATTTCCTGATATCGACCGCGCTCCTCCTGGGGAGCATGAGTGCCGCCGCTGTGGAGAACATCGTTCCCGTCAGCCCGACGCAGCGGGAATCCCTGGGCATCGAGACGGCCCCGGTGGAGCCTGCCGACCAGGCATGGAGTATTCCCTATCCGGCAAAGGTGGTGGTTCCCAATGCTCAGCTCCGGGTGGTGAGCACCCCGTTGAGCGGCCTGCTGGAGAGACTCGAAGTGGCTGAGGGAGAGCGGGTGAAGCGGGGACAGCCGCTCGCGGTCATCCAGAGCCCCCAACTGCTGGAGCAGCAACGTGACTATCTCACCGCCCTCAGCCGGCTCGATCTGGCGGAGGCGGACTGGCGGCGGGACGAACAGCTCTACAAGGAGGGCATCATCGCCGAGCGTCGCTATCTGGAATCGCTCGCCCGTTACCGGCAGGCGAAGACCGAGGTGGCACAGTATCGCCAGAGCCTCGCCCTGGCCGGAATGAATGAGCAGACCCTGCGCAAACTGGCCCGCCAGCGCCGGCTGTCGGGTTCGCTGACCATCCGCAGCCCCCTCGACGGGGTGGTGCTGGAACAGCTGGCCACACCGGGCCAGCGGCTGGAGCCCCTCGATCCCATCTATCGTATCGGCAAGCTGGTACCGCTGTGGATCGAGATCCAGGTGCCCCTGAAGGAGCTGCATGGCATCCACCCCGGCTCGCCGGTACGGGTGCGGGATCCCCGCATCGTCGGCAAGGTGATCACCGTGGGCCGCATGGTGCATGGCGTCGATCAGGGGGTCCTGGTACGTGCCGAGATCACCAAGGGGGCCGAACGCCTTCATCCGGGCCAATTCGTGCAGGTGGAGCTGGGCCAGCCGGGTGGCGAGCAGAGCTTCCGCATCCCGCGCAGCGCACTGATCCGCCACGCAGGCAAGCTGTGGGTGTTCGTGGAGCGCCCCTCCGGTTTCCTGCCCACACCGGTGACCCTCCTTTCCGAGGAGCAGGAGCGCGTCGTGGTCCGGGCCGGGTTCGAACCGGATGAGCGCATCGTCGTCGCCGGAACCGCCGCACTCAAGGCCATCTGGCTGGAGGGGAACGAATAGTGCTGGCCAGGGTAATCCAGTTCTCCCTCACCCAGCGGCTGCTGATGCTGCTGGTGATCGCCCTGCTCGCCGGCGGCGGGTGGTATGCCTTCCGCGACACCCCCATCGACGCCTTTCCCGACGTCTCCACCACCCAGGTGAAGATCATCATCAAGGCCCCCGGCATGACACCGGAGGAGGTGGAGGCGCGCATCACCGCCCCGGTGGAGGTGGAACTGCTGGGCATCCCGAACCTGGAGATGCTGCGCTCGGTGGCAAAGTATGCGCTCACCGACATCACCATCGATTTTGCCGAGGGTACCGACATCTACTGGGCCCGCCAGCAGGTGGCGGAACGGCTGAACGGGGTGTGGGAGGATCTGCCGGCGGACATCAGTGGCGGCGTCGCCCCGATGACCACACCGCTCGGCGAGATGTTCATGTTCACCGTCGAGGGGGGCGGCCTCTCCCTCACCGAACACCGCGATCTGCTGGACTGGGTCATCCGCCCCGCCCTGCGTACCGTGCCCGGAGTGGCGGACGTCAACGCACTGGGCGGTCTGGTGCGCACCTATGAGGTGGTTCCCGACAAGGCCCGGATGATCGCCCGCGGCATCAGCCTGGAGATGCTGCAGCAGGCGCTGCGCAGCAACAACCGCAACGACGGGGCCGGGCGGCTCAACGACGGTGAGGAGGTGTTGCTGGTGCGCACCGAAGGGGCCATCCGCACCCTGGAGGACGTGGCCGCCATCGTGGTCCGTCCAGACCCGGTGGAGCCGGTCCGGGTAGCCGACGTGGCCGATGTCCGCATCGGCTCCCTGACCCGCTACGGGGCCGTCACCCACGACGGCACCGGCGAGGTGGTAGAGGGGCTGGTGCTGGGCCTGCGCGGCGCCAACGCGCGGGAGGTGGTGGCCGGGCTGCGGGCGAAACTGGAGGAGCTGCGCAACACTCTGCCGGAGGGGGTCGAGGTCAAGGTGTTCTACGACCGCGGGAAGCTGGTGGAGCGGGCGGTGGGCACGGTCACCAAGGCGCTCGGCGAGGCCATCATCCTGGTACTCGTCCTGCTGCTGCTGTTTCTGGGCAACTGGCGCGCCGCACTCACGGTGGCGCTGGTGCTGCCGCTGGCCGCCATGGTGACCTTCATCATGATGTATCTCTTCGGCATGTCGGCCAACTTGATGTCCCTGGGCGGGCTGGCCATCGCCATCGGCATGCTGGTGGATGCTGCGGTGGTGGTGGTGGAGAACGTGGTCAGTCATCTCTCCCGGCAGCGCGAGGGGGAGCGGCTGCCGCGCCTGCATGTCATCTACCGGGCGGTGCGCGAGGTGGCGACACCGATGACCTCCGGCATCCTGATCATCATCATCGTCTTCCTGCCGCTGCTCACCCTGCAGGGACTGGAAGGGAAGCTGTTCACTCCGGTAGCGCTGACCATCGTCTTCGCCCTCTCCGGCTCCCTGCTCCTCTCCCTGAGCGTGATACCGGTCCTCTCCTCCTATCTGCTGGGCAAGGTCTCCCACCAGGAGCCCTGGCTGGTGCGCAAGCTGGAGGCGATCTACCTGCCGGTGCTGCACTGGTCCCTCGAACACAGCCGCATGGTGGTGGGTATGGCGCTGGCGGCCATGCTGGTGGCCGCCGGGCTCTATACGCTCATCGGCAAGACCTTCATGCCCACCATGGACGAGGGAGACATGATCGTCCAGCTGGAGAAGATCCCATCCATCAGTCTGGAGCGTTCCATCGACATCGACATGCGCTTCCAGCGGGCGCTGATGGAGCGGGTGCCGGAGGTGATCGGCGTGGTCTCCCGCACCGGCAGCGATGAACTGGGGCTCGATCCGATGGGACTGAACGAGACCGACAGCTTCCTGATCCTCAAGCCGCGCGAGCAGTGGACGGTGCCCGACAAGGAGGCCCTGACCGACTCCATCCGCGAGGTGATCGCGGACTTCCCCGGAGTCGCCTTCAACTTCACCCAGCCGATCCAGATGCGGGTGGACGAGATGCTGACCGGAGTGCGTGGCGACCTGGCCATCAAGGTGTTCGGTGACGACCAGGAGCAGCTGAACCGCGCCACCGAGCGCATCGTCTCCATCGTCCAGCAGATCCCGGGGGCGGAGGAGGTCTACAGCCCGCGTAACGAAGGGGCCCAGTACCTCCGCCTGGTGGTGGACCGGCTGGCGGCCGGCCGCATGGGGCTGGATGTGGATACCCTGGAGGACACCCTGCGTGCCCAACTGGAGGGACTGCGTCTCGGTACGGTCTATGAAGGAGGACGGCGGGTGCCGCTGGTGCTGAAAGGGCCCGAGTCCCTGCGCGACTCTCCGGCCGATTTCGCCGGCCAGTCCATCGTCCTGGCGGATGGACGGCGGGTACAGCTCGCCGACCTCGTGAAACTGGAGCGCACCGAGGGCCCGGTATCGGTCAAGCGGGAGCGAGGCCGGCGCCTGGCGGTGGTGATCGCCAACGTCTCCGGCCGCGACCTGGTGGGGTTCGTGGAGGAGGCCAGGCAGCGGGTGGCGGAGCAGCTCTCGCTGCCCGCGGGCTACTATCTGGAGTGGGGTGGCCAGTTCGAGAACCAGCAGCGGGCGGCGGCCAGACTCGCCATCGTCATCCCGGTGGCACTGGGGCTGATCTTCCTGATCCTCTTCTCCACCTTCCGCTCCACCCGGCAGGCCCTGCTGGTGCTGAGCAACATCCCCTTCGCCATGATTGGCGGCGTGGTGGCGCTCTGGCTCACCGGAGAGTACCTTTCGGTTCCCGCTTCGGTGGGCTTCATCGCGCTGCTGGGCATCGCGGTACTCAACGGGGTGGTAATGGTCACCTATTTCAACCAGCTCGCCGCCCTCGGCCGGCCGGTGGCCACCGTAGTGGTGGAGGGGGCGAGGCGGCGGCTGCGGCCGGTGATGATGACCGCCAGCATCGCCGCCTTCGGCCTGATCCCGCTGCTGTTCGCCACCGGGCCGGGCTCCGAGATCCAGCGCCCGCTGGCCGTCGTGGTGATTGGCGGCCTGGTGAGCTCCACCCTGCTCACCCTGGTCATCCTGCCCATTCTCTATCGCCGCTTCGGCGTGAAGGTAGCCTGACATGAATGAACGACAGATCCTGCTCTCCATCATCGCCCCTCCCGCCGTGGAAGACAGCATGGTGGACTGGCTGCTGGCATGCGGCGAGGTCACCGGCTTCACCAGCTTCCCGGTCAGCGGCCACGGCAGCTCTGCCCGCTCCATGAGCCTGGCCGAACAGGTGGCGGGAAGACAAAGAAAGATCCTGTTTCAGACCCACCTCCCCGAGCCGCTGGCATTGCAGCTCGTGGAGAGGCTGAAAGGGGAGTTCTCCGACTGCGGTATCCACTACTGGCTGACGCCCCTGCTCGGCGCCGGCCGCATCTGAGAGGAGAAACATCATGCAACAGAACACGGTATATGTATGGGACCCGCTGGTCCGTCTGTTCCACTGGACACTGGTCCTCTCTTTCACCATCGCCTACCTCACCGGTGAGGAGGAGAACCTCTGGCACATCTACTCCGGATATGTGGTTCTCGGCCTCATCCTGTTCCGTTTCGTCTGGGGCTTCGTCGGCACCCCGCACGCCCGGTTCAGGGATTTCATCTATCCGCCCCGGGAGGTTTCCGCCTATCTCAAGGGGGTGTTCACCCACAGGGCAAAGCGCTACATCGGCCACAATCCGGCCGGCGGCTGGATGATCCTGCTCCTGCTGACGACCCTGCTGGTGGTATCCTTCAGCGGACTGAAGGTGTATGCCATCGAGGAGGGGCGCGGTCCCCTGGCCGGTGTCTCCACTGAACTGACGGCCATCGGAATCGTCCATGCCAGTGAAGACGAGGATGAAGACGAAGAGCGGGAAGAGAGGGAACACGGCGACGAAGGTGCGGAGGAGTTTTGGGAAGAGATCCACGAGGCTTCGGCCAATTTTATGCTGCTTCTGATCCTGCTGCATGTCACCGGGGTCTTCACCTCGAGCCTGGTGCACCGGGAAAACCTGGTCAAGGCGATGATCACCGGCCGCAAGCAGGCGCCGGAGTCGACGGAATGAAGTTGCCAGGTGCCATGCTGGCCCTCATTCTGCTTCTCGTGGTGCCGGCGGCCTCCCTGCTGGCCGATCCGGAAGATGAACTGGATCAGGAGGTGGCACGCCGCCTCATGGAGAAAGGTGTCATCCTCCCGTTACAGCGGATAGTCGAAAAGGTGGAAGGACACATCCTGGAGGTGGAGCTGGAATACGAACATGGCCACTACCTCTATGAACTGGAGATCCTGCAGGCGGACGGTACCGTGGTGGAAAGGATATTCGACGCCACCACGGGAGAACCGCTGGAGAAGGAAGAGCTGGAGTCATGCGGCTGCTGATAGTGGAAGACGACACGCTGCTGGCGGAATCCCTGCGCGAGAGACTGACGAAGGAGGGGTTTGCCGTGGACCTGTCCAGTGACGGCCAGGACGCCCAGTTCATGGGTGAGGAAATACCCTACGACGCGGTGGTGCTGGACCTGGGCCTGCCGGAGCGTCCCGGGATGGAGGTGCTGCAGAACTGGCGCCGAAAAGGAAACCGGGTACCCGTGATCATCCTCACCGCCCGGGACGCCTGGCATGAGCGGGTGGAAGGGTTCAAGGCGGGGGCCGACGACTACCTGGGAAAGCCGTTCCACATGGAGGAGCTCGTGGCACGGGTCCACGCCCTCATTCGCCGCCGCCACATGGTGCCGGGACCTACGCTGTGCGCCGGAGGCATCGAACTGGACGAAGAGCGGCAGCAGGCCCGCCGGCCGGATGGAACCCTGGTGGAGCTGACCGGCACCGAATTCCGCCTCCTGCGCTATTTCATGCTCAACCCCGACAAGCCGCTCTCCAAGACCCGGCTCATCGATCACATCTATGGAGAGGAGTTCGACAGCGACAGCAATCTCATCGAGGTCTACGTCAGCCGGCTTCGTGACAAGATCGGCAAGCAACGGATCGTCACCCGGCGCGGTCAGGGTTACATCTTCATGGCAGACAGCCCTTCCACGAATCATTGAGCCGGCCTGGGTCACCGATGACCATCTGTCAACGCACGAACAGCGGACTTCCGGAGCGAGGCGGAAAGTTGCGGTGGTAAACGAACCGTGAACTCCATCGAACGCAGCCTGCAGATCGGTCTGGTGCTGAGCCTGTTGCTTCTGATGGGACTCTTCTGGCTGGTGGGCTCCCACTCCCTGCGCAATCTCACGGAGGAGTTCATCGTCTCACGCCTGGAACACGATGCCGAGAGCCTGCTGCGGATCGTCTCTGCCAGACCCGAAAAGCTGTTGCAGCAGCAGGTGGACCCCATCTTCAACCAGCCATTCTCCGGCCACTACTACCTGATCCGGTTCCGGGACGGCCGCGAATTCACCTCCCGCTCACTGTGGGACTACACCCTGGAAATCCCCTTTCTCCAGCCCGGCGAAAAGCGGCGGCTGCACCTTGCCGGGCCCTCCGGCCAGCAACTGCTGGTCCTGGCCCAGGGATTCCGCAAACAGGGAACGGAGTTCACCCTCGCGGTGAGCGAGGATCTCAGCCCCATCGAGGCAGAACGGGAACGGTTCGCCCGCAACTTCGCCCTGCTGGGGCTGGCAGGCATGGTCCTCCTGCTGCTGGTGCAACGATTCGTGGTGCGCCGGACACTACGGCGGCTGGAGCCGGTCCGGCAGGAGATACGCCGCCTGGAGCAGGGGGAGCTGGAACGGCTCTCGGAAGCGGTTCCGACGGAAATTCTGCCGCTGGTGCGGGAGTTCAACCACCTGCTGCAACGGTTCTCCCAGCGTCTGGAACACTCCCGCAACGCCCTGGGCAATCTCGCCCACGCCCTCAAGGGGCCGCTCAACCTGCTGCAGCAATACTTCGACCATCCGGCCGCTTCTCCGGAAAAGAGCCGGCTGGCCAGGGATCAGGTGGAGCGGATCTGCCACCTCATGCAGCGGGAACTCAAACGCGCCCGCCTGGCCGGCACCGGCCTCCCCTCCCGCCGTTTCGACCCGGCCACCGACCTGCCCGAGTTGATCGAGACGCTGAAAAACATCCACCGGGATCGGCATATCACCATTCACCACGAGCTGTCCGGCGACCTCCCGCCGTTCGGCGATCACGAAGACATGCTGGAGCTGCTCGGCAACCTGCTGGACAACGCCTGCAAGTGGGCCGACTCCACGGTGAGGTGCGCCCTCTCCCGGCACGACCACCACGTCACCATCACCGTCGAAGACGACGGCCCCGGCCTCCCCGACGCCGGTCTCGACGCCCTCACCCGGCGCGGCATCCGCCTGGACGAAACGCGGGAAGGACACGGGCTGGGACTCGCCATCTGCAAGGACATAGTCAAACTCTACGGCGGCACACTCACGTTCGATCGCTCCGACCTGGGCGGCTTGAGGGCCACCGTGCTGCTCCCGCAGCGGGGAGTGGCGGGGTTGGCCTAACTACCTAAAATTGCAGAATCAATCCATCCCTTGCACCAGCAAGCTGAACCCACGACTGGTGCACGACATGGATTTGCCGGTTTATGACAGATTCTCTAGAGTGTAGGTTGGGCAAAGCGCAGCGTGCCCAACAAACTCAACAAACCCAATAAGGAGAATGTTGGGCACGGCGCCGACGCGCCTTTGCCCAACCTACAGGTTTTGTAATTCATTGGTGTGGCGTATGCAATATCGCAGAGCCCGAATCGAAGGCGGCTGCTATTTCTTTACCGTGGTCACGCACCAGCGCCAGCCTCTGCTGACTCTGCCCGAAAACATTACCCGGCTGCGGGAGGCATTCCGGCGGGAAAGATCCCGCCATCCCTTTGAAATCGAGGCAATTGTCATCCTGCCGGATCATCTGCATGCGCTGTGGCGCCTGCCGCAGGGTGACAGTGACTATTCAGGCCGCTGGAATCGGATCAAGCGGTATTTCAGCGTTGGCTGCCTCGGGGTCGAGGTACCTGCTTCGGCATCGCGGCTGCGCAAGCGTGAGCAACCGGTGTGGCAGCGCCGTTTTTGGGAACATGTGATTCGGGATGAAACGGACTGGCGCCGGCATATGAATTACATTCATTACAATCCCGTAAAGCACGGATATTGTGAAGCGGTGAAGGCATGGCCGTACAGCTCCTTCATGCATTGGGTGAGAAAAGGGGGTTATCCGGTGGATTGGGGGCGCAATCCTCCATCGGATATCGACCATATTGCAGCGGAATGAAGCGGAGTGTTGGGCACGGCGCCGATGCGCCTTTGCCCAACCTACACGATGGATTCAAGGGTAGGTTGGGCAAAGCGAAGCGTGCCCAACGAAATGGGTCAGTGGATATAGTCCACCGCCGAATCCCGGCCGGATGAACCGTGATAGTATTTGTACCGGACCAATGTCTCGCTGCCGTGACAAGCCACGCAAAAGGTTCTTTCGACCTGCCGGCTGCGTAGAAAACTGTTCCGGGCATTCCCTTCGCGGCTCCGCCCTATGGAGGATGAATCCGGTTTGCCAGCAGGCGTCCAACTGTGCGGGTCGTGGCAGGTGATGCAGGCGATGGAACCAAATTCATCCATTTCTCCAGACTCGTTCACCAACGGCATCTCCTCCGGCCTGAAGCGCAGCACGAGCTCTTTGCGCGGATGGCTGAAATATTGGACCGTGGCTTTTTCAGCGATGCCGTTCTCGCGATGGCAATCGAGACAAATCCTGTCCCCCTCCAACGCATACTCCTCACCGCTCCAGGGCCGGAACGGCCCCGCGTACAAGGATGGTGCCCGGCCATCGCCACGGTGCATGGTGTGGCAGCCGCCACACACTCCCGCCTCGCGCGGCGAAATGTCGAAGCGGTTCCTGGTCTCGGGGGCGGTGACGCGCAAATCGTGATCGCTGTCGGCCACCGCATCGTAGCCGTCGTGACAGAAGCTGCACAGCCTCCCCTCCCGGTGATCGAATTTCAGCAGGGGGGTGCCCGGTACTCCATCATGAAGCAGGTGGCAGGTCAGGCAGGTGATTTTCTCTATCTTCTCATCCCCCATTCGTACCGGCTGCTCCAGTTTCATGTCCACGGGATGAACCCCCTTGCGGCGCGCCTCTTCCCGATTGCCGGCGTAGTGCCGCCGGTGACACTCGATGCACAGTCTGCTGTCGTCCCCGGTCATCGGAAGCAGTGTCTCTTTGGCGGCACCGTGGACCCGGTGGCAGCTCTGGCAGATCATCCGTCGAGCCGGACCGGTACGTAAACCCTGCTCGACCAGTGCACGCGGCAGGCCACGCTGAAGCTCCCTGTCGATCGCATAGCCTTCTGCGCCGCGATGGGGCGGCGGCTCGAGGAAGATCCCCACCGGGTGATTGACGCCCCGTCGCGAACGCTTCTCTTCCATCGCATCGTCCAGTTTCGACTCGTGGCAGCGGTGGCACAGATCGCCCTTCCGGTTCGATATCCGCATCCAGCGGTCTTTCTCCTCCCTTTCGTCGCCGACCGCTTGCTCGGGGTCGCTGCCATGCGGTGTATGACAACTGCCACAGGAGAGCTTTCCGTCGCCCACCAGAGGAAAGATCCCGGGGATCTCATCCTGCTCGTCGGATTGTTTCTTCTCCCTGCGCTGGTGATGGATGTCGGGGTGCTGTTCCCCACGGCCGATGGCGCGCCGTGACTCGATGACCACCCCGTGATGACAGCTGTAACACATCCGGGGCGTGCCGACCGGTACCACCCCGTCCCGCTCCCCCTCGCCGGGCACGTACCCCGGCGCCCACGAGAGATGACAGATGGCACAGTCTCTCCGGGATGCCCGTACCGTTTCACCCGCCGGCGGCTCACTGTCGCCGGAGGGGAGCAGTCGATAGACCCCCACCCGGCCGCCGGCGGCATCCACCACATAGAGCCGATCCCCCCGGACGGCGAGTCCTACGGGCACCCCCAACGCCGGCGGCCCACCACGCGGACCGGACACCTCTCCCTGAAACCGCCCATTCAGAAAAACGGAGACGGTGCCGCGATAGCTGTCACCGACGAACAGCCGCCCATCCCGGGCAAACGCCAGGCCGTTGGGGCGGTACAGCTCTCCCGGTCCGAGACCGAACCGGCCCGTACGGGAGAAGTAGCGCCCCCGTGGGTGAAACACCTGCACACGGCCGTTGAGCACATCCACCACGTGAACATAACCGTCCCGATCGACCGCCACCTGGAAAGGGAAACGAAACGCCCCCTCCCCCTCGCCATAGCCACCCCGGCACCAGAGGGTTGTTCCGTTTCGCAAATCGTACCGGCAAACGCGATGGTTGCGGCGGTCACTCCACACCACCGAATCTTCCCACACCCGCAACGCGACCGGTTCCGGCGGTGGATCGCCGTCGAGAGGGATGGCCTCCAGAAAACGGCCCCGTCCATCGAATACGGCGATGCGATGATTGCCGGTATCCGCCACGTAGAGACGCTTCCCGTCGGTGGCGATCCCCATGGGCAGGTGCAACCGGCGGCCGAACGTGAACAGGCGTCTCCCTTCGCTTCCGAACACCACCACCCGATCGTTCACGCCGTCCAGCACATAGGCCAGACCCTCATCGGTGACCGCCACGTCGCTGGGCTGATCGAGTCCTCCCTGGAGGACGAACAACGGCTCCACCGGCACACCGGCTCGCAGCGGCGAACCGAACCACGACAGCACCAACAACCCGGCGAGCCACCCGAGGTGAAAGGTTCGCTCCCTGGGGCGACTAGGGGAATTTCCGGCGCAGCAGCCCATCGATCCGTAACCGCTCGTTCTCGTCGTCGAAGCGCTCGAAGAAACGCACGATGGCGTTCTGGCGCAGGAGACGCCACTGCTCCGGCGTCGCCCCCAGGGCCCCGAGATCCAGCATGGGCCGCTCGCCGTGACACGCCCCGCACTCCGGCCCCTCCTTCTCCAGCGGTGCATGCAGCCGGGCCTTGAGAGTCGCCCGCTCGGCCACCGAACCGTTCTCCCAGCGTGTCATCACCGCTTCGGCGAAAGGGTGATCCCCCAGGATCAGCGCCACCTCACCGGCATGGAAAGGGGCGATGCGGGCCCCTTGCCGCGGGACGATGGAGCCCTTTCTTTCTTCCTCCCCTTCCCGGAGCGCCCTTGTGCCGGGCGGCAACGGCGAGCCCGCATCAATGCCGTCGTAGGCCAGCCAGCGGTATGTCAGCTTCACGCCATCGGGCCTCATGTGGCAGGTCTCGCAGCTGACGAAACGGCTGTGCATGTTCAGGAAGGTACGCGCCCGTTCATCCCGCCGGTGTGGCAGGGGCAGATGGCAGCGCAGGCAGAACGGCTGTTTTCTGGTCGATGGGATCGGGCGACGCCGGTGGAAGGGGGGTAACGGCAGCTCCTCGATCACGGTGACCTCCTCGTGATCCTCTATCTGCTCGCGGGCCTCCGCCACCGCCCTGGCATCCGGCTCCGCCTGCTCCACCCGTTCCAGATAGAGCGGTGCAGCCGGCAGGCCGGAAACCGCCATCAACAGCCCGAGCGCCAGCAGCCCTCTACGCACCCTTTTTCGCCCCCCTGACCGGTTTGCGGGGTTTCTGGCCGATCATCTTCTCCCGGAATGCCTCGCCCCCGAACAGGGGATAGTCACTCCCCTTGCCGGACCGGTTCGTCACCATTCCCAGCAGAACCCCGCCGCCCACGACGAATACCACCGGCGTCAGCGCCAGCAACGCCTTCACCCAGCCGGAGTGCAACCGTCCCGCACCCAGGGGCACGAACTCGTCCACCACCGGAATCATGTCGATATCGTGCAGATCGGTATGCAGAAACGCCGTGTTGAAGGGATGGCCCGCATAGCCATGACAGCCGCCGGTGCCGCAGGTCTCCGCCAGATTGTCCGGATGGACGGAGGAGTCTGTATCGCCCTGCCGCAACACACCGTGACGCAGACCGGCAGGGGCGTGACAGTCGATGCAGGAGGCCCCTTGCTGCACCCCGCTGGCCAGCAACCGCCCATGCAGCGTCATGGCGTAGCTGGCGCCGGCCAGTATGAAGCGGGGACCCGCCGGCCGTTTCCCCCCCTGCTCCGGATCCTCGCGCTGCACCCGCGCCATGCGTTCCCGATCGGCGTGACAGCCGTTGCACATGCGGTTGTGATCCTGCTTGCTCCAGCGGGAGCCGATGAAGCGGCGCAGGATGTGGCCACCGAACCGGTTGAGCCACGCTTTCCCCCGATGGCAGCTGCCGCAGTCGGTCTCCAGGTGGGCGAACGACTCCCTGAAACGGGGCAGATCCCGCTCGCTGATATA
Source organism: Gammaproteobacteria bacterium (assembly GCA_015488495.1). Lineage (GTDB taxonomy): Bacteria > Pseudomonadota > Gammaproteobacteria > Thiohalospirales > Thiohalospiraceae > DRMK01. The sequence continues at coordinate 2,624 of WFNS01000003.1, read as the reverse complement.
GAGCTCGTTGCTGTGGCACCAGCGGCAGGAGGGATTGGCCTGCCCGCTCTCCCGCAAGCGGTTCCCGCCGGTGAACCCCTTGCTGCCACCCTCACCATGCACCGATTGCTCGAACTCCGCCACCACCTTTTCATGGGTGTAGGCCTCTCCACCGGAAGGTTCCTCCACGTGGCAGGATTCTGCACAGTCCACCTCGGTGTTCTCGGCCTTGTGCGGATAGTCACGAACCTTGCGATGGCAATCCCGGCACGGCACGCTGCCATGCAATGAACCGAGGTAGTGGGCTTTGTCGATGGTCGCACTGCGCAACAGCCCCTGCCCATCGATATAGTCCAATCCCTCCAGGGCGTGGCAGGAGAGACAGCCGTCCGGATCGCCTTGCCGCTCCGCCGCCATCAGTTCGCTCACGGTGATGAACAGCAGCACGACGGAGACCAGCAGCACCACCGGCCATTTCGGCCACACCTTGCCCCCCGCCGGCCCTGCCCGCGGTTCCCGATGGATGGCGACCCATTTGGGTTGGGGATGGTACTCCACCCCTTTCTTCTTGCGCTTCGGCTCCTTGTCCGGGGGCGCCGCCAGCCAGCTGATGGCATGCCAGTCACACACGTCGGCACACTCGTGACACGACATGCAGGAGGTCTGATCCACCACCGCGACCCGATCCACCATCCGGATGGCGCCGCACATGCATTTCCGGGCGCAGAGATTGCAGCCGGTGCAACGGCTGCGCTCCACCCGAATGCGCCGGGTGAAACGGAACCGGGCACCCAGGCGGTTGACCAGTCCGTCTATCGCGCCGATGGGACAGAGAAACTGACAGTAGGCGCGCCCCTTGCTCGCAAAGAAACCGAGCAGGAAGAGCAGGGCCAGATTGACCAGTCCCACGGCCGAAAACAGGAAGGCGATCCCCATCACCCCGCCGCTGAGCGCCTCGAAGAGACGGGGCACGGTGATGAAGTTGCACAAGGTACAGGCGCTGATGCCGATGATGGGCAGCAGCACGACATAGGTGGCGAAGTAGCCGTAGCGGATCGGGACCTGGGGCAGGGCGCGGTAATCGATCTTCCAGCGATCGGGCAGCAGGCGGCTGACCAGTTCCGGGAAACCGCCCACCGGGCAGACGTAGGCACACCACATGCGGCCGAAGAAGAAGGTGGTGATCAGAATCACCAGGAAAAACACCACGCCAATCGCCGACACCGCGATCCGGGTGCTCAAATCATCCAGATTCATGCCGGGAAAATAGAGGTAGAAGCGGCGCATGCAGAGCCTGCCGCAGAGATCGGGGTTGCCCGCCAGGCTCGGAATCAGCAGAAACGGGGCGAAAAAGAGCGAGCAGGAGAGGATCAGCAGGCCGTACCGGAACTTCTGCCCCTTGGGAGTCGCCTTGAACCGTTCAAACAGCCTCATCGCTCGAACTCATGGCATGCCAGACACAAGGTGCCGTCCTTGGCGGGCAACCGCAGCAGCACCTCTTTCACCAGGCGGCGGTAGGTGAGGGTGTAACGCGTACCCACCTCCTCGGCCATGCGGGCCAACCGCTCCCGCTTGTCTTCCCGGAACACGGCATCCCAGGGGTGTTCCCGATAGGTGATCCCTTCCTCCAGATCGGTGTCCGCCACCTGCTTGCCGGCGGGCCGTTCCGGATCGATCACTCCCCGCGGATGGGGGGTGTGGCAGGTGACGCAGGTGATCCTGCCGTCCGGATCCAGCGGCAGGATCACGCCGTGTGCCTGCTCCGCCTGCTCGATGCGCTTGCGCATCTCCTCATCCGGCTCCACCTGGTGGTTGAGGGCATTGAGGTGGGGGGTTTTCAGGTGGCACCCGTAGCAGAGCTTCCGGGACGGGAGGCGAAGCTCCAGCTCGTCGGGCCGGATCCTCTCCTGCTTTGGATCGGGTGCCTTCCGGTGACAATATTCACAGGCCTTTTCATCATACCCGCCCTGCTCGTCCAGCAGCTCGTGGATATTGGGCCGTCGATAGGCCTGCTCGTCATGGCAGCGGTAACAGAAATCGGTGAGGCGCCGGTAGGGGCCACCACGGTGGAACTCCGGGGCATCCCGATCCACCTCGTCGAAGGGCAGCTCCTCGATACCCTCGATGCCGTGGCAGGTCTTGCACACGATATGGCCATCCGCCGAGAGGGGAAACGCCTCCGGCACGCTCATCCCGTCGGGAACCGCCACGTCCACCACGTGGTGCAGGGGCGGCAGCTTTTCCCTCTCCCCCTCTTCTGCGATGGCGAAAAGATTCACCAGCACCATCAACAGCCCCGCCACGACAGGTTTGGCATTCGACCGCACGATGCTCATAGTCCCGCCTGCACCGCTTCGCCGTGGGTGTGACAGGGGCGACAGTCACTGCCCCGCTCATGAACGCCGGACAGGCCGTTGCCGGTATCCTCTCCACCCGCATCCAGCACCGTTTCCATGGCATGGCACAGTACGCAGAGCTGGGAGTAATCCCCATCGGTAACCTCCACCCGGTAGGGCTTCTCCCGCAGGGTATCGTCGAGCCGGCTCACCCCCTTCGACGAGCTGTCGATGATCAGCTTGCCGTTGCCGGTGCCGTGCATGGCGTGGCAGTCGGTGCACTCCACCTCACTGCGAAGCGGCTACCGT
>WFNS01000002.1 GCA_015488495.1 Gammaproteobacteria bacterium | reverse complement strand
TCAACGGGAAGTGAGGGGCGATCCCTTTCTCCTGTGAGCATGGCATAGATCAACTTCCCGATGGCGTGGGCGCACATCTCGTAGCCACGGCTGCCAAAAGCGAAGGAGACGACGTCCCGCCATGCCGCCTCCTCCGGCGTGGGGTGTGGGGCGGGCGGCAGATTTTCCAGCAGCCGGGCTACCGTCCCGGGCTCCAGGTGGCACAGCGGGCCGTGGAGCAGGGTCGGCAGTCGTTCCCGGAAACGGTCTCGTACCTGCCGGGTCAGCCGTTCTCCCGCCGGGCTCGAGGGATGGAGCAGAAATGCGGCGTGGTGGCCGCTGCTCGCCTCGGCGCGCAGACCCAGGTGGACGACGGAAAAGCCCGCCCGATACCAGAATGCCAGCAGTTCGGGAGCGGCACCGAAACTGGTGCCCACGGCGTCCACCCCTCTGTCGCCGAAGTGGCGGACGAGCTCCCTCACCAGCCGGCTGCCAAGCCCCCGACGGCGCGCTGCGGGGTGTACCGCCAGCCGCATGATGCGCACATAACGAAGCGGTGCCGCCTCCGGGAAGCCGGCGTGCGCCGCCAGGGATTGCGGCAGCAGGTGTCCTCTCACCCGCCGCCGCCCCAGCCAGATCGCACGGGCCAGATCCTCGTCCAGCCCTCCCTCTTCCACCACCAGCGCGGCGGCTGCGACGTGGCCGCGGTGAAGCAGGGCGTGGACGGAAAGGGTGGGGCCATCCAGCAGGTTACGCAGATCGGAGGGGCGGGTCCGGTAGTGGGACAGGACCAGCAGGCCGAACAGCTCCCGCAGCAGGGAGTCGTCGGCCAGCAGTCTCTCCCGTGGCAGCACCACCGCCTCGCATCGATGGACGGACAGGTCCGCCATCGCTTCGTTCGGCGCCGGCGAGGCATCCAGCAGCAGGGCGTGAAAACCGAATCGTTCCACCGGATCGCCGTTCCCCCAGCGAACGGGGGAGACGAGCTGCAAGCTGCGCCACTCCGGCGTCAGGCGCTCGAGCGTCTCCCGGAAACGGATGGCGAAGCCGCGGCCGGTTCCTTCGTAGCCGTGGACGGTGGTGGAGAACACGATCCGGGAGTGGCGTTGCAGCAATGTCGTGAGCAGAGGCACCGGAATGGCTGCGGCCTCGTCGACCAGCAGCAGATCCGCCGCCGCTCCCTCCCGGCAGAGGCGGTCCGGGGGCTCGAACCGGATCCACCCTCCTCGCCACCGTATCATACCAGGGGTGCCGACCGCCCCCGGCAGCAACTGTTCGGCCTGCCGGAAGAGCACCGCCACGGCGTCCCGTCGGGGGGCGGTCACCAGGATTCGCCGCTTTCCCTCTCGTAACAGCCGGGCGGCGGCGAAACCCAGCGCCGCGGACTTGCCCCGTCCCCGATCGGCGGTCAGTACCAGCGGACGGCGACGATGTCCGTGAGCCACGCGGCAAACGGCATCCACTGCGCGCCGCTGATCCCCGGTCGGGCGAAGCGTCTCCCCGGGAGCCGCCGGGGGTGCTGGCAACTCGGGGAGAGAATCCCCGGGCCGGAATGGTCGGGCGCAGTCCGACGTGGAGATGATCCCGGCCAGTCGTCGCAGAAACGGGCTGCCGAGTCCTTCCGGCCGGTGAGGCCACGGGGTGAAGCGCTCCAGGGCCGCATCGGGATGGGTGTCCCATTGCTCCAGGGGGGGTGTCAGCAGCAGTACCGATCCTCCGCCACGGACTCCGCCCAGGGCGGCGCCGAAGGCGTCGGCATCGAATCCTCTCCAGGCATCGAATACCAGCGCCTGCCATTCACTGCCCAGCCAGGAGGCGATCTTCCCGGCAGGGATCACCCGGCCGAATGCCGGGGAGCCGCTCCCCACCCAAAGCACCCGGCGGTAGCCACGACGAGCCAGCCCTTCGCATGCGGTGGCCCGGCACCATTCGGCATCACCACAGAGCAGGAAGAGATGGCGGTGGAGATCGTTCACTTGCCGGGGATGCATGACGAACCGGGTGCACGCTAATCGGACAGGACCCGATGGCTCTCGTCGAGAATGAAATCGAGGAAGGTCTGCGCAACCAGTGACAGCCGTTTTCCCTTCTGGTGTACCGCATACCAGCGCCGTTTGATGGGAAACCCCTGTACGTCCAATACCACCAGCTTTCCGGCATT
>WFNS01000001.1 GCA_015488495.1 Gammaproteobacteria bacterium | reverse complement strand
TTCCGTGCCCCCAAGATCGGGGCCATCGCCGGTTGTATGGTGACCGAGGGCGTGGTCAAGCGGAACAACCCCATTCGCGTGTTGCGTGACAACGTGGTCATCTTCGAAGGGGAACTCGAATCCCTGCGCCGTTTCAAGGAGGATGTCAACGAGGTCAGGCAGGGACTGGAGTGCGGCATCGGCGTGAAAAACTACGACGATGTCAAGATCGGTGACCAGATCGAGGTGTATGAGCGGGTTCAGGTAGCCCGCAAGATCGGCTGATCCAACGTGCCCAGGGAGTTCAATCGTACCCGCCGTATCGCGGAGCAGCTACAGCGGGAACTGGCCCAGCTGATCCGTGAAGAGGTAAAGGATCCGCGCCTCGGTATGGTGACCGTGGTCGATGTGGAGGTGAGCCGGGATCTCTCCCATGCCAAGGTCTTTGTCACCTTGCTCACCGGGGACGAAGAGGCGCGGATGACCAGCGTGGCGATCCTCAACGACGCCGCCGGGATGCTGCGCAAGTTCCTCGGCCGGCGTTTGCGACTGCGTACGATTCCCCAACTCCATTTCCATTACGACCAATCCATTGAAAAGGGTGCCGAGCTCAGCGCATTGATCGACGCGGCAGTGGCATCGGATCGAAAGCGAGACAAATGAGCAGAAATCGTCATCGAAGAGGCCGACGGGTCGACGGGATCCTGTTGCTGGACAAACCACGCGGTATCACCTCCAACGAGGCGCTGCAGCGGGTCAAGCGGCTGTTCCGTGCGCGCAAGGCGGGGCATACCGGTAATCTGGATCCGTTGGCCAGTGGAGTGCTTCCCGTCTGTCTGGGCGAGGCGACCAAGATGTCCGCCTTTCTGCTGGATGCGGACAAGCGCTATCGAGGGGTGATCAAGCTGGGAGAGCGCACCGCCAGCGGCGATTCCGAAGGCGAGGTGATCGAGCGTCTGTCGGTGCCGGACCTTGATGAGCAGCGGGTCGATGAGGTGCTACAGCGTTTCGTGGGCGAGATCGAGCAAATCCCCCCCATGTATTCGGCTCTCAAGCATCAGGGACAACCCCTCTACAAGCTGGCCCGCCAGGGGATCGAGGTGGAGCGCAAACCGCGCACCGTCACCATCCATGAGTTGACGCTGTTGGAAGTTTCCGGCAACGAGCTGACCATCGACATCCACTGCTCCAAGGGGACCTACATCCGAACCCTGGCAGAGGATATTGGTCTGGCGCTCGGGAGTTGCGCGCATCTGGGGGAGCTGGTGCGTACCAAGGCCGGTCCGTTCGAGTTGCAGGATACGGTAACCCTGGAGCGGCTCGAATCCCTTGCAGCGGAAGGCCTTGCGGCGCTGGACGGCCTGCTGTTGCCGATGGAGCGCGCCCTGGCGGACTGGCCCGCGGTCGAGCTGTCGCAGGAGGCGGCCTACTATCTGCGCAAGGGGCAGCCGGTCTTCGTTCCCCGGGTTTCGGCCAGCGGCTGGGTTCGCCTATACGATGGTAAGGCACTCTTCCTCGGCGTGGGAACCATCCTCGATGATGGACGGGTGGCGCCCAAGCGGCTGCTGAGTGCCTGATTCGTTATTCGTTTCCCGGCAACGATATATCCATTGTTGCCGGGTTGACACCTTGTCCCGAAAGGGTGGTTGAAGTTACAATGTACCGTTTAGGTAAGCCGTCTGACGGAGACGGTTGATTGGCAATGTAGGAGTCAACAGTTCATGTCATTGAATGCAGAAGCCAAGGCCGGAATCGTCAAGGAGTTCCAGCGTGGCGAAAACGATACCGGTTCGCCGGAAGTGCAGGTTGCCCTGCTTACCGCGCAGATTGAAGATTTGTCCGCGCATTTCAAAAAACATATTCACGACCACCACTCTCGTCGGGGGTTGCTGCGTATGGTCAGCCAGCGCCGCAAACTGCTCGACTACCTGAAGAGGAAGGATGTAGAGCGCTATCGTGCCCTGATTGGTCGCCTCGGTCTGCGTCGCTAACCCATTATTCACGGCTTTCAGCCATCACCCCGAAGGAATTGCAAGTGACCGTCGTTAGAAAAGAGTTTCAGTATGGTAACCATCTGGTCAGTCTCGAGACCGGGCAGATTGCCCGTCAGGCGACCGGTGCGGTAAAGGTGGCGATGGGCGATACGGTGGTGCTGGTCACTGTCGTTGCCCAACAGGAGGCCGTGGAGGGGCGGGATTTCTTCCCGCTGACCGTGAACTACCAGGAGCGAACCTATGCCGCCGGGAAGATTCCCGGGGGGTTCTTCAAGCGGGAAGGGCGTCCCAGCGAAAAGGAGACATTGACCTCACGCCTGATCGACCGCCCTTTGCGGCCGCTCTTCCCCAAGGGCTTCACCAACGAGGTCCAGGTCATCTGCACGGTCCTTTCGCTGGATCCCGAGATCGACCCCGACATCCCCTCGTTGATTGGTGCCTCCGCCGCGCTGGCCATCTCCGGTGTGCCGTTCAATGGCCCCCTGGGTGCCGCCCGTGTCGGATACAGGGAGGGGGACTATCTGCTGAACCCGTCCCTGAGCCAGCTGAAGGAGTCGGCGCTGGATTTGGTGGTGGCGGGCACCGAAGGCGCCGTTCTGATGGTGGAATCCGAGGCCAGGGAGCTCTCCGAAGAGGTGATGCTTGGCGCCGTCATCTATGGTCACGAGCAGATGCAGATCGCCATCGAGGCGATCCAGGAGCTGGCGGCCGAGGCCGGCAAGCCGGCCTGGGATTGGCAGCCCCCCGCCAGGGACGAGACGCTTCACGCCGCGGTGATAGCCGAATGTCGGGAGGCCATCGAGGAGGCCTATCGTATTCAGCAGAAGCAGGAGCGCTATGCCCGATTGAGCGAGATTCGCAAGGCGGTGATGGAGAAGCTGGCCGGTGAGGAGAGCGAATACGGTTATTCCGCCGATTTGGTCAAAGAGGCCATTGCCGATCTCGAAAAGCGCATCGTGAGGGAGCGTATCCTGGCAGGTGAGCCCAGGATCGACGGCCGCGATACGAGAACCGTCCGTAACCTGGATATCCAGGTGGGAGTACTGCCACGTACGCACGGCTCTGCGCTCTTTACCCGCGGTGAGACACAGGCATTGGTGGTAACCACCCTGGGTACCGAGCGGGATGCGCAGCTGATTGACGCCATCGAAGGGGAGCGGCGTGAATCCTTCATGTTGCACTACAATTTCCCGCCATACAGCGTGGGAGAGACCGGTTTCATCGGCAGCCCGAAGCGTCGGGAGATTGGTCATGGGCGGTTGGCCAAACGGGGTGTGGCTGCGGTGATGCCCAGCAGCGACGAGTTCCCCTACTCCATACGGGTGGTTTCTGAAATCACCGAATCCAACGGTTCCAGCTCCATGGCCTCGGTATGCGGAACCAGTCTGGCCCTGATGGACGCCGGCGTGCCCATCAAGGCTCCGGTGGCCGGTATCGCGATGGGCCTGATCAAGGAGGGTGATCGTTTCGCCGTGTTGACCGACATCCTGGGCGATGAGGATCACCTGGGAGACATGGATTTCAAGGTGGCTGGAACGGAGCAGGGCGTGACCGCGCTGCAAATGGATATCAAGATCGAGGGGATTACCCGCGAGATCATGAAGCAGGCGCTCGACCAGGCCACTGAAGGGCGGCAGGTCATTCTGGAGGCCATGAACAGAGTGATCCGTGAGCCGCGGACCAAGATGTCGGAGTATGCTCCGCGTTACATCACCATCCGCATCAATCCCGAAAAGATCCGCGACGTCATCGGCAAGGGGGGAGCCACTATCCGCTCCATCACCGAAGAGACCGGTGCGGTCATCGATATCAGTGATGATGGGACCGTGAAGATCGCCTCTGTGGACAGCGCCGCCGGCCAGGAGGCGTTGCGCCGTATCGAGCAGATTACCGCCGACGTGGAGGTTGGACGGGTCTATGAAGGCAAGGTGGTCAAGCTGATGGACTTTGGCGCCTTCGTAACCATTCTTCCGGGCAAGGATGGACTGGTGCATATCTCCCAGATCTCCGACGAGCGGGTACAGAACGTGAGTGACAAACTCTCGGAAGGGGATGTGGTCAAGGTCAAGGTGCTGGAGGTGGACAAACAGGGCCGCATCCGTTTGAGCATGAAAGCGGTTGACAAAGAGGGTTGAGTCGCTCCAGTTCGGCTGCCATTAAAGAAGGGGCCTGCGGGCCCTTTTTTGATCAGCGGATTTTCAGAAGGTCCCTGACTCGAACCGCTACGAGTGGAGCAGAGAGGTGAAGGATATCGACAGGGGAACGCCGGAGGGGGTCGAGATAGTCGAGCGGGAGATCGCCTATTCCGGTTTCTTTCGGCTCTACCGCTATCGTCTTCGTCATCGCCTGTTCAAAGGGGGATGGACCCCGGTGATCACCCGGGAGCTGTTCGAGAGGGGCAATGCGGTGGCGGTACTCCCCTATGATCCAGTTCGGGACGAAGTGGTGCTGGTGGAGCAGTTCCGCATCGGTGCACTGGAAGCGGAAGGCGGACCGTGGCTGATAGAGTGTGTAGCCGGAATGGTAGAAGCGGGTGAGAACCCGCAGGCCGTGGCGCATCGAGAGGCCCGGGAGGAGGCAGGATGCCGGTTGATGTTGCTGGAGCTCATTGCGGACTATCTGGTGAGCCCTGGCGGCACATCGGAGCGCATCACGCTCTATTGTGGCAAGGTAGATGCGACCTATCTGGGGGGTATTCATGGCCTTGCGGAAGAGCACGAGGACATCCAGGTGATGGTCGTTCCTTTCCGGCAAGCGATGGCGCTGCTGCACCAGGGACGGATCAACTCCGCCGCTCCGATCATCGCCTTGCAATGGTTGGCCATGAACCGGGAACAGTTGCGTCGGCGGTGGAATCCGAGCGATGGGGGCATTGAATCACGACGATAATGCTCTGAGGGGGCTGAAGCAAGGTACCATGTCGGAGAGAGGTATCGAGAATCATTGAACCTTCCGTCATCGGCTGGTTCCAAGGTGCCAGGATGGATTACCGTACCGGAAGAAAAGCCGGGATACATTCCCTGAAAATAGGGATTCGTTTTTTGCAACCAAGCCAGGAAAAGAGATGAACATAGAAGAGAGTATCAAGCAACAGATCGAAGAGAACCCCATCATTCTTTACATGAAAGGAACCCCAAACGAACCCTACTGCGGTTTTTCGGCCAAGGCCGCTGATCTGCTCAAGTCCACCGGTGTTGGCTTTGCCTATGTCAACGTCATCGAGTCTCCGGCTATTTTCCAGAATCTTCCTGCGGTTTCCGGCTGGCCCACCTATCCCCAACTGTTCGTCAACGGCGAGATCATTGGCGGGAGTGATATCGTGGAAGAGATGCTGGAGAATGGCGAACTTCTTCCGCTGTTGCAGGAGGCTGCCTCCCGGCGGGACGCAAGCAATGGACAAGGGTGATGTAATCGAACGCATCAAGGAACTGTGCCCGGATGCGGAAATCGATGTTCGAGGGGCCGACTGCCATTTCGAGGTAACCATCGTCAGCGAGTTCTTCCGAGGCAAGCGGTCCCTGCAGCGCCAACAACCGATCCTAGCCCTCTTCTCGCAAGAGCTCGGCAGTGGTCAGTTACACGCCCTTTCCGTCAAGGCAAAAGTGCCAGGGGAGTGAAGCCCAGGCTGACACGGTCACCGTGTGGGCATGTTGTTTCTCTGTGGTCGTCTCGCACTGTGCCTTGGGCCGGTCGCCGAAGCTGTCCGGCTGACTTCCCTGTTCTCCGGATCAACTCTGAGGTGATTGCACTGCCATCACCTGGCAAGAGGTGGGAAAAGCCTGAGGAGAAAATCCGGCTCAGGATTGGTCTGGCTCGTCGGCCGGCAGGCGCAGCACGCGCTCGCTGCGCCAGACTCGTACCACGCGGATGCATTTCGGTTCGCGTCGGTAGACGATGCGAAAGGGGGGATGGATCAGTTCCCGCAGGAAGGGCCGGTCAAACTCTGGTACCACACGGCCCATGTCGGGATGATTCCTGAGCGCTTGCACGTGGTCGATGATCTCCCCCACCAGTCGCCGGCCGATCTCCGGTACGTCCTGTTCCGCGTACCATGCCAGAATCGCCTCCAGGTCCGCTAGCGCGGATTCGGCGAAGGTGACGACAAGCGTCGGCACGGGGTTATTTCAGACCGAGCCGTGCCCGGGCCTCCGCCAGAGTGACCTCACGTCCTGCATCCAGGTCGGCTAGACCCTCTACCACGGCGCGCATGAAGGCCCGTTCCTCCTCGGCGGTTTCGAAGTCCGTTACCGACTGCACCACGGCCACGCCCCGCCCGCGACTGGTGATTAGCACGGGCCGGTGGGTCTCCGCAGTGTGTTTTACCACCCGGCCCGGATTGGTCTTCAGGTCCGTGAGCGGTACCACGTCCTCGGAGAACTTGATGTTCATGGTCGTTCCTCGTGTCCTGTGAACAGGGTTGATTATAGCACCTGTTGACAGCACCTGCATCGAGTCATTTCCTGCCTTGTCGGTTGAATCTTCAGGTCTCTTTCTCCTGCCGCAGTTCTGCCATGCCATCGGCATACCGGGGAAGAAAGGCACCCGTATCCGTGCGCATCACCAGGGAGCAGAGATAACCAGATGGGCAAGCGGTGGATGGCACCCACTTCGAGCAGCGCGGCCCATTCGTCGATGACCATCTGGGCAACCGGGGGTTCGAGCATGGCCACTTGCTGTCGTGCCGGTTGCCTTAGCCCCTCGGCCAACCAGGCGGGGATCTTCACGGGAGGCGGGTCGGAAGAATGACAACGGTTGCCGTCATGGATTGTTGTCTCTCTTGGTGAGTATAGCCTCCGACCCAGCCGGATCCGGTGGCTCCACGGGATGGTTCAATGGGGCATCGAGAAGCTGTGCAGCCGCCCGGGTAATGGTCGCTACAGCGCAGTCCCGGACACAAAGTACCGAGATTGCAGGCACCCTTCCGTATGAAGCAGTTATTGTAGCTTGATTTTATGGTGGGCCCGCCAGGACTCGAACCTGGGACCAAGGGATTATGAGTCCCCTGCTCTAACCAACTGAGCTACAGGCCCTGGAAAGGGGGATGAGTATATCCCTAGAGCAGGGAGGACGGCAACACTCGGCTGTGTGTTGTCCATCCGTTCCTGTTAGTCTGCCTCCAGGTCCAGGAAGTTGCGCAGCTGCTCGGAACGAGCAGGATGACGTAGCTTCCGCAAGGCCTTGGCTTCGATCTGGCGGATGCGCTCGCGGGTGACGTCGAACTGTTTGCCCACCTCTTCCAGGGTGTGATCCGTGTTCATATCGATCCCGAAACGCATGCGCAGAACCTTCGCCTCGCGGGCGGTGAGACCTTCGAGGACCTCGCGCGTCGCTTCCCGCAGGGCGGAGGCATTGGCCGATTCGGCCGGGGACTCAATGCTCTGGTCCTCGATGAAGTCGCCCAGATGTGAATCCTCGTCGTCACCGATGGGGGTCTCCATGGAGATGGGCTCCTTGGCGATCTTGAGCACCTTGCGGATCTTGTCCTCGGGCATCTCCATCTGCTCAGCGAGCTCCTCAGGAGTCGCCTCCCGTCCCATCTTCTGCAGCATCTGACGCGAGATCCGATTGAGCTTGTTGATGGTCTCGATCATGTGCACCGGGATGCGGATGGTGCGTGCCTGATCAGCGATGGAGCGGGTGATCGCCTGGCGAATCCACCAAGTGGCATAGGTGGAAAACTTGTAGCCGCGACGGTATTCGAACTTGTCCACCGCCTTCATCAACCCGATGTTCCCCTCCTGGATGAGGTCCAGGAACTGGAGCCCCCGGTTGGTGTACTTCTTGGCGATGGAGATCACCAGACGCAGATTGGCTTCCACCATCTCCTTTTTTGCGCGGCGAGCCTTGGCTTCGCCGATGGACATCTTGCGATTGATCTCTTTGATGTCGCCGATCTTCATGCCGCACTCTTTCTCGATCTCCGCGAGTTTCTCCTGGGCGCCCCGAATCTCGTCGGCAAAATGTTCCACTACACCGGAGTAGTCCTCGTCGGCATCGATGAGCTGCTGCAGCCACTCCGGATTGGTTTCATTCTCGGGGAAAGAGGCAAGGAAATCCTTGCGAGGCATGTGGGCCTTGTTGACGCAGATATCCATCACGATCCGCTCGTGAGAACGGATCCGCTCCACCATGGCTCGCAGGTTGCTTGCGAGGATGTCGGTGAACCGGGGCGTCAGTTTCAGCTCCATCAGCAGGTCTGCTACCTGCTGGCGCAGCTCTTTGGCCTTTTCATCGGCATAGCCGTACCGGGCGGCCCGTTTCTTGGCCCTTTCGTGAAGCTTGCCCAGTTTCTCCACATGAGCACGGATCTCTTCCGGATCGGGGCCCGTATCCACCTCATCGCTCTCTTCGGCAGCGGCCGGCTGGGGAATCTCCTCCTCCGGCACGGAGTAGTCCGCGAAACCCTTGATGATCTCTCGCAGCCGTACCTCGCCACTCTCCACCTGCTGGAAATTGCGCAGCAGCTCCTCGGAGGTGCCGCTGTAGAGCGCCAGGGCGGAAAGCATCTGGTGCGCCCCTTCCTCGATGCGCTTGGCGATGGCGATCTCACCCTCCCGGGTGAGTAGCTCCACGGCCCCCATCTCCCGCATGTACATGCGCACGGGATCGGTGGTGCGGCCAAACTCCGCATCCATGGTGGCCAGAGCGGCTGCCGCGGCTTCCACGGCATCCTCGTCGGTGGTCACCCGATCGGCCAGCAGCAAGGCGTCGGCATCCGGTGCAGTTTCATACACCGTGATACCCATGTCGTCGATCATGGCCACGATATCCTCGATCTGTTCGGGTTCGACGATGTCGTCCGGCAGATGATCGTTGACCTCGGCATAGGTCAGGTAGCCCTGCTCCTTGCCTTTGGCAATCAGCAATTTAATCTGTGATTCCTGTTTATCCTGATTCATGGATTTAATATGAGTACCTCTTGGGGCAACTTAACATCCCATCATAACACGAAAACAAGACCAAAATCTAGTAACCACTTCGCGTTCATACCGCCCAGGCCTCATGCTATGCTTGACCCGGTGCCAACCCCGGCCCGAGATGCTCGGTTCACCTTCCCCCGGATTTCGCTTCGGCTCGCTTTGCCTGAGGATTCCCTCTGCTCTGTTACTACTCTCCGTTTCGGCTCAGGAGTCGTTGTAACTCATCTTTTTCCGCCGGGGAGAGGGGATGTTGTTGGGCTTTGTTCAGAAGCTCCTCTGTCCGAAGCTCTCTAAGCTGTTGTTCCAGGCGTATCAGCGCCCCTAGAAACTCTGCTTCCAGGCTGGCTTCGTCCTCAAGAGGTGGTGTCCAGCCAGCAAGCTTGGCCAGGTAACGTCCTTCTTCCTGATCTCGCCAGCGCTCCACTATCGCGCCAGCGTTCAAGTCCGGATTGGCCTGCAACAGCTCCAGTAATTGCACCAGCAGGTTTGCCCCTTTCCCACTGAAGCGCTGGAATCGCTCCGGCCGCCCCGCCAGTTCGGCCAACCTGGGACATTGTAGTAACAACGCCACTATCAGCCGCAACGGGGAGGGGGTGCTTTTTACATGTTTTTTACCACGCAGTGCTCTTTTCGTGGTGGTTTTGTTACCACTGCTGCGAAGTTGGACTGTATCGGTGCCGCTGAGTTCCCTCAACTTGGCCAGCATCATGTCTCGAAACACTCCCTGACGCAGGCGCTGGATGTGGGGCTTTGCCAGTTCCACCAGTCTGGCTCGCCCCTCGATGGTCGTCATATCGGTTTGCCCGGTCAGATGCTCGAAGAAAAATTCCGAAAATGCGATGGAGTTCCCGATTTTGGCAGTGAACTCCTCGGGCCCTTCTTTCCGGACCAGACTATCCGGATCCTCTCCTTCTGGGAGAAACATGAAGCGGATATGACGCCCTTCCCTCATCTCGGGTATGACGTTCTCCATTGCCCGCACGGCGGCTTCCCGCCCGGCCCGATCGCCGTCGAAGCAGAATATCACCTCCGGTACGACGCGGAACAGCCGCCGCAACTGGGCCTGCGTGGTGGCAGTGCCCAGCGTGGCCACCGACCAGGGGATTCCATGTTGTGCCAGGGAGATGACATCCATGTACCCTTCCACCACCAGGATACGCTCCAGCTTGCGTAACGCCTTGCGCGCCTGATAGAGACCGTAGAGCCCTTCTCCCTTGTGGAATATTGCCGTCTCGGGGGAGTTGAGATATTTCGGCGTGCCTTCATCCAGGATCCTGCCACCGAAACCGATGACCCTGCCGCGGTCATCGTGGATGGGAAACATGATGCGGTTGCGAAACCGGTCATAGCCCCTGCCGTTTTCCTTTTCTACGACCAGGCCGGCCTCGAGCAAGGGGTGGTATTGATCTTTGCCGAAGGCGTCGAGCAGGTTGCTCCATCCCGGGGGGGCGAAGCCCATCCCGAAAGCGGCGGCGGTTTCGCCACTCAGGCCCCTGCCTTTCAGATAGTCGATGGCGTGCGGAGCGGCCGGATGTTCCCGTAACTGGCGGCGGTACCATCGGGCCGATCTCTCCAGAATCTCATACAATCTGGAGTGGTCTTTTCGCGTCTTCCCGACCTGCTCGGCCTCCGTCGGAACCGGCAGGTTGGCCCGTGCCGCCAGCTCATGGATCGCCTCCACGAAGTCCAGGTGTTCGTACTCCATGAGAAAGCCGAGGGCCGTCCCGTGGGCTCCGCAGCCGAAACAGTGGTAGAACTGTTTTGGCGGGCTGACGGTGAAGGAGGGGGTTTTTTCATCGTGAAAGGGACAGCAGGCGACGAATTCGCGCCCCGCCTTTTTCAGGGGGACATACTCTCCGATCAGCTCGACGATATCCGTCCGGGAGATCAGTTCATCGATGAATTGCTGGGGGATGCGGCCGGCCATGTCTCCCTATTCTATCCCGAATATCTCCCTCGGTCGCCAAATCCCCCCTGCGAGTTCGTGCGATAAGGGAAACCATTGGGCGTAAACGAGGTGGAAAGGGCATTGGGTATCGCTGCACTCGCGCCGGGTATATGCTGTGATCCTTGGAAAATTTCGTTTGAAATTTGATGGGCTACTTTTTTTCAGGTGCCCCTTTTACGGGAGATCGTCACTGCCTGACCGTGAGGAGGCCCTTTCTTTTCCCTGTTCGGGATATACTTTCGGGGGGCAGAATAATCTGCCAAAGGGTTTTTCGGAAACGGCAGGTGAAAAAC
Source organism: Gammaproteobacteria bacterium (assembly GCA_015488495.1). Taxonomy (GTDB): domain Bacteria; phylum Pseudomonadota; class Gammaproteobacteria; order Thiohalospirales; family Thiohalospiraceae; genus DRMK01. The sequence continues at coordinate 4,758 of WFNS01000001.1, read as the reverse complement.
GCACGTTTCCATCTGCCTTCGCCAAACCAGCGAACTGGGTCGCCGAACCGCATGCAGCCCATCCAGGGACTGCGGGAGCCTTGAATCAATCGGAGGCGCCCATTTTGGCCGGCAGCTGCTGCATGCCGGGAGTCGTGTTCGCCGAGGAAGAAGATGACGCAGAACAGAAAGGTGCTAAAGAGGGGAGAGATCCGAAGGAATGTCTCCAGCAGCTACTATGATCGGGGCAGACGCTATTTCGAGCAAGGGCGGGTGAGTTCGCTTCGGGTCGAAGCGGAGGACGATTCCTCCGTCCAGCTCTCCGCAACTGTCAAGGGGCGGGGCAGAAACAGCTATCGACAGCAAATCCGGATTCATTGGGTCGAGGGACAGGTGGATATCCACGGGATATGCAGCTGTCCCATGCATTTCAACTGCAAGCACGTGGTAGCCGCTGCGCTGCAGTACCAGCTCGAGCTGTCGCGGAGCAGGGCGGCACCGCCGGTGTCGGGTGACCAGTGCCTGGAGTGGCTGCAAGGGTTCGTGAAGGCGACGGTTCCGGCCGAGTCTGCGCGGTCGGATGAGCACCTGTTCTATATCCTTCATCCGGGGGAGCAGCCGGGGGAATTGAGGGTGGAGTTCCGGGTGTGCCGCTATCTCAAACGGGGCGGAATCGGCAAGGGGAGACCGGTGGAGTTGAGCGGTATCGCCGACGGTTACTATCGTCCCCGGTATCTGCAGCCGATCGATGCGCAGATCTCCAGTCTGCTGGAGATCTGCAACGAAGGGATCTGGTACGGAGACCCCCGGATCCGGGGCGACGTCGGCTTTCTCGCCCTGAGCAAGATGCTGCAGACCGGCCGTTGCCACTGGCGCCTTCTCGATTCGCCACCCGTGGTGGGTGGGGAGGAGCGAACGCTGCGGGTGGAGTGGCAGCCGGGAGAGCACGGGGAGGCCCGTCTCCATCTGGGGGTGGTGGAGGGAGGAGGGCTGCTGCTGACCGAGCCACCCCTCTATCTGGATCACGGGGAGGAGGGGGCGGTCATCGGTCCGCTGAAAGACAACCCCTTCACGGCGCAGCAGCTCGCCCAGCTGTTACGGGCGCCGGCGGTTCCCGCCGAACAGATTGAGGCGTTCAGCAGGCGTTTGCTGCAGGAGCTGCCCGTCACGCCGTTGCCGCCTCCGCAGGAGGTGGAGGTCGTCGAACTCTCCGGCGAGGCGCCACAGCCTGTGCTCTGTCTGCGCGGAGAGGCTGGTCCGGAGGGAACCCCGTTTCATACCATGCGGCTGCGATTCCGTTACCGGGGCCACGAAATCCATTACCTCCCGCTGACCGAGGCACAAAACATCTTCACGGCAGAGAGTGTACTGCGGGTGTGGCGGGACCCGCACCAGGAGAATGCCGCCATCGGGCGGATTCACGGGCTCGGTTTCCAGCCGCGCACCAGCGCCGACGGCCGTGATGTGGAATTTTTCAATCAGGCGGAAGGCGGCCCGATGGAGATCGCCGCCCGCTGGCATCACTTTCTCACCCGGACGGTACCGGAGCTGGAGGCGGAAGGGTGGCTGATCGAGTTCGACGACACCTTCCAGATCCGGTTTCATGCCGGCGGCGACTGGTCGGTGGAGCTGGATGGTGAAGGAGATTGGTTCGATCTCCGTTTCGACGTGGAGATCGAAGGAGAGCGCTACCCGTTGCTGCCGTTGATCGCTCCGGTCCTCGAGCACCATGAACCGGGGATGCTTCCGGAGACCCTGACCATCCCCATGGGTGAGAATCGCTATCTGACCGTTCCCCGTGAGCGCATCGAGCCGGTGCTTGACACCCTCTACGAACTGTACGATTCCTCCGGTCTGGAGGAGGGCGGTGCCCTGCGCCTCTCCCGGTTCGATGCCGGTCGCCTGGCGGAGCTGGAGGAGCGGGGTGGTGAGGCGTTGCGCTGGCGCAGCGGCAAGAGTTTGCGCCAGCTAGGCAGAAAGCTGCGGGGTTTTCAGGGGATCGAGGAGGTGAAGCCTCCCCGTGGACTGCGCACCACCCTGCGCCGGTACCAGCAGGAGGGGCTCAACTGGTTGCAGTTCCTGCGCAAGTACGAATTCGGCGGGGTTCTGGCCGATGACATGGGGCTGGGGAAGACGGTCCAGACCCTGGCCCATCTGCTGCTGGAAAAACAGCGCGGACGGATGGACAGGCCCTGTCTGATCATCGCTCCCACCAGCCTGATGAGCAACTGGCGGCGGGAGGCGGAGCGGTTCACCCCGCGGCTCAAGGTGCTGGTTCTGCAGGGGCCGGATCGTCACCAGCGATTCGGGGAGATGGCGCAGTACGACCTGTTGCTCAGCACCTATCCGTTGTTGGTGCGGGATGAGGAACGGTTGCTGGGTCAAGAGTATCACTACCTCATCCTGGACGAGGCTCAGACCATCAAGAACCCCCGCGCGAAGGCGGCACAGGTGGTCCGGAAGATAAGGACCCGCCACCGCCTCTGTCTCACCGGCACCCCGATGGAGAACCATCTCGGTGAGCTGTGGGCGCTGTTCGATTTCCTCATGCCGGGATTTCTGGGGGAGAGCCGCCACTTCAAACAGCTGTTCCGCAATCCCATCGAGAAGGAGGGTGACGAGGAGTGCCGCAAACGGTTGGCACGGCGGGTCGCCCCTTTCATGTTGCGTCGCACCAAGGCGGAAGTAGCCGACGAGCTGCCGGAGAAGACCGAAATCGTGCGCTCGGTGACCCTGGGCAATCGCCAGGCCGCACTCTATGAGAGTATCCGTGTCGCCATGGAGAAAAGGGTGCGCGATGCCATCGCCAGCAAGGGACTGGCCAGGAGCCACATCACCATCCTCGATGCCCTGCTCAAACTGCGTCAGACCTGCTGTGACCCGAGGCTGTTGTCATTGCGGCAGGCCAGGAAGGTCGAGGAGTCCGCCAAGTTGGAGCTCTTGCTGCAGATCCTGCCGGAGATGGTGGAGGAGGGACGCCGGATCCTGCTCTTTTCCCAGTTCACCAAAATGCTCGGAATCATCGAGTCGGAGCTGAAACGGCTGGGGATGCGCTACAGCAAGCTGACCGGACAGACCCGCAAGCGGGACGAGGCCATCGAGCGGTTCCGCAGCGGTGCCGCCGACATTTTCCTGATCAGCCTCAAGGCGGGCGGTGTGGGGCTGAATCTCACCGAGGCGGACACTGTCATCCACTACGATCCCTGGTGGAATCCGGCGGTGGAGAACCAGGCCACCGACCGCGCCCACCGTATCGGGCAAGAGAAGGCGGTGTTCGTCTACAAGTTGATCACGGAGAACACGGTGGAGGAGAAGATCCTGGCCATGCAGGAGAAAAAACATGCACTGGCACAGGGGATCTACGCCCCCGGTGAGCGGGACGCGGAGATGAAACTCTCCGCAGAGGAGCTTCAACAACTTTTCGCCCCACTGGAGCAGGACTCTTCCCGTGAGGGTTGATACCGCCCTCCCGTAGCGCTGAACTTGCTGCGTCGAGAGGCTACGCCTGGGGTATGATCGTTCACTCGGCAACGACATATTTCACGTTCAAGGTTCCAGGAACTGACCAGCTGAACGAAAAAAGAAAAGATTTCGCTGAAAAAGAAAGCAGATTCGTAGGGGAAGTATCGGCAGGAATCGATGGGGGGGCAGAGTTTGATCCCTTTGATTATCGGCCATAAGGAATTCGCCGTTTCGTTCGTTTCATATATTGCGTTTATTTCGCTTATAGGCTATCATTTTGGGGGCAAAAGGACATGAGGTTTTGTATTTGTTTTATAAACAGAGGGTTACGAACATGGCAACGGCAGCGAGAAAACATCATGAGGCGATCGCCCCGAGCGAGCAGGATGCAGAACTGGCCGCACAGAGCAGCCGTCTGCTCGCGGCCTGCTTGGGACGCGGGGAAACCGCGCGTATCCGGCTGATCGAGAGGGATCAGGAAATTACGGTGCCCGTCTCGGCGATGCGCATGCTGGTCGATATCCTGGCCCACATGGCCCAGGGGGACGCGATTACGCTGGTGCCCCACCATGCCGAGCTTACCACGCAGCAAGCCGCAGACTTTCTGAACGTCTCCCGGCCCTATCTGGTCAAACTCCTGGAACAGGGTGAAATTCCCTACCGCAAGGTGGGCACCCGTCGCCGCGTTCTCTTCCGGGATCTGGTGGAATACAAGAAGCGCGTTGACGCCCAGCGTGTTCGTGTACTGGACGAGTTGACCGAACAGGCCCAGGAGCTCGACATGGGATACTGAACGCATGGCGAACTTCACCGCGATCTATGACGCCTGCGTTCTCTATCCGGCGCCGCTGCGCGACCTTCTCCTGCGCTTGGCCATGACGGAGCTCTTCCGAGCGCGCTGGACCGATCACATCCACGCCGAATGGATCGGTGGTGTACTGGGTAACCGGCAGGACATCACGGCTGAACAACTCGATCGTACCCGGCAACTCTTGAACCAGGCCGTTCCCGATTGTCTGGTGACGGGCTACGAAGAACTCATCGACAGCCTGGAGCTGCCCGACCCGGATGATCGCCATGTATTGGCGGCGGCGATCCGATGCCAGGCCGGTGTCATCGTCACCTTCAACCTCAACGACTTCCCCGCAAACATCATCGGACGCTATGGAATCGAAGCCCGGCACCCCGATGAATTCATCGGCCATCTCCTGGATATCGACCCTGGTGCTGTCTGCAACGTCGCCAGGCTTCAACGCCAGGCCCTCAAAACCCCACCGAAATCTCCAGAGGAATTTCTCGATACGTTATTGCGACAGG